>CAZTQX010000005.1:20313-46641 GCA_964615985.1 uncultured Gammaproteobacteria bacterium | reverse complement strand
CGCTTTATTTTAAAATAAGGACGGGATCGCCCTCAGAAATTTGCTCAAACAGCTCGATCACATCGCTGTTTTTCATTCGTATACAACCGATGGAGACCGGCTGACCGATCAACCCCTCTTCGACGGTACCGTGAATGTAAATGTAACGCTGCTTGGAATCACAGCCCTCACCTTGGTTCAGACCCGGCTCCAAACCTTCCAGCCAAAGAATGCGGCTGGTAATGGAATCCCTCTCACTGCGACGTTCATCGTCCAAAATCTCAGCCTGATAACCTTGTGGCAGACGACCCACAAACACCTCCCCCAACGACTCACCCGCACCAATTTTGGCACAAATACGATGTTTGCCCAGCGGGGTTTTGTAACTGCCCTCCTCGCCACCCAAGCCATGACGAGAGGTGGAAATGGGATAGGCAGCCAAAATCCGCTGACCCTCACAAAGCAGCAATTGCTGTCGTTCAGCAGAGATCAATAACTGCCGAGACAAGCAGACTACTCGCTCTGCGCGATGGCAACGTCTTGAGAGACATTACTCTCACCGCCACCTTTGGCTTTATCACTGCGGATCAACTCCAATTGCAGCAAATACTCGGCACTGACATCACCGGTCACATACTCGCCGGTAAAACAGCAGGTCTCAAACTCTTGCAGCTTGTCGCTGGCCGAACGCACCGACTCAATCAAATCATCCAGATCTTGATAGATCAGCCAATCAGCACCGATCACCTCACAGATTTCGTCCACGCTACGATCATGGGCAATCAGCTCATCCACCGCAGGCATATCAATGCCGTAGACATTGGGGTAACGCACCGGCGGAGCAGCCGAAGCCATATAGACTTTATTGGCTCCCGCTTGACGCGCCATCTGCACAATCTGACCCGAAGTGGTACCACGCACAATGGAGTCGTCCACCAGCAAAACATTTTTACCCTCAAACTCCGAATCAATCGGGTTGAGTTTTTGCCGCACCGATTTTTTCCGCAGAGTCTGGCCAGGCATAATAAAGGTGCGACCGATGTAGCGGTTTTTAATAAAGCCTTCGCGGTACTTCACACCGAGATGGTGAGCCAACTCCATCGCCGAAGTACGGCTGGTATCGGGGATCGGAATCACCACATCAATGTCGTGATCCTTAAACTCACGCAGAATTTTGGCCGCCAACATTTCGCCCATATTGAGGCGCGTTTGATAGACCGAAGTATTATCCAAGACCGAATCGGGACGGGCAAAATAGACGTACTCAAAGATGCAGGGGGCGTAACGCGGGTTTTTAGCACACTGATTGGTATGCAAAGTGCCGTTCTCTTCAATGTAAACCGCTTCACCTGGCTCCACGTCTCGCACCACCTCAAAACCCAACGCCCGAATAGCAACGCTCTCGGAGGCGATCATATATTCGACACCGGCCATATCTTCGCGTTTACCAATCACCATGGGCCGAATACCAAAGGGATCTCGAAATCCCAAAATACCGTGACCCACAATCATCGAAATCACCGCGTAACCGCCACGACAGCGTTCATGCACCGCCTCGACCGCACCAAAAATAGCCTCAGCAGAAAGCTGAGGAGATTTGACTCGACTGTGCAACTCATGAGCAAACACGTTCAACAACACTTCAGAGTCAGAGTTGGTGTTGATGTGGCGCAGATCGGCCTCAAACAGCTGCTTTTTCAGCTCCTCAGCGTTGGTCAAATTGCCGTTATGCCCCATGGCAATGCCGTAAGGCGAGTTGACGTAAAAGGGCTGCGCTTCCGCTGGCGAGGAGTTACCGGCAGTGGGGTAACGCACATGAGCAATGCCCATATTGCCTTTCAAACGCAGCATGTGTTTGCTGCGAAAAACATCACTCACCAGCCCCAATGCTTTGCGCATATAGACTCGTCCCTCAAAACAGGTCGCGATACCCGCCGCATCCTGTCCTCGGTGTTGTAACAACAGCAAACCGTCATACAAAGTCTTGTTGACGGGGCTCTGCCCGACGATACCGAAGATTCCGCACATCGCGTTTTCCCTCTAACTCTTTATTTGGATGGTTCAAAAACAGTTAAGGCAATGCCGTAACACTGCCTTTTTATGTATGGACAAAATTATTTGCCACCTGCTGCGGAATGTACTCTTTAATCCAACCCGCCAACAATTCAAAATGTTTGATCAACTGCGCTTCTTGCCACCACGGATCTTGTGGCAATGGCGTTAGCCCCGCCAACAGCACTAAAATAGCAACGATAAACGAGCCACGCATAAGGCCAAACACCATGCCCAAGGTTCTATCGGTACCATTCAATCCCGTTTGATCCACCAAGCTGCCGATAAAGTAGTTCACTAAACCACCCACCAACAAAGACATAAAAAAGAGTGCCGCAAAACTGATCGCCAAACGCAGGCTTGGCACCTGAATCGTCTCGGGCAGCAACATTTCCATACTGGCAGAGAAAGTGACCGCAACCCAAAAGGCCAACGCCCACGTTGCCAAAGAGATCGCCTCCTTAACAAAACCCCGCATCAAACTGATCAGACTTGAAACCACGATGATCGCAACAATGGCGATATCCACACCGGTCAACATATTTATATCCTTAAACCTCGGCACAACTCTGTAAGGTGCCGCATTCTAGCAGTCGAACAGACAAAAACCCTAATGATGACGCAGTACAATCGCCTGCACACCCTCTTTTTTCTGTAGCCTCTGGCGCAACGCATCGGCCTTAGCACGACTGCTCATCGGCCCGATGCGCACCCGATAAATCCGACCTGAGCCGCTCTGAGCTTCCTGAATAAAGGCATGATAATCCGCTGATTTTTTCAATTTATCCCGCGCATCACGTGCATTTCCCCGCTCTCTGTAACTGCCCACTTGCAAGACCCAACTACGCAAATCAGCCTTATTAGGCTGTACTTTAACCACTGGAGCTTTGGCAACTTGCGGCACTGCTGGCGGTTGCTGCTGATTCGGTTTGGCAGGAATCTTAACCGCCTCAGGCAAACTCTCAAGCGCTTCTAAGGGCGGTTGAGGAATGTTTAACCGCGAGACCGGCACCGGCGGCGGCGGTGGAATCTGAATATCCAGCTCTCTTTTTGCCCTCTGACCCGCACCATCAAACAACAGAGGTAAAAAGATCACCGTCACCGCCACCAACACCGATGCCCCAAGCAGACGTTGCTTTAAGGAAATATCCACTAAAATTGCTCCATCAATTTATGTCTCATTTCGATTCTGTGCTCAACATGGCTGCCACGGTCAAAAAAGAACCCAATACAATAATCCGATCCTTGCTTGCAGCAACCGCCAGCGCAGATTCATAACCTAACAAGGCATTCTCTGCCAAGCTGATCTCAGCCTCCGCATCCACGGTTCTGATCTCCGTTGCTAACTGCTCAGCCGTTAAACCCCGTGGCGCTGGCAAAGAGATCACCACCCAGCGATCAATCACCCCCTGCAACGCTTTAATCACGCCAACCACGTCTTTATCGTCCAACATGCCCAACACTGCGGTGGTTTTACCCTCAGGCCGACTGGCAGCCAACTCAACTGCCAGCACCGTTGCTGCGGCCGGATTGTGAGCCACATCCAAATAGGTCTCAATCTCGCAATCCAATCTTTGCAATCGACCACGTAAAGAGAGGCTCTGCAAACCCTCCAGCAGCGCCCTTCGAGCAATCGGCAGTGTAGCAGAGAACGTCTCTAAAACCTGTAAAACAGCCGCTGCATTCGCCAGTTGAAACTCACCCTGCAAGGCCGGTTTGGGCAGCTCTGACCAAACGCCGTTCACTCCCTGCCAAGACCACTTATCTGCTTGAGATTCAAATTGATAGTCAGATCCAACACACAACAACTCGCAGCCCAATTGCTGCGCGTGAGTCAAAACGCTCTCTGGTGGCTCTGGATCGGCACACACCGCCACTTTGCCCGCACGGAAAACACCGGCTTTCTCCAGACCAATGCTCTCTCGATCATCGCCCAACCAACTCTGATGATCCAACGCCACCGAGGTCAGCAAGGCACAATCGGCATCGAGAATATTGACCGCATCCAAACGCCCACCCAGCCCCACTTCCAAAACCCACACACCCAAGGCTGCTTGATCAAACAACCACAACGCCGCCAAAGTGGAGAACTCAAAATAGGTCAACGAAATCTCACCACGAGCGGCATCAATGGCCGCAAACGCAACACAGATCTGCTCATCGCTGGCCTCTTGCTCACCCATGCGAATGCGTTCGTTGTAGCGTAAAAAATGCGGTGAACTATAGACCCCAACCCGATAACCCGCTGCCGATAAAATCCGCTCCAACATCGCCACACAGGAGCCTTTGCCATTGGTACCGGCCACCGTGATCACTTGGCTTGTGGGTGACAACAGCGCCAGTCGCACCGCCACCTCTTTAACCCGCGCCAAACCCAGCTCAATCTCACTGGGATGCAGCTGCTCCTGCCATTCAAGCCACTGGGGCAAAGAATCAAAACGCATGCAAAATCATCCTAAGCAAACAAAAACACCCTGCCTTGAAATCAAGACAGGGTGTTTTTTTATCACCTATAAAATACGAGTTACAACGCCGCGCGCCGAGTCATTATCGCCAACAACGAAGCAATACGACTGCGCATATCACGTCGATCCACGATCAGATCAATGGCACCGTGATCTTGCAAAAACTCACTGCGCTGAAAACCTTCCGGCAAGGTTTCCCGCACCGTCTGCTCGATCACTCGCGGCCCAGCAAAGCCGATCAAGGCCTTGGGTTCCGCCACATGAATGTCGCCCAACATGGCAAAACTGGCGGAAACCCCGCCCATAGTAGGATCGGTCAGCACCGAAATGTAAGGCAAACCCCGTTTGGCTAATTTATTCAGCGCCGCACTGGTTTTGGCCATCTGCATCAAGGAAAAGAGCGCCTCTTGCATCCGCGCCCCGCCACTGGCAGAGAAACAAACCAGTGGAATATTCTCCACAATACACATTTCAACGGCTTTCAAAAAACGTGCGCCAACAACCGACCCCATCGAGCCACCCATAAAAGCAAACTCAAAGGCCGCCACCACCACCGGCACACCTTCGACGCTGCCTTTGATCACAATCAAGGCATCACTTTCACCGGTTTTTTTCTGTGCAATGCTCAAACGATCTTTGTATTTTTTGCTGTCACGAAATTTCAGCACATCCACCGGCTCCAAATTGTTGCCGATCTCCAGCTGATCACCCGTATCAAGAAAATGTTTCAGACGTGCCCTAGCACCGATGCGCATATGATGATTGCACTTCGGGCAAACATCCATATTGCGCTCCAGCTCGGCACGATAAAGTACGCTGCTGCACGATGGACATTTGGTCCAGACCCCTTCGGGGACGGTGCCTTTTTGAGTTGCCTCGGTGCGAATCCGAGACGGAATTAATTTTTCAAACCAGCTCATGGATACCTCAGACTGTAGGGCGAGCTTTGCTCACCGTTTTGTTGTTCATTTAATGTACAAGCCTTTTAGACATTATCCATTGCCTTACGCATACCAGCGATCAACTCTGCCGCTTGTGATAAAAGTCGTGCCGGATCATCTTGATTATCGGCAATGCGTCTCACCAACGCGCTACCCACCACCACGCCGTCAGCAATGGCGGCCATTTTGGCGGCCATTGGCGCATCGCTGATGCCAAAACCAACCCCTAAGGGCAGGTTACTGACCGTTCGAATCTCGCGCAAACGCCCTTCAACGGCCTCCACATCCAAGGTTGCGGAACCGGTCACGCCCTTCAAAGAGACATAATACACAAAGCCGCTGGCCTGTGCGCAGATCCGTTCCGCGCGCGCCAAAGAAGTCGTAGGAGCCAGCAGATAGATTGGATCAATGCCAACCGTCTTAAACGCTTGACTCAGATCTGCCCCCTCTTCCGGTGGTAGATCCACGGTCAAGACCCCATCAACACCCGCTTCAGCTGCCGCCGTGGCAAAGGTCTGATAACCCATCACTTCAATCGGATTAAGGTAGCCCATCAACACCACCGGCGTGGTTTGATCTTGCTGGCGAAACTCCGCCACCATCGTCAACACATCCCGCAGGCTGGTGCCGTGTTTCAACGCCCGTTCACAGGCCAGTTGAATCACCGGCCCGTCCGCCATCGGATCGGAAAAAGGCACCCCCAACTCCAGCAGACTGGCTCCCGCTTTGACCAATTCGTGCATCAACGGCACCGTGGTTGCGGGAGTCGGATCACCGGCAGTGACAAACGGAATCAGCGCCTTATGCCCATCCACCTTGAGTTGAGCAAACATCGTCTCGATACGGCTCATACCACAATCCCCTCCAGCTCGGCGACGGTGTGAATGTCTTTGTCACCACGACCGGAGAGATTCACTAAAATAATCTCATCACGGCTCATGGTGGGCGCTAATTTTTTCGCCTGCGCCAGCGCATGGCTTGACTCCAACGCAGGCATAATGCCTTCGGTTCGGGTCAAATCATGAAACGCATCCAGCGCCTCCTCGTCGTTGATGGCCACATACTCTACCCGCCCACAATCTTTCAACCAAGCGTGTTCCGGCCCAACACCAGGATAATCCAGACCCGCCGAAATAGAGTGGGTCTCAATGATCTGACCGTTGGGATCTTCCATCAAGTAGGTGCGATTGCCGTGCAGAACTCCCGGTTTACCGGCACAGAGAGGAGCCGCATGTTGTCCCGATTCCAAACCGTGACCGGCGGCTTCCACCCCCACCATGCCCACCGTTTCATCCTTGATAAACGGATAAAACAGCCCCATCGCATTAGAGCCACCACCGACACAGGCCACCAGTTGATCCGGCAGACGGCCTTCAATCTCCAGCATCTGCGCCCGTGCTTCTTCACCCAGCACCTTCTGGAAATCGCGCACCATCGCCGGATAAGGGTGAGGCCCTGCCACCGTGCCGATAATGTAGAAGGTGCTGTCCACGTTGGTGACCCAATCGCGCATCGCTTCGTTGAGCGCATCCTTGAGGGTCTTGGAACCGGACTCCACCGGAATCACCGTCGCACCCAACAAGCGCATCCGATAAACGTTGATCGCTTGACGCGCCACATCCGTGGCACCCATGTAGACCACACACTCCATTCCCAACCGTGCGGCGACCGTGGCCGTAGCCACACCATGCTGACCGGCACCGGTCTCAGCAATGACGCGCTTTTTGCCCATTCGTTTCGCCAGCAGCGCTTGGCCAACGGTGTTGTTCACCTTGTGTGCGCCGGTGTGGTTCAGGTCTTCCCGTTTCAGATAGATCTTCGCCCCACCCAAACGCTCACTCCAACGCTGGGCGTAATAAAGCGGGCTGGGACGACCAACAAAGTGTTTCAGCTCCCACGCCAGTTCCGCTTGAAACTCAGGATCTTGCTGTGCCGCTTCGTACGCTTCGCGCAGCGCTTGCAACGGCTCCATCAAGGTTTCAGCGACAAAAATGCCACCGTAAGGGCCAAAATGACCGGACTCATCCGGTGCATTCGCCAGCGCATCCAACGTACATTCAGCGGTTTTTGTGATCGACACAGTTCACCTCATCTATAAATCGCAACATTAATGCGGGATCTTTGACCCCTTTCTCGCGTTCCACGCCACTGCTCACATCTACCCCGTAGGCCGCTGTGATCGCAATCGCTTCCGCCACATTCTCTGGCTTCAAACCACCGGCTAAAATCAGCGGCATGGCCAGATCCCGTGGCATCCGCTGCCAATCAAAGCTCTCGCCGCCGCCACCGGCCACACCCAGAGCGTTGCTGTCCAGCAGCAGCGCCTGCGCCGTTGGGTAACGTGCCGCATAAGCGGCAACATCTTGGCTCTCACCCATTGGCACCGACTTAATATAGGGGCGGTTAAACGAGGCACAAAAGTCAGCGGTTTCAGCACCGTGAAACTGCAACAGATCAATGGCGACTCGATCCAGCACCTGCTGCACCGCCTCGCGGGTCGCATCCATAAACAGCGCCACGCTGGTCACAAACGGCGGCAAAGCGGCAATCACCACCTGCGCTGCTTCAATTTCAATGTGGCGCGGACTGGGTGGATAAAAAACCAAACCGATGGCATCCACCCCCGCTTTGGCAATCAAAATCGCCTCATTCGGTTGAGTGATACCACAAATTTTAATGCGAGTTCGAGCCATGACGTTGCACGAGATTCTGAAAAGGGCGTTAGGGTAGCAGAAAAGCGGCTTGAGAGGCAGACCGACACCGCACCTTAGCTGGCCTAAATCGGCCTATTCCGGCAAGAAAAGTATTATCTGGAAATAAAGCCCCATTTCACTTACCATAGCCGCCGCTTGTTATTGATAAAAAAAACCACAAATGCGTGTCAATAACAGATTAAGCCGTTTTTTTACTACTTTATTTTAATTTTACTGGCCGAGCAAATTACGTCCGCAATCCATTGATTTTATGAAGAAACGATGCTGTTTGTTGCGGCCTAACCCCATTTTTAGGAGAGACTCTAAAATGAAAAAATTCAAACTGTCCCATCTGGCTCTTGGGCTGATGGTGTTAAGCGCTGCTGGATGCAGCACCACAAGAGACAGCAGCAGCGCTCTGAGCGCCAAAAACGATGAAAATCGTGCTCTGCAATCAAAGTTGGCCGCAAAAGAAGCCAGCCTCTTGAAAAAAGACCAACTGATCGCGTCTTATAAAGACCGTCTGGCCATTTCAAAAGCCTCTCCAGCCGCAGCTCATGCAACGGCCAGCGCTTCCCCTCTGTTGCCCACCAATGCCATAGCAGGCGAATGTTACGCCCGTGTTTGGGTGCCTGCAAAATACCGCACCGTCACCAATGTCATGCTGGTGAAAGAAGCCAGCGAACGAGTTGAAATTATTCCAGGCGAATACCGGTGGGATGAAGAACAAGTCTTAGTTAAAGAAGCCTCTGGCAAACTGGAAACCATCCCAGCGGTGTACGGTATCGAAGAAGAAGTGGTGGTGGTACAAGAAGCCGCTCGTATCTGGAAAACCGGTCTGAAAAAATCATCCAGCCCCGCCAGCGGTGAACTGCTGGCAACCGCAAAAACCTATGGCATCGACCTCGACAGCGCCAAATCTGGTGAATGTTTCCATGAACATTATCATCCAGCCCAATACGGCACCGAAGCCAAACGAGTAAAAGTCAGTGACGCAACCATCACTTTAGCCGCTGCACCGGCTGAATACCGCAATGTAACCAAACAAGTTTTGGTCAAAGAAGCCACCTTCACACTTAAAGACATTCCCGCCGAATACGAATGGCAAGAAGAAGATGTGGTTGATAAACCCGCCCACACCACCTGGAAAAAAGGCAGCGGCCCCATTCAACGCATTGATGAAACCACCGGCGAAATCATGTGTTTGGTTGAAATTCCCGCAACCTACAAAACCATTCGTAAGCGCGTGCTAAAAACAGCCGCTCACACCGAAGTAACGGAGATCCCCGCCCAATATAAAACCGTTAAGATACGCGAATTGGCCGTGGCCGCTAAAGAGATCAAAACCGAAATCCCCGCTAAATTCAAATCCGTGGAGATCACCAAAAAACTATCTGATCCCGAATTTATTTGGCATGAAATACACAACTTGGACGAACCGACGCACACCCGCACCGGTACCAAAATTTGCCTAACAACGATCCCTGAAATCACCAAAACCGTAAAACGCAAAGTGGTGAAAACCCCCGCAACAACGCGCGTAATCGAGATCCCCGCAGAATACGCCAGTATGAAAGTGCGTAAGGTCATTCGCAAACCGGAAGAAAAACGCATAAAAGTTCCATCAGAATATGAAAACGTAGCGGTTAACGAGTTAGCAAAAGAAGGGTTTATGGAGTGGCGCACCATTCTCTGTGACACCAACATGACCGTTAATCGCATCAGCTCCATTCAAACCGCACTGCAAGAAGCCGGTTACGATCCAGGTCCCATTGATGGCGACATCGGCCAATTAACCATGTCGGCAGTCAACGATTTCCAGCGCGATAAGAATTTGCCTGTTGATAAGTACCTCAACATCGCAACCTTGAAAGCGCTTGGTATTACGACAAAATAAACCACCTCGACAGGCAGAAAAATCTCTGCTGTCTAACAAAGCGCCCTCTGGCATCACGCCGGAGGGCTTCTCTAACACACCCTCTATCTCATGTTATCGCCCTGCGATCCGTTAATAACATCAACAACGGTTTGTGACACAGCGCTTAGCAACTCAAATCCTTTCAAGATATTATCCAGATTTATTATTCTTAAATGCTCCTTCATAACGTGTTTTTCGATACAGGTCTCTTTATGAACACCATCACTACAAAACGGATCACCAGCCTAAAACAGCTTACCCTGCTCAGCAGCCTCTTGACCCTCGGCCAAGCATCAGCCACCCCTTTTAGCAGCTACGACCCACGCTCTATGGCGATGGGCGGAGTCGGTGTGGCCAGCTCACACAGCAACCACGCCAGCAATTTCAACCCCGCCCTGCTGGCCAACAACGTTGACAACTTCTCTCTCAACCTGCCCACCATCGGTGGCAGTCTGACGGACAGTGACAATCTCGCCGATGCGGCACAAGCCTTTTGGGATCAGGATCTGGTCAATGGTCTCAGTAACGACATCAGCAACTACAACAACAGCTTGGCCAACATCAACCCCAGACAAACCATCAACAGCCTGAAAAAAATTGAGACAGCGGTCAAAACACTTTCCAGAAAACTGCGCAGCCTCAGCGACAAACCCCTGCAAGCCGAATTGGGCATGAATGTTAGTTTTTCTGTTCCTGGGATGGAAAATGGTGGCGCGTTCTCCATCAGCTCGGTGGCCGCTGGCTCTGCGGTAGGTTTCTATCGTGATGGCAGCCTGTTACGAAACGTTGGCGAAGACATCAACACCTTGGCGGGCTGCCTACAACAAGCTCTAAACACGCAGACGGTCTGCAATCAACCCACCCTCAATTTTATTGACAACAACGGTCGCATCACCTTTGATCCACTCGACAGCAACAACGGCATCACCTCCAACGGAGTAGCACGAGCTCTTAACCTACTGGAAGTCGGGGTCTCGTTCGCTCACCATTTTGCTCGATACAACCTCAATGTCGGTGTCACGCCCAAGTACGTCAGCGCCTCCCTATTTGATTTTGAAGCCAATATCGACTTAGTCGACAATACCAACATCAAAGCCAGTGATTACATCACCACCACGGAAAATTTTAATATCGATATTGGCGTAAGCAAAACGTTACAGATCAGGGGCAACAACCTCGAGACTGGCATCGTACTGAAAAATCTCCTTTCCCAAACCTACCGCTCCAAACTTGGCAACGACGTGATACTCAATCCGCAACTGCGTGCAGGAGTCGCTTATCGTGCTACCGATTGGGTAATGGTGGCGGTGGATATGGATTTAACCCGCAACGAAGCGGTGGCCTTTGAAGAAGCCAGCCAATTTATCGGTGTCGGTACTGAGTTAGATGCTTGGGAGTGGGCACAATGGCGGATGGGCTATCGTCTTGATCTGGTCAACAGCGCCCGCAACACCTTCTCCATTGGAGTCGGTTTCTCACCTTTTGGCTCACATATTGATCTGGCTCTCAGCAGCAACAGCGACCTCAGCGAAGTGGGTGGCGCACTGCAATTCGCCTTTCGGTATTAAGCGCAGTTACTCCGTTGATTCAGCGGCTGTAGGGTGCAATAAGCGAAGCGCATTACACCATCACCAAACAGGTGCAATGCGCTTCGCTTATTGCACCCTACGATTTACTGTTTACTGTTTGAGAAGCCATACCACTCTGGATTCCATTTCATTCCATCCAGGCTACGATAAAATCACAACGCCAAAGCTGAGATCACCTGATGAGCGTCCTTCACCAAGGGGTGTTTAGGAGCGCTGCTGATAAAACGCTGCAACTGCTGACGACTCTGCTGCGGCTGACCCAAATGCGCGTAGACCAACCCCAACGCAAACGTAGCATTGGGCAACAGCTCACCATTGGGATAATCCCGCATAAACGTCTGCAACACCTTCTGAGCCTGCTGCAAACGCTGCGCTTCAACCAACGCCTGTACTTTGACGAGCTTCTGCTGCTGCGCAACAAACGCACTTTCGCTGCTCAAATTCTGTTTCCAAACCGGCTGCATCATCGACACCGTGCTTTGAGCACCACGAGTCCCCGTCACAGCGGTCACGGTCTGCAAACCACGACCAAGCTCTCTGGGAGAGTAACTGCGTAAGTTCTGCCACACTTGATAAAACAGAGTTTTCAAGCCCGATTCCTGCGGCTGAGCCAGCACAAACAAAGCCTCCTGCTTGGCCGCGAAAGAAAAACTGCTGACGGTCATCAACAACGCCACAACACTGTATTTTACTGCTTTCATAATCGACCTCTCGTGATTCGCAAGCATCCCTCCGTGGACTCTTATCATTTGCTTAACAGCCTACGAAAGACAGGGCAATTTATCTATGACCTCGGTCGCACTATCGCAACAGCTTATCAAAGGCCGCAAAGTCCCTCGCCGTGGTGGGACGCAACAGAACCGCCTGCTCAAATTTCAACCGCGCTTGACGCAAATCACCCAAACGGTAATAACTCATCGCCATATTGACCTTAACCTCTGCATCGTCACTCAACAGACGTTCCGCATAACGATAACTCTCCACGGCTCGTTCAAAATCCTCCTGAACAAAAAAGAGATTGCCACGGTTATTGTAAAGCGCACCGCTTACCACCTTCTTCTCCATCTGATCTAACAGCCGATGCGCACGGTCATAAAACCCATAACGAGCGTATAAAATCACCTGTTGCATCTGAACTTTCACGTCATCGGGACGACTGAGCAGCAGCACTTGATAGGGCTTTAACGCCCGTTCCAAACTTTTCTCCAGCAGCAAACGCTGCTCACGCTGCACTCGCAAACGCAACGCCGCTGAGTTACTCACCTGAAAGTTAAAACTGGCCGGTTGCAGCGTCACCGGTTGATAACGTTGCCAAGCCTCTTGCAGGGCAACCACTTTCAGTTGATTTTTAGCTTTGAAACGCTGGTATTTTGCCGCCCCCTCCGTCCACGCTTCGCTGAACGAAGTGGCAATCATGGTCGCTTCCAGAGGAATCCAAACTTGACCTTGATAGATCACCGACAGCTCTTTTTGTGAACTGATCAGACCTTGATCTTTTTTTGCCAGCCCAGTATTGAACATCAACAACAGATGCCCCGGCAGATCCAAAAATGCCGTTTGAATACCGAGATTTTCCAATGCCGAGCTGAGCAACACCGACAGATCATCACAATCACCGCTTTTCAGCTGCAACGTCTCACGGGCAAACTGAACGTAATCCACTTGATCACGCTTCACCTTTGAATAGGGGCTGTTCGGGTCTTGAATATAACGAATTCCTTGCTCAGAAAAAGCATCAAAGAGCGTCATGGCCGTAACGAGATTGGCGTTTAACGGCCCCGGTTTTGGCCGATACTGATTCACCACACGACGAACAAAACTATGCAACACATCGTCTTTGGGGGTCACAAACGAACCCACCATATTCGAGCGTTGCCATAAAATGGCGTTTTTTCCGTACAGCGTCAACGGCTGGGTCAGGCTAATGCTCTCCTCACGTCCTTCTCGGACAAACAGCAACTTGACCTCCACCTGTACCCCAGTATCTTCATCAATCTGCAACACACGGTTATTAAATGCCGCATACAGAGAAAGATCCAAGCTGCTGTTGGCCTTTAAACTCTTGATCTCTTGTAGTGAAGGGAAATCCATATAACCTTTAATTTCAAAACTGAGTTTGAGATTGCCATAACTGCTGCCACCGGTATTGCGCAGCCGAATCGTCCCCACCGGCTCGGTGGCATACTGCTTATAAGCCACCGAAAAAAGCCGATTCAAGCGCAGATCCTCAAACACCACCTGCGGTGCATTGGATTTAAACTGCATAGACTGTTTTTTATTGGCGTAAGCGGATTCCAACAGCCGCTTATTGGCACGACTCGGGACAATGGCCACCGCTTTGTCCAAGGCGGCAATGGCACGATCAAACAGGCGGCGCTGATTGAACATTTTGGCCATTAAAAGATAAATAGGAGCTTTCTTGGCTGTCAGCAGCAGCGCTTTTTGCAACAGAGGTTCTGCTTTTTTGAAGAGATTATTTTCGATATAAAACTCCGCCAAAGCCACCTGCAAGGTTTCATCACTCGGTTGAAGTTTAATCGCCTGTTTAAGGTAGGCAATCGCCTCCCCGCTTTTGCCTTGATCGTGAGTAATCTTGGCCAACAGATGCAACACCTCCACCGAATCAGGGTGTAGCCGTTGCGCCTCCAACCCATGTGACAGCGCTGCTTGCAAACGATCAAGCCGATACAGTGCCATTGCCAGACGGTGATGAACCTGTTTATGATTCGGTTGCAACACCGCCGCACGACTGAGGCTTTCCAGCGCCAATGGGTAATTTTTGGCCGCCAGTGCCTGTTCTCCTAACCCCCAAGCAGCCGCAAACGAATCGGGGTTTGCTGCCAAGGCTTTTTGCAACACCTGCAAGACTTTTTCTGGCTCCGCACGCGCTTGATACAACGTTGCAAGAGCCAACCAAGCCGGTGCGTTTTTATCATCAGCGTAGGTCGCTTTATTAAACTCCAATAGCGCCTCATCCGGTTTTTTTTGCGCTACGGCAATCAGGCCTAACAGATAGTGACCGTGGCTGAGATAACGATCTTCCGAAAGTAACGAGAGGGCAATATGACGCACTTTAGCCTGTTTTTTCAAGGCCAAATAACTCTCAGCCAAGGCCATTAAAATATCGTTTTCCTGATCTGCCAGCGCTTTGGCCTCTTGCAGATAGATCACCGCTCGGCGATGTTTTCCCAGCTTTTGTAAAATCAGTGCCGCACGATAACGAATCGAACTGTCACTGCGATCCAATTTGACCGCTTTGGCAAGAGCAGCCAACGCTTTTTTCTGTAAACCCAATTTTAGATAAGCTTGCCCAAGTAAAAAATGTGCTTCGGCATGGTTTTTCTGCTTAACCAGTAAACTTTCTAAACAGTTCACCGCTCCAATCGCATCATTTAAACGCAAACTTATCTGAGCACAACGCAAATAGGTCAACTCATCGGCCACTTTCAGCGCAATTAAACGCTCCACCACCCGCTTGGCACGCAGATCATGCTGCCCCTGATAGAGCGCCTCCAATGCCAAACGCAAACCCTCGGTGCGATGCTCATCCAGCTCCGCCAACAGAGAAAAATAGAGCTGCGCCTCTTCGTTGCGTCCCAACGCCAACAGACTTTTGCCCAGCAACATTAATGTCTGTGGATCATTTTCATAGAAAAGCTGCACATGGGAAAACAAAGCAACGGCTTGGCTGTAGTTGTGCAGTTGATACGCACGATAACCGGCACGAAAAAGATCTTCTCCCCCACTGGAAAGAGCGCCCTCACGACCGTAATCACTCACCGCACTGACACGGTAATAAAGCTCACCACTGTCCGTATGTTCAATATAACTGTGATTTTCATCAACTTCATGCAACAGCCGAAACGGGCCCGAATCTTTCTCAGCCGCATAAACTCGATAATGATCCGTAAAATGATTCAAGGCCGGTGACCAGCTTAAATAACTGCCCTTTTTCTGGCCTCGAATCTTCAAGCCAACCACCTTGTCTGGCACCTGTCGATAAGTAAAATGCAACAAACGCCCTCGCCCACGGTCGTAAAGGCCGATCTCCGTTTTTTCACTGGCATAGAGGCTTAAGTTACTCGCCTGTTTAAAACCAGGCGCAAACTCTGAGGCGGAAGCAAAACTGAACTGCTGTTGCAGACCTTGAAAAATTCGCACGGTGTAATCATTCTCTGCGCTGGCCGCCAAAACATAGAGCCGATCTTGGCCATCAATGGCCAGATCGTAAAAATGCTCAAACGTCCGTGCTAAGCGCCGGTTTTCATTTAAACGGTACAACAATTTATGCTCTGGGCTAAAAACCAGCACTTGACCGCTGCCCTCATCAGCCACATAAAGTCGATTTTGCGAGTCCAGCACCACCGCCACCGGTTTTTTCATCAAGTCTCCGGAAAAATCGGCATGGCTGATTTTATCGACAAACACCCCATCTCCTGAAAAAATCTGCACACGAGCGTTGCCACTGTCAGCCACATAGAGTTTGTCATTTTTTAGTGCCAAACCACGTGGCTGATTAAACGAGCCATCCTGACTGCCGGTTCGACCTAGACTAAAACGCAAACGGCCATCGTGCTGATAAACTTTCACGCTGTTGGCGGCGCTGATCGCAACATCACTCTCGCTGATCGCGACCCCAGCGACCTGCTTAAGCTCACCCTCAAATTCCGTTTTCTTGCCACCAGCAGCCAAACGATAACTGCGACCCTTTTGATCTGCCACGCAGAGCTGATCACTGTTTTTTAAGCGATAGGCAAATTGGCAACGCATAACCTCAACACCAGCTTGCTCCACCGTTGCCAAACGCCGTTCTTGCTGCACTTGCACCGCCTCACCACTGAGATGAAAAATTTCAATTTTACGGTTGCCGCTGTCTGCCACCGCCAAACGCTGATCTGGCAATACCAATAAGGCGGTGATTTTACTGAACTGACCACGCAGACTGCCCTTGCTGCCAAAACGATTCAGCAATTTTTTCTGCTGCCAATCTAATTGATAGACACGACCATTACGGTTGTCCGCCACATAAAGCCGCCCTTGTTGATCCAGAGCAATAGCAGAAATAGAAACCTCTGCGGCCACCATTGAAGAAATGTCAGTAGCAGCCAGTTTTTGGAGAAATTCACCATCATGAGCATAAATCATAATACGGCCCGCAGCCGCCGTCTCTAATACAAACACCCGCTCCTGTGCATCCACAAACACCTGCTCTGGTGCTTTTAAATAGACACTGGAACGCCCCGATTTTTTATCGCCAAAACTGTACAGAAACACGCCATCGGCACCAAACACCGACACACGACCCGCCCCCTTTTCAGCCACATAAAGACGGTGATTATGAGAAAAAAAAAGCCCCTTCGGTTCGTTTAAACGCCCCTGTTCAGAGCCTTTACCGGCCAAAAATGCGGTGATTTCCCCCGCAGCATTCAACAACGCTAACGTGCCACTGAGGCTGTCACTGACCACCAAACGCCCCTCATCGAGAGCGGCGATACCCGCTAAAAAAGGACTCTGAAATTCAAGACCTTTTTTCACTGTCTTTAGCGCTCTCCAACCCTCTGGCTGCTCACTCATAACCTCACCCAGCAGTGAGTCAACCCCATACAACAGACCTTTGTCTGTGGCGCTCAAGGCCGAGAGATAAGAGAAAATCGGTTTACCCTCAGCAGAGCCGAGGCTCCTTTCAAGCGTGACACTGGCTACAAGCAGTGGACTAAAAAGCAGCGGGATTGACGAAAAAATCAGAACAAAAAAGAGGCGAGTTAACATAGAAAATAAGGTCTACTGGTCGTCCAACAAAAATTTAAGAGCATCCATTTGAGACCAATCATAGTAGCAGAAATTCCCAATGTCACTGACGAATAAAGTAGACACAAACCCACAAAAAAACGCTAACATAACCGCCATGCAAGAATCCCCACTTCAAAAAGCCATCCTCGCCTGTGAAGCCATTATTCTGGGCAAACCCCAACAGATTCGACTCGCCTTCTGCTGCCTGCTGGCCAACGGCCATCTGCTGATCGAAGATCGCCCAGGAGTAGGCAAAACCACCCTTGCCAACACCTTGGCACAGGTGCTGGGGTTGAGCTATCAACGAATTCAGTTCACCAGTGACCTCCTGCCCGCCGACCTACTCGGCAGTGCCATCTATCAGACGGACAGCAACAGCTTTCACTTCCACCCTGGCCCCATTTTCCACCAGCTGATTCTGGCCGATGAGATCAACCGCACCAGCCCTAAAACCCAAAGCGCACTGTTAGAGGCGATGGAAGAGCAACAGGTGACCATTGAAGGTCAAACTCGGCCACTGGATGCGCCATTTTTTGTCATTGCTACCCAAAACCCCAATCACCAATCGGGCACCTTTCCGCTACCGGAATCCCAACTGGATCGTTTTCTGATGTGCCTTTCTCTTGGTTATCCCGATCCCCAAGCGGAGCGCCGTCTGCTGCAAGGCGAAGATCCACGCCAAAAAATCACTCATCTAAACCACGCTCTCACCCCCGAACTGCTGCTGCAACTGCAACAACAGGTGAATCACATTCATGCCTCAGATGCCCTGCTTGATTATCTGCAACATCTGCTGGCGTTCAGTCGCAGCGAACACTTTTTTGAAGGACTCTCTCCTCGTGCCGGAATGGGGCTGCTGCGCGCCGCTCGCGCTTGGGCACTGCTGGAACAACGCGATTACCTGCTGCCAGAAGATCTGCAAGCAGTGCTGCCAGCGGTGGTTCGTCACCGTCTGCAACTGAATCAAAACAGTCCCTCTGAAGCCGACGCCGTGGTGGAAAAACTGCTCATCGGCGTGGCTATCCCTTAACCTTTTTCAGCGGAGTTCCTGTTCTGTCCTTTTTTCAACGCTGGCTCGACAAACGCATTCCTTGGGATGAAACATCCAGCCGCCTGACACGCCACCGTATCTATATTTTGCCCACCGTTGCCGGTCTCTTTTACGCC
Source organism: uncultured Gammaproteobacteria bacterium (assembly GCA_964615985.1). Lineage (GTDB taxonomy): Bacteria > Pseudomonadota > Gammaproteobacteria > JAUZRS01 > JAUZRS01 > JAUZRS01. The sequence continues at coordinate 28,047 of CAZTQX010000005.1, read as the reverse complement.
CTGCTGCTGATGATTCTGCTGCTGGCCGCCAGCAACTACGGCACCAGTCTGGGGTTTATGCTGACCTTTTTTCTGGCTGGCATCTCGCTCACCAGCATGTTGCATGGCTTTCGCAATCTGCTGGATCTAGAGATTAAAATTCATGCTGCCAAACCGCTGTTTGTTGGCGAAGAGGCACACTTTAAGATCGAAATTAACAACCCCGATCTAAGATTTCGGCCAATGATTGATCTCAACCAAGGCACTCAACAACAGAGCCTCAGCCTGCAAGCAGGGCAACGGCAACAGAGCAACCTCTGCATCACCGCTCAAAAACGAGGTTATCTAAGGCTGGGAAAAGTAACCCTCAGCAGCCTCTACCCTCTGGGGCTGTTTCGTTGCTGGTCCACCATCGGCTCTCGTAAAGCAGTTTTGGTCTACCCACAACCGTCAAACCAGCCACCACCGCTACCCAGTTGTAATAACAACGCCACAGAACCCACACCGCAACAGATCGATGAAGAGTATCAAGGCGTACGCGACTACCAGAGGGGCGATTCAGCACGGCGCATCGACTGGAAAGCATTGGCCAAAGGCCACGGCACACTGGTTAAAAACTACCAAACCCCGCAGAGCGCAACTCTGCAACTTGACTGGAATCAAACCCACGGCGACACCGAACAGCGCCTCTCGCAACTCTGCGCTTGGCTGTTGGAGGCAGAACGCCAGCAGCTCCGTTACAGCTTGCAATTACCCTCCTCAGCTTTGCTGCAAGGCGAGGGAGAGCAACACCAACAACGCTGTCTAAGCGCATTAGCGCTGTTTGGCATCGACTCAAATCATGAATAAACTCACCCCTAACACTCCCCCACTCAACCGCCAGCAGCTGCTTCTACTCTGGTCGAGCTTTGCCCTGATCGCTCTGCCGCATCTGTTGCAGCTCTCCCTTTGGCTCTGGCCACTGCTGCTGATCACGGCTCTGTTGCGTTACAGCCAACAACACAACACCTTGCCCTACAGCAGATTGATCCGTTTTTTTCTGGTGATGACGGTGGCAGGACTGATCTTCAGCAGCACCCACGGTGTCTTTGGCCGTGAAGCAGGCATCACCCTGCTGATCGCCATGATTGCGCTGAAATTTCTGGAAAGCCAGCAGCGCCGCGACGGGGTGCTGATCGTGCTACTCAACTTCTTTCTCGCCAGCAGCCACTTTCTCTATCGCCAAGATCTCAGCATCGCCCTCTATCTACTGCCACTGCTGCTCGGCAACAGTTTCGTACTATTGGCACTCTACAATCCAACCCAGAACTGGCGACCCAGAGTCCGATTGTTACTCACATTAAGTCTGCAAGCTTTGCCGTTGATGTTGCTGCTGTTTCTGCTCTTTCCGCGCATTTCAGGCCCTCTGTGGGGACAGTCAAACTCTAACAACCAAGCCAGCAGCGGCCTCAGTGAAAGCATGTCACCAGGCAATATCAGCCAATTGACCCGCTCGGCCAAAACCGTCTTTCGGGTCAACTTTGCCAACTCCCCACCGCCACCCAATCAACGCTATTGGCGCGGCCCTGTTTTATGGCAATTCGATGGCCACACTTGGAGATCCGCCGCCGAAAGACCTTTTGCCAAGCAACAGTTAGATCAACTCGCTGATCCCATCGACTACCAATTGGCACTGGAACCCCACGGCAAAAAATGGCTGCTGGCACTGGACATTACCCCTAAGGCTCCTGCCAACAGCCACCTCAATGCCAACGCCCAACTGCTGAGCAAAACGGCTCTACAACAACAGCAGCAGTACACGCTGCGCAGTTATCTCAGCTACCGACTTGATGCTCATCTGCCCGCTTGGCAAAAACGCCTCGCACTGCAACTGCCCAAAGAGTTGAACCCCAAAACCGCCGCGCTGGCGCGCTCATGGCAAGCCATCAGCCAAGATCCACAAACTCTGATCAACAGCGCCCTGAACTACTTCAATCAAAAATACTTCTACTACACTCTGCAGCCACCGCCACTGCGAGGCGCTAACGAAATTGACGACTTTCTCTTCAACAGCCAACGGGGTTTTTGTGAACACTACGCCAGCAGTTTTGTGGTTTTGATGCGTTCAGTTGGTATTCCAGCCCGCGTGGTCACAGGCTACATGGGCGGCAGCATGAACCGGCTGGGCAACTACCTTATCGTGCGCCAGTGGGATGCTCACGCTTGGGCGGAAGTTTGGTTGCAAGATCAAGGTTGGGTGCGGGTTGATCCCACCGCCGCAGTGGCCCCGGAACGAGTCGAAGAGGGCATTGATGCCGCCCTCTCAGCAGAGGAACGACTCTCATTAGGAGGTCGTCAACAGAGCGGTTGGTTCAGACAGATGAGCTTTGCTTGGGATGCAATGAATCATCACTGGAACCGCTGGGTGGTGGGTTACGACCTAACACAGCAGCAGCACTTTTTGGCCAATTTTGGCCTTGGCAACAGCAACGATATGTTGCTTGCTTTGAGCATTGGCATCAGCACACTGCTGGCTCTGTTGAGTTTTTGGTTTCTGCGCCAACGACAACGGCCACCAAGCGAATTAAGCCTAAAAGCCTATGCGCTACTGCGTAAAAAAGCCGCCAAAGCCGGTTTCAGCTCACCGCTTAACGAAGGGCCGCGACGCTTTCAACAGCGCCTCGACGTTGCCTGTCCCGAACAAAAAAAAGAGATTAAAGCCATTTTTGACCTCTTTATCCAACTGCGTTACCAAAAAAGAGCAACCCAGCCGAATTCAGGGAGCGCCAAACAGCTCTATCGACAGGTAAAAACACTGCGGCTAAACAAACTCAACGAGAAAAACGGTGGCCACGATGCAGACAAAACCCCAACCATTTGAATAAAAAACGATTCAGCCGCCAGTTGCCTTGCCGTGAACGCACGGGGCCACGAGCCTGCAAACCTCTATGCAAGCAAGCCGAGGTCACCTCTGCAATGCGCGCATCGTGGTAAATACGAATCTGCACATCCGGTTCTCGGCGGGAAAAATCACCTGATTGATCCAAAAAATGATAACTGAGGCGTAAAATGGTGGTGTATTTGTGCTGCTCCAAAACCTCCAAATGCAGATCAAGACAGCCCTCCACTGTAGAAATCAAACAACCCTGCATCTGCCGCAACTCCGGCACCAAACGACGCATCTGAATGTAATTTTTCTCATACAGATCCATCAGACTGTTAAACGAGTGCTGTGCCACACCCTGTTGACGCTCAAACTCCACATGACTCTCTGCGATCACTACCCCTCCAAATTAAAACTTAAACTCTTTATATGCCGATTACACCCGCAAAGATCGGATTAAGCCCTTGTTATCGACGCCATTTTATTGATAATGGTCGCCTTCGGCAAAACCCTTATATTTTAACTGCTTTTTTGGAGTGCCTTATGGCAAAAGAAGATCATATCGAGATGGAAGGTACCGTGATTGATACCTTACCCAACACCTTGTTTCGAGTGGAACTGGAGAATGGGCATGTGGTTATCGCACACATCTCTGGCAAAATGCGCAAACATTACATTCGTATTCTTACCGGTGATAAAGTCACGGTGCAACTGACCCCTTATGATCTCAGCAAAGGTCGCATCACTTACCGTAGCCGTTAATCTGTGGCCCTAAACATTAGGGCCTTAGAATATTACGAATCCGCTTTATCAGTCACAGCCTCTTCAAGCACCTCAATTGCCAGTTTGTTCTCTTGCAGAGTGATTTTGACTCGTCCACCTTGAGTCAAGCCACCAAACAACAGCTCGTTGGCCAGTGGTTTCTTGATATGCTCCTGAATGACCCGCGCCATCGGTCTGGCACCCATTTTGATGTCGAAACCATTGTCTGCCAGCCAACCCCGTGCCGCCTCATCAATGGATAACAGCACCTGTTTCTGTTCCAGCTGAGCTTCCAGTTCAATAATGAATTTGTCCACCACATGGCTGATGGTACGACGATCCAAGCTTTTAAACTGAATGATCGAATCCAAACGATTGCGAAACTCGGGCGAGAAGCTGCGTTTGATGATCTCCAAACCGTCGCTGGAGTGATCCTGTTGCATAAACCCCATCGTCGAGCGACTGATCGCATCGGCACCGGCATTGGTGGTCATTACCAAGATGATGTTACGGAAATCCGATTCACGACCGTTGTTGTCGGTCAAGGTGCCGTGATCCATCACCTGCAACAGCAAATTAAAGACATCGGGGTGGGCTTTTTCCACCTCATCCAATAACAAAACCGCATGAGGGTGTTTGATCACCGCCTCGGTCAACAAGCCTCCCTGATCGTAACCGACGTAACCAGGAGGTGCGCCGATCAGACGAGAGACCGTATGTGCTTCCATGTACTCGGACATATCAAAACGGATCAACTCAATGCCCAGCACTTTGGAAAGCTGACGAGTCACCTCGGTTTTACCCACACCTGTGGGGCCAGCAAACAAGAAATTGGCCACCGGTTTATCTTCGTTGCCCAAGCCTGAGCGGGACATTTTGATCGATGACGCCAAAGCCGAGATCGCTTCGTCTTGGCCAAACACCAGCATTTTCAGATCTCGCTCCAACGTTTCCAGCACTTTCAAATCTGAGGAGGAGACCGTTTTGGCAGGAATGCGCGCGATTTTGGCAATAATGGCTTCGATCTCCGCCACGTCGATGTTTTGTTTCCGCGACTCCAGCGGTTGCAGACGTTGGTAAGCCCCCGCCTCATCAATCACATCGATGGCTTTGTCAGGCAGACGACGATCATTAATGTATTTATTCGACAGCTCCACCGCAGAGACCAGCGCCGGATGGCTGTACTCGATTTCGTGAAACTCTTCAAAGCGGCTTTTGAGGCCGTTTAAAATTTTAATGGTCTCTTCTTCGGTGGGTTCCGGCACATCAATCTTTTGGAAACGGCGTGCCAAAGCATGATCTTTCTCAAAAATGCCGCGATACTCTTGATAGGTCGTCGAACCGATGCACTTCAACTCGCCACTGGCCAACATCGGTTTGATCAGATTGGAGGCATCCATCACCCCACCCGAAGCAGAACCAGCACCGATAATGGTGTGAATCTCATCAATAAAAAGAATTGCACTTGGCTCACGTTTCAACTGAGTCAAAATACCTTTGAGGCGCTTCTCAAAATCACCGCGATATTTGGTACCGGCCACCAAAGAACCCAGATCAAGCGAATAAATTTTCGCATCGGCCAACACATCCGGCACTTCGCCATCAACGATCTTTTTCGCCAAACCTTCCGCAATGGCGGTTTTGCCAACACCGGCCTCACCCACCAGCAGCGGATTATTTTTGCGTCGCCGACAGAGCACCTGCGTCGCCCGTTCCAGCTCCTCTTCACGACCAATCAGGGGATCAATTTTGCCCTCTTGGGCTTTTTTGTTCAGCAGAACAGCAAATTTTTCTAAGGGAGACGTTTCACGCGGTTTATCACCACTCTCTGCATTGGGAAGAGGCTCCTCTTCTGCAATACCTTCATCATCGGAAATTTTAGAAATACCATGAGAGATGTAATTGACCACATCAAGACGACTGACGTTCTGTTCACCCAGCAGATAAACCGCATGAGACTCTTGCTCACCAAAGATCGCCACCAAGGCATTGGCTCCCAAGACCTCTTTGTTGCCGGAAGATTGCACATGGAAGACAGCACGCTGCAAGACCCGCTGAAACCCCAAGGTCGGCTGGGTTTCACGATTGTCATTGGCATCCAACAACGGGGTGTTTTCATCAATAAACACCACCAACTCACGGCGTAAATTTTCAATCACCGCACCACAAGCGAGCAGCACACCGGATGCTGATGTGTTATCCAACAACGACAACAACAGGTGTTCCACCGTCATAAATTCATAACGTTTTTCACGGGCTTCTTTAAAGGCTTTGTTTAACGTCTGTTCCAGATCTTTGCTTAACATGACATCCCCTTCTGAATTTATGAGCTTACGTCTCTTCCATTTCACATAACAACGGGTGCTGACTCTCCCGTGAGTAGCGGTTGACCTGTGCCACTTTGGTCTCAGCAACGTCTTTGCTAAAAACACCGCAAACACCTTTGCCACGCGTGTGCACATGCAACATTACTTGTGTTGCCTGCTCTCGTCCTAGGGAGAAAAATGACTCTAGGACTTCAACAACAAACTCCATAGGAGTGTAGTCATCGTTTACTAAAACCACCTGAAAAAGCGGTGGTTTCTTTAACTTTGGCTTTTCCTGCTCAACGACAGCGCCAAAATCATCGTTCTCTTCTTGATTACTCATGGTTACTGTTTCAGCCCCAACGAGTCCAATTCAGTGGGCATATCAAAACACCCTACTCTAAGACCAAGATTATTAACAATAATTTCTTAGACAAAAGTATAAAACAGCCGAACGGACAATAGTGTGAAATAAAGGGAGGGATTGCGAATAAAACAAGAATGGATACTCGCCATTCTTGCCTCAAAAAAGTGGGTTACATGTTGTCGATCATCACATCACCGAAATCGGAACAAGACATCAACATAGCACCCTCCATCAAACGCTCAAAATCATAGGTGACCTGCTTGGAAGCAATCGCCCCTTCCATACCTTTGATCACCAGATCGGCCGCTTCGTTCCAGCCCAGATGACGCAGCATCATCTCACCAGAGAGAATCAGAGAACCTGGGTTCACCTTGTTCTGCCCAGCGTATTTAGGCGCAGTGCCATGAGTCGCCTCAAACATAGAGATGGTGTCAGAAAGATTGGCACCTGGCGCAATACCGATACCACCCACTTGAGCGGCCAACGCATCGGAGACGTAATCGCCGTTCAGATTCAAAGTAGCAATCACATCGTACTCAGCGGGACGCAGCAAAATCTGCTGTAAGAAAGCATCAGCGATAACATCCTTAACCACAATCTCTTTGCCGCTGTTAGGATTTTTAAAGCTGCACCAAGGGCCGCCATCAATCTCAATCGCACCGAATTCAGACTGTGCCAGCTCATAACCCCAGGCTTTGAAACCGCCTTCGGTGAACTTCATGATGTTGCCTTTGTGTACCAAAGTCACCGAATCACGGTCGTTGTCGATGGCGTACTGAATCGCTTTACGCACCAGACGTTGCGTACCCTCTTTCGAGACCGGTTTGACCCCAATCCCCGATGTTTCAGGGAAGCGAATTTTGCTCACCCCCATCTCGTTAACCAAAAAGTCGATGACCTTCTTCACATCGTCAGAGCCAGCTTCCCACTCGATGCCCGCGTAGATGTCTTCCGAGTTTTCACGGAAGATCACCATATTGGTCAGCTCAGGTTGTTTCAGTGGGCTGGGGGTACCGGTGTAATAACGCACCGGACGCAGACAGACATAGAGATCCAATATCTGACGCAGCGCCACATTCAGAGAACGCATACCACCACCGATGGGGGTGGTCAAAGGGCCTTTGATGGAGACCACAAACTCTTTCACCGCTGCCAAGGTCTCTTCAGGCAACCAGACATCACCACCGTAGAGATTATTGGCCTTCTCACCCGCGAACACCTCCATCCACGCCAGTGAACGCTCACCGCCGTAGGCTTTCTCAACGGCTGAATCCAGCACCTTTTTCATCACCGGCGTGATATCAACACCAATGCCATCACCCTCGATAAAAGGAATCACCGGACAGTTAGGCACCGTCAAGCTGTTGTCTGCGTTTACCGTAATTGTGTCCCCAACGGAAGGAACTTGAATCTTATCGTATGCCATCAGCCTGCCTCGTAGTTCGTAGTTCGTAGTT
>CAZTQX010000005.1:0-20213 GCA_964615985.1 uncultured Gammaproteobacteria bacterium | reverse complement strand
TCGTAGTTCGTAGTTCGTAGTTATCGCGTAAGGCGCGATTATACGGAGCTTAGAGGCGCTTCGCCATCGGCTATTTTACAAAGGCAAGGTTCGAAAACGCCACTGCACACTCTCCTGCACTCCACGATCTTCAAACACCACCTCAGCCACATAATCTGCCCGCTCTTGCAACAGCTCCAATGGAAATAGCGCGTATTGATGTGCAGTGAATTTGCCATTGGGGTCATTCGCCTGAGTCAGCAAACGGGTATTTGTCACCTCGCCTTGATCATCAAAAAGCCGAAACGAGATCAGCTTCACCTGTTCGCTAAAATAGTAGGGGTTAAATTGGATCGACAGAGGATTGCCCGCTTGTTGATAATCAGGCAACGGATTAGGCACTTCGTTACCCCAAAAAGCCGGATAAAAATCGGTGGCTTGAGCCTTTGGCCAGAGCAGATAACGTGGGTTTTGACTGGCCACACTGTCCAACGCTGCTTGATAACGTGAGGTCTCAATTTTCAAAGTTTCATCGGCACAAATCGCGTAATAATAGCGGCCTGAAACAAAGGTATCGTTCAGACATAAATTGTTCAGCGCACTGTTACCCCCGTTATGCACAAAACTGTAAAGACAATTGTTTTCTTGCGCACTGAAGCCAATCCCCACTTCATCACGATAAAAATCTAAAATAGCAAAACGATGATAAATGGCGGTCATCAAACCATCAATGGAAGCCACCACCGTACTCCCCTGCCCGACAACCCCTTCATTAATATTTAAACTTTTATAACCAAAATGAATGGATCGTTCCGCTGCATCCACACCGCTAAATCCCGTGCTATTTTGAGCTTCGTAATGACCACTCTGCTGATTTATTTTTAGATATTTGGCATGACTGTTAGTCGCTTTTTGCAGTACATCACTGACATTCATCGTGATCAATCCGGTCTGCTGACGCACATCATTGAAATAACGATAAGCTCGCTCTAATGACGGTGTGGTACAACTGCGACTACTAATAACTGTTGGTTTATTTGTTGAGACTGAGGCAGAGTTATTTTCAACTCCGGATGAACATGCGCCTAAAAAAGTGAACACAAAAACCAACAAAAGCGGTCGAAATAAGATCATTTTTAATACTCCCTGTATTAGCTGCTTCCCTAGAAAACAGACTAATTGAAGCCGTTAAAAATGACCGCCGACCACTTCACACTCCACTAGTAAATTCTGTGACTGAGTTCTAAAAAGTCACAAAAATCAACGTTGTAAACTGAATTCATCCATCACCTCATGCAAATAGTTATAAGCCACCACCTTAAGCTGCTCACCCTGCACTTGAATGTGGGCAAAGCCCCAACGTTTTTGTGGGGCTTTCGGTTCATCATCGCCTTTATTAGCGTTATCAAACAATACCGGTTGGCCATCGGCACGCCGAGCAATAAAGTCATAACCGATGCCCCATTTGCGTTTCTGCTCGTTCCACAGTTCACTTTCGTGTGAACTGGGCTGAGTCGAACGGTTGTGCAGATCCGCCCCCCCGTTACCCACGCCGATGTAGGTAATGCCCTTTTGGTTATCAATTTTGCCAGCCGAGGTACGGATAATCTGGCCATCAACGTCAAACTTCAACGGCTGTGTACGTTGATACATATGATCGTGACCAAAGAGCACAAACTGCACCCCCAGTTTTTGCAAACGTGGGAACAACTTCTGCCGCATTCGGCGATTTTCACTGCGATCACCGTAAGTGCCATGCGGCCCAAACGAAAGCGGTGAGTGATGGAAAAAGACCAATTTCCACGGCTGCTGCGTCGCCTTCAAATCCGCTTCCAACCACGCCAACATCTGCGGCAATCGCGCCCGCTCAGAGTGTTTGCTGGCAAACTTCATCGAATCCAATACCACAAAATGCACCGGCCCAGAATCAAAGCTGAAATAACGCTCACGATCTTCATCCGGCATACTGGTGGAGCTGGGATAAGCAAACGAGGCCAGATAACCCTTGGGCAAATTTTGCTCTTTATTGGCGTATTCGTGGTTGCCCAAAGAGCTGAAAAAAGGTCGGCGCATTAAAATACCGCGCTCAGGCTGTTTTTTGCCTTTGCCACTGAGTTGATCAAAAAACTTCTGGTCAAATTGCTTGTAAGTGCCGCTGGAGTAGGCAATGTCTCCAACGCCAATGGTAAAATCGTGCGGGTACTTTAATTGTCCGTTCGAATCCCGACTGGAGATCGCGTCTCGCACCTTACGCGGCTGACTGTATTTGGTACCGGAATCCCCAAACGCAATAAAATCGACCGTTTGACTGCTGGCATCCGGCAAGGTTTTAAAAGCGACTGCACTGGCCAACAACAAACCGTTGTGCAGCAGATCAAAGCGGTACTCGGTGTCCGCCTCTAGACCAAACAACTGCACCAGATGCTGTTCAAAATCGTGTTTCAGCGCAGTCTCCTCTTTGGCAAAGTGCTGCTGCCGCGAGGGAAAGTCACGCCACGTTGTCTCGCCTTTTTTCCAGAGACGCAACAGACCATGCCCCGCCCCGTAGCTGCCCCAGAGAACCTTCACCTCGGTGGCAGACTGCGCTTGCAAATAGGGGTAACGAAACAAGATGTCTTTGGCCTCTTTGTGCGGCATCACCTCTTTTTGCTGAGTCGGTTGCAACTCGCCCAAACCGTGATCACGTTCATGCGCACCCAGATCAGGATGTTGGAGATCAAAACGCGACACACCAGAATAATCCGTCAACAAACCATCAATGCCCTCGGCCCTCTCAAGACCTGGACTGCCTTGTTGCAAGGTCAACAGCTTCAGATCCGAAAACAGCGGATCTTTGATTTCACTGTCCAGATCAAAGCCGGTTTTTTTCCGCCAGCGCTGTAGAGAGACCTTCTCTAAACCTTGCTGCTCCCAGTTAAAAGTGACTTTGGCAGATGGATCACTCCAAAACAGATTGTTGTTCAGCTCCAAGGTTTTAGGATCCACCAAAGCGTTACTGGAAATTTTTACCGCTGGGCGTTTTTTCGCTGCCGAGACATGCACGATGTTGTTTTTAATAATGATGTTCTCACCCGCCTGCCCCACTTCCGACTCGTTGGAGAGAAAAATCGCACCGTGCGCACGACGGGCGGCGTTGTAACAGCTGTTGTTGTAGATCGAGACCCCAGAAGAGGAGGCACTGGCCAGACAAGCCTCACCCGTATTGATAATGACGTTGTTGCGAATGATGCCATCGTAACTCTCAAAGCGGCCATCGCGCAGCCGCTCGGCATCGGTGGATTGCCCCAACATAATGCCACGTTCATAAATATCGACCAGTCGATTGCCCTCAAACAAGGTGTCGCGGGCGTTGCCCTTGGCGTACATGCCAATGGAAGGAATATCGTGGACAAAATTGCGCGCCACCCAAGTGCGATCAGCACCAACGATGTCCACTCCTTGGGCGTTCGCGCCCAGCTTGGCATCCGGCGAGTAGATCTCATTGCCATAGATCACCACATCGTCAGCCGTGTGTACCAGCTTGACAATGTCGCGCTTGGAGCCGTGCAGTTTGTTACGGATCAGATGCACGAAGGGCGTATCAATCTTGACCACATAATGTTTGCCACCGCTGATCTCCAGCCCCTCAACACCCCAGTACATGGGAGCAAAATCATCGTTATAGAAGTACAGCGCCTGACTGCGGCCTTGTGCTTCAATCACCACCGTCTCGCCAGAATAGGCGCGCAAATTGATCCACGCATCGGCACGACCAGGGCGATCAATGGTGACGCCCTTGTAGTGACCGGCACGCAAAAAGATACTCTCGCCTGCTGTGACCCGTTTCACCGCCTGTTTTAAGGTTCGTAGCGGCGTGTGCAGAGTGCGGCCATCATTGTTGTCATCACCCTGCGTAGAGACGTAATAATGCCGCTCTTTAGGTGCTTGTACTTTCCCAGAAAAAAGCAACGGCGACGCTGATGATGGCGGCGAAGCAGGCTCAACGCGGTCAGCACGCACGCTCATATCCGATGCTAACGGCGGCAGTTCGCCACAAGCAAACAGAGAAGAGAGCAAACCCCCCAACCACACACCTCGAAACAGACTCCAACCCACCCTCAAACCGCCAAATACCATCGTTCACACTCCATCAGTTAATGATGCCAGTATATCAATTAAAATCTTCAACAAAAACCACCTCAAAACACAAACCCAAACAAGAAAAAATCCAACAATTATCCGACATTCTTCTAAGCTTCTACGCGAAGAATCTGGATATGAGCAAAAGCAGAGCCGTTAGTGGCTACCGCAACCGTTTGAAATCTTCTAGAATGCAGGGCACCAAGGAAGGGAAATTAATGGCTATCTTTAATTACGCACAGCATATCAGTCTCACGTCCCAACCAAGACGCAGCTGATAGACCACAGAGGGAAGAACGATGCTTAAACTGTTACCTCGTAATGCCGGTATCTGGGTTGGCGATTATCTACGCCAACGTCTCAGCTGTCCCACGCCAAAACCGACTCCTGAGAATCCCACTCACATTCTCTTCTGTCTGGTGGATCATTACGAACCGCGCTGGGGAACACCACCGCGAGAACAAGAGTTTGCCCGCGTTGATTACTGGCTCGAACAGTACCCGAAAATGGCTGCGCAATTTACCGACAGCGACGGCTTTAACCCTCGCCACAGCTACTTTTTCCCCTACGACGAATACGAAGCAGAACACATCGAATCCCTCGCCCAGCTCTGTGAACAGGGTTACGGCGAAATCGAAGTCCATCTGCATCACCGTCACGACACCGATGCCGGTTTTCGCAAAAAGATGAACGATTTTGTCGACATTTTGCACCAGCAACACAACGCATTGGGCATCGACAAAGAGGATGGCAAACCCAAATACGCCTTTATTCACGGCAACTGGGCGTTGAACAACTCCCGCCCCGATGGCGATTGGTGTGGGGTCGATAACGAAAGCCAAATTTTAGTGGATACCGGCTGTTTTGTGGACATGACCATGCCCTCAGCGCCCAGTGACACCCAGACCCAAAAGGTCAACAGCATCTACTACAGCAGCGATTTTGATGGCAAACCCAAATGCCATGATTATGGCCAAAACATCCGTGTCGGCACACCCCATCAAGATAAACTGATGTTAATTCAAGGCCCGCTGATGCTGAATTGGAAAAACCGCAGCAAAGGCGTAATTCCCAAAATCGAAAATGCCGAACTGGATGCCGACAACCCGCCCACCTTGGAGCGGGTCAAACTGTGGCCGAAAGCCAATGTGCATGTGATGGGTCGTCTCGACTGGCAATTTATCAAGCTGCACACCCACGGAGCCGGTGAAGACAACGCCACCACCTTGCTGGAAAAAGAGGGGGTCGAGATGCATCGTCATCTGGCCAAACTCTACAAAGATGATCCTTGTTATCGCCTCCACTACGTCACCGCCCGCGAGATGAGCAACATCGCTCTGGCGGCGCAAGATGGCAAAAGCGGCAACCCCAATCAATACCGTGACTACAAAATAGCGCCCTCAAGCCGCTGGACACAACAAGGCGTTACCTACAATAAAAAAGTGTCCGGTCTATGAGCTCTGACAACAAAATACGCGTGATGCTGATGAACGACTCCCTCAATATGGGTGGAGCCGAAACCATGATCTTCAGCCTCATCTGCGACCTTGATTCTCAACGGATCAAACCCTATGCCCTCTCCATGTCGGTCAACGATGCCCTCAAACAGACCTTTTTGGACACCGGCATTCCAGTGCATGAATGCCCCAAACGCAGCGGCTTGGATTGGCGAAACATTTTTCGCATTGCCAAAGTACTACGCCAAGAAAAGATTGACCTGCTGCACACCCACAACTTTGCTTCTTGGTTTTGGGGTGGCATGGCGACGTTATTTGCCCCGCGTTGCACATTGGTACACACCCAGCATTCCAATATCGTCCTCAATCGCCTACCTCCCAAACCGCTGCGCGGCTTTTTGGCGCGTATCAGCAAAAAAGTGGTGACGGTCAGCGATCCGGTGGCCGAACACCTACAACGAGACAGCTTTGCTCCCAGCAACAAACTGCAAGTGATCTACAACGGCATTCCCCTCAACCCCGAACAACATACCAAAGACCCTAAACATCGGCACTTGGCCATTGTGGCGCGTTTGGTGCCCGTTAAAAATCACTCCCTCTTAATCCGCAGTTTCGCCCAAGCGTCTCAAATAGACTCTACGATTAAACTGGACATCCTCGGTGATGGGCCACTGATGGAAGAACTGCAACAGCTGAGTGAATCGCTCGACATGAGTGAAAAAATCAAATTTTGGGGAGAAGTCCCCAACGCTCGCGCCCTGATGACCAGTTTTGATGTTTTTGTCCTCAGCTCCCTCAGTGAAGGCCTATCCATTTCCATCTTGGAAGCCTTGGCCGCCGGTCTGCCCGTCATCGCCACCGATGTGGGTGGCAATGGCACTTTGGTGCATCAACAGCAAAATGGTCTATTAGTGCCTTCAGAAGATCAAGACCAACTGGCCGCCGCCATCAATCGACTGCTCAGTGATGAAAAACTACGCAAAAAAATGGGACAAGAAAGCCTCAAAATCGTCACCGAAGGTTTTTCCAATCAGACCATGGTCGATGCGTATCAACGGATTTACGCCCATGCTTTAGGACGAAGCGAGCTGTAACACCGCCTCACCTTCATAACTAAAAAAAGGCTAAATCTAACAATGCCAAGCCCGCTAAAACTGATCCACGTCATCAGCGCCAACGACATGTTCGGCCCTGAAAAAACCACCATTAATGAGTGCCGCGCCCTGATCAAAGAGGGCTGGGATTGCCAGATCATCAACTTCTGGGACACCGATGACATTCCCATTCGTGCCAAAGCCGAAGCCGCTGGGGTTCCCTATCGCTGCATTATCAGCCACAAACGCTTTGATATGGGCGTGGTTCACGAACTGCAAAAAACCTTTAAAGAGACCGGCTGCGACTTGGTACACAGCCACGGTTATAAATCGGATCTCTACTGCCATCTGGCGGCGCGTAAGCTGTCCACCAAAACCGTCACCACCATTCACGGTTGGACCTCGGAAAATTTCAAAGTCCGCCTCTATGAAAAGATGCAGGCCTTTATCTGGCGTTTTTACGACCGTGTGTTTGCCGTCTCGCGCCAGTATCGCGACATTGCGATTAAAAAAGGCGTGCCGCACAACAAACTGCACATTCTCTACAACGGCATTATTTACGACCCCAAAGCACCTCGTTCAACAAACGAAGACAAACAGAAGGCACGCACCCACTTTGGTCTCAAAGAAGGTGACATTAGCATCGGCATCGTTGGCCGCCTAAGCATCGAAAAAGCCCATGATTTTTATCTGGACGTGGCCGCCCTGGTGGTCAAAGATCACCCGCAAGCCCAATTTCTGATCATCGGTGACGGTCTGCAACGAGAGCCGATGGAAGCCCAAGTAAAACAACTCGGTATCGGTGACAACGTCATTTTTGCCGGTCATGTGGATGATATGCAGAGCGCCTACGATGCGATGGACATTGAAACGATCTGCTCCCACCGTGAAGGTCTGCCCAACGCCCTGCTGGAAGCGATGTTAAACGAAGTGCCGGTGGTTTCCGTTGCCGTCGGCGGGGTTCCCGATGTAGTAGAAGACAAGCAAGGGGGTTGGATTATTAACAACCGTGACCCGAAAAAGTTTGCCCGCAAGCTGAATAAACTCATCGAAAACCCCGAACTTCGCCAAGAGTTAGGGGCAAAAGGCCGCCATCAGATCAAACAAAATTTTACCTTCCAGCGTCGTCTGGAACTGGTGACACAACACTACCGCGAATTGATTGGCGCTTAATTAAAAGGACTTTATTATGACCATTGCCGCTTACCCGCTTTTCCTGCTGTTTTTTATTTTGGGAGGATTTTTTCTCTATCTTCTGCTGCTGGCTTTTTGGGGCATTAAAGTCAGAGAAAGCCAAACAGAGTCTCCAACCTACCGCTTTAAAATTCTCATTGCTGCCCACAACGAAGAGAACAGCCTCGACGGTTTGATGCACTCGATCAAAAATGCCCACTACCCCGCTGAACTGATCGAAACCCAGTTTATCGCTGACCACTGCGACGACCGCACCGTCGAGGTCATTCGTGAACAAGGCTTTGCCGTGATTGATCGTCAACAAGGCCAACGGGGCAAATCCGCCTCCATTGCCGAAGCGATGAACAACTTAATTCCAGAATTGGATGAAGAGCAAGATGTGGTACTGATTTTTGATGCCGACAACCTCATTGACGCAGAGTTTTTTAACGAAATCAGCAAAGTTCTGGCCACGGGAGCCGAAGTGGTGCAAGGCAACACCGGCATCCACAACCGTTACGCGACACTGTTCACCAAACTCAACCACGTTAATTTTGCCGTCACCAACCGCTTTAAAGAGCTGGCGCGTAGCCAAGCGGGACTCACCTGCCGTCTGCGCGGCCACGGCATGGCTTTTCGCCCCAGCTTGATCAAACAGCTCAACTGGCAGGCCGGTACATTGGTCGAAGATCAGGAGATGGTGTTGCAATTGGTGCTCAAAGGGCAACGAGTAATCTGGGCGCATCGAGCCGAGGTCAACAGCGTGATTCCCGACTCACCCAAAGAGGCAGCCGCACAACGCAAACGCTGGGCGGGTGGCAAAAGCGAGCTGACCAACAATGCCACCCGTGTCCTATTTGATAAAGCCCGCAAGGACAAAAGCCTGATCGCCTTTGATCTGATGATGGATTATTTGATGCCCTCGTACGCCATTCAGCTCGGTTTGATTATGCTCTCCACCGTGGCCGCTTGGATTTTTCTTGGTCAAGGCCACTGCCTCACCTGCGCTTTTACTCTGTTAACCATCGCCTTTTTAAGTTATTACTTTATTGCCAGTCTGCTGGAAAAAGTACCGGTGATGGTCTTTGCTACCTTTCTGCTCTCGCCCTTTTTTATCTTTTGGCGCGTGTGGATTTTTATCAGCAGTCTGCGCGGTGCCAAAAGCTGGCACTGAGCGGCAACGCCGACTACATTCGCCCCCGCGAAAATTGACGTCCCGCCAAATCATCCAACTCGTACTGCTCTTTTTTATCCGCTTGCTGCATCTCTGTAGCAAGCAGACCCTGTCGATAATTATCAATCACCGTCTGTTTCTGATTGGCTCCGCGCCATGATAAAAGCCGCTGTTGGTATTTCAGCTCAAAATCGACAATCACCTGCTGTTGAATCTCAATGGTCTGATTAATTTTAGTCAAAAAACCTTGGTAAGACTGAAACTGCATCATGGAAAAATCCGTCTGCTTTTGAGCCGTATACTCCTCTCGATAATCCAACAGCAACTGCAATTGCTGCTGCTGCTGAAACAGCTCACTTTTGGCTTTTAGTAATTCGCTCTCAGCCTGCTCTTTTTTCTGCTGATAAATCGACTGAATGCCCTCAATCCGTTTTGATGCCTGCACCACTCACCCCTTATTGTGAGACCGGCAACAACTGATCTAAACCGGTCAACGCTTCATCCAATGTCACTTTCTCTGACATTTTTTGCGCCAAAAATGCCTTCAAACGGGGGTGTTGTTCAATCGCCTCATCCATCACTGGGTCGCTGCCTTTTTGATAGGCTCCGACATTAATCAGATCTTCGTTTTGAATGTATTTGGTGTACATTTTTCGAAACCGCTGCGCAGTCTGTTGATGAGGTTGATCGGCAATGGAGGTCATGCAGCGACTGATGGAAGCCTCAATATCAATGGCAGGGAAATGCGCCTGCTCGGCCAATTTTCTCGCCAAGACAATGTGGCCATCCAAAATCGCCCGCGCCGAATCCGCAATGGGGTCATTTTGATCATCGCCCTCCACCAGCACGGTATAAAAAGCGGTAATGGAGCCGCCGCCCGAATCGCCGTTACCAGCACGCTCCACCAACTGCGGCAACTTGGCAAACACCGACGGTGGATAACCTTTGGTGGCCGGTGGCTCACCGATGGAAAGGGCAATTTCACGTTGGGCTTGAGCAAAACGAGTCAATGAATCCATTAACAACAGCACGTTTTTACCTTGATCACGAAAATATTCGGCAATACTGTTGGCCAACAATGAACCATGAATGCGCATCAACGGCGAGGTGTCCGCTGGAGCTGCCACCACCACCGCTTTTTTCAGCCCCTCTTCACCCAAAATTTCTTGGACAAACTCTTTGACCTCACGACCACGTTCACCGATCAACCCCACCACCACCACATCGGCGGCGGTGTAACGGGTCATCATCCCCAGCAAGACACTTTTACCCACGCCGCTGCCTGCAAACAGCCCCAAACGCTGACCACGGCCAACGGTAATCATGCTGTTGATTGCGCGCACACCGACATCCAAAATCTCTCGGATCGGTTCCCGACTCAGTGGATTGATCGCTTTGGCATCCAGAGAAACAAAGGCTTCGGCTTTAATTTTTCCTTTAAAATCCAAAGGGTGGCCGTGACCATCCAAAACACGCCCTAACAACGACTGACCCACAGCGATTTTATACACCCCCTGATGCGGAATGACTCGCGCATTGGGCACCAAACCTTGCAGCGAAGTGGTGGGCATTAAAAACAGTTTATCACCGCTAAAACCCACTACTTCGGCTTCAATCGTAATTCCACCCGGCACCACAACCTGACAACGAGCACCGATGGGTGCATGACAGCCCACGGCCTCCAAGGTCAAACCCACCATGCGTGTCAACACGCCTTCCACCGGCAAGGTTGGCAGCGGAACTAAATTGTCACGAATGGATTTGAGCCGCAGCGGCCAACGATAACGTTCCTTTAAAACCAACTCATCTGCCATCGGCTTCTCTCACACCGCCCAACAACGAAGCCGACAACGCCGTTAAACGTGCCTCCAAAGTCGCATCAATTTTTGAGGTATCGGTAACAATTTTACAGCCACCACGAGTCAACATGGGATCTTCACAGAGTTGCCAATTTTGGTTGCCCGCATCACTCACCGACAGCAGCTCTTTTACCAATAGAGCATCTTCGGGGTGCAAATGAATACGTATCTCCGCATTTTCAGAAGGCAATAGCGCAATGGATTCACGCAGCACCGCGATGATCTCTCCTGGAGCTGTTTTGATCTCCCGACGCACCAATTGTTTTGCCAAGGTCAACACCAACAGCATCAGCTCCTCTTCCGCCTGCTCTGCTAGCTCATCAAACGGCGCGTTCATTTTATGCAGCAATTGCTCGAATACAGAGGTTTTTTTCTGCACCTCTTTTTTTGCCTGACTTAAACCCTCGGCATAACCTTTTTTATAACCCTCATCATGTGCTTGGCGTTCAATTTGTGTAATTTCTTCCGCACTCGGCAACGCCCGCTCATTAGCATAAGATGATAAAATTGTTTTCTCAGGAACTTCGACGGTAGGGGTCATCTTCGAACGTGAGGGCTTTTCATCTGGGTCAAAATCCTCAATAATCACCCCATTAACATTGGGTGGCTTCCATGCTGTAGGTCGTTGCCTTTTTTTTGCATAATCTGGGTTAAGAGCCACTTAACTGAAACTCCATTACGCTAAACAAATTCATCTCCCGCACTCAAAATAATCTCTCCATTTTGCTCTTTTTGTCGAGCAATGCCCAAAATCTCTTTTTGCGCCGCTTCAACGTCACTCAACTTCATCGGCCCTTTGGCTTCCATATCTTCTAACAACAGAGTCGAAGCACGTTTTGACATATTACCTAAAAACTTATCTCTCAATGTTTCATCCGCACCTTTCAAAGCACTGACCAAAACATCGGTACTGATATCACGCATCAGCGCTTGAATCGCACTGTTATCCACATCAATCAAATTTTCAAAGACAAACATCAAGTCTTCAATGTCATCACCTAATTCTTGGTCAAGCTCTTTCACTGACTCAATAATCTCTGATTCCATTGAAGAATCAACCAAATTCAATATCTCTGCGGCAGATTTAATTCCTCCGACGTTGGCTGATTTCATCGTACCTTCGGTGGAGAGGTATTTTTCAAAGATAATATCCAACTCTTTAAGTGCCGAAGGAGGGATGCCATCCAAGGTTGCAATCCTCATCAGAACATCAGGACGCACCCTCTCTGGCAGCCATTTAATCACTTCCGCAGACTGACTGCTCTCCAGATAAGAGAGCACGATGGCAATAATTTGTGGATGCTCTAAACGAATTACCTCTGCCACCTCGCGTGGCTCCATCCACTTTAACGCCTCCAAACCTTGGCTGTTGCCACCCAAAATAATGCGATCAATAATATTTCCAGCTTTATCCTCACCCAAGGCTTTGGTTAGTACATTTCGCACATAATCGTTTGAACCAATGCCTAAAGACGTTTGATTTTTCAAGTCGGTTAAAAATTCATCTAAAACAACTTCCACCTTATCTCGGGTAATATTACTCATCGAACTCATACACGAACCAATACTCTGCACCTCTTTTGGATTCATGTGCGTTAAGACTTCCGATGCTTCTGATTCGCCTAAAATCATCAACAAAACGGCGGAGCGTTCCGCTCCGCTTAAACTTTCGACTTCATTAGCTTTCATCAACGACTAACCACCCTTTAACTAAATTCGCTACTTTTTTAGGATCTTCTGCCACCAATTCTCGCGCATACTCTATCTTTTTCTCATAGCCTTGCTGTGAATTATCCGTCAACAGTGCTGTCAGTTTTTCCTCACCACTGAGAATCACATCACCCTCGGTCACCTTACCTCCACGTAATTCAGCAACACTGCTTCCTCTCACTTCCGCTCGCACTGTATTCTCTTTCTCAATAAGCAACTGCTGCACGCGTTTCTCTTCACTGGCATTTTGTGCTCGTGCCACTGTTTTAATCAATGGCCGCACAATCAATAACATCACCATCAAAAGAAACAGACCAGACAACACCTGTTTAATCAACTCTTGCAGCCAGACCTCTTGCCAAATAGGCAATTCGGGCAACGGGGCGACTTCCTCTTCATGAAACAGAGAACTGACCACCAAAACACTGTCACCACGCTCTTTACTAAAACCGATGGCCTCTTTAACCAACGCAGTAAACTTATCCAACTGCTGTTGATCGTAAGGCGATTTCTGCTGATTTCCCTCAGCATCCACCACCATAGGCTCATCAATCACCACCGCTGCGGTCAAGCGTGTCAACGCACCAGAGGCGTGCTGAGTTCGGCTGACCACCTTATTGACTTCAAAGTTGCGCGTCGCACTGTGAGTCTGATTAATGTCTGCTGCCGACTCAGCAAAAGCCTCTTTATCCGTAGTGCCTTCACCTGGAGGTTGATTGCTCAGCGCACCAGGAATACCCAAGGGCTGATTTGCACCGTTACGCTGATCTGAAACTTGCTCACTGCGCAAAACCCTCTGTTTTGGGTCAAACTGCTCTTTACTGCTTTCGCTGCTGGAAAAATCGACCTCCACACTCACCTGAGCGCGAACCCGGCCTGCGCCTACCATCGGTTCCAAAATACCCATAATTCGACGGACAAAAGAGTCTTCCACCTTCTTGCTGTAATCGAACTGTTTTCCCGTTAAAGAGAGCGCACTATCGCCGCCGTTATTGGTTAATAAAGTGCCATATTGGTCTATTACCGTAACGTGAGAGGATTCCAAATAAGCAATACTGGAAGCCACCAAATGCACAATGGCACTCACTTGTGACGGCTCCAGAGAACGCCCTTGATAGAGCTTTACCACCACCGATGCGCTGGGTTTGACTTTTTTGCGCACAAATACCGATTGTTTGCTAACCGCCAAATGCACCCGCGCACTCTCAATACCCAACAATGACGAGATCGAGCGCGCCAACTCAATCTCTAGGGCGTGTTTATAACGCGCCGATTCAATAAATTGACTGGTGCTCAGGCTCTGATCTTTTTGCAACATCTCCAAGCCATTGGACTTCCCTTGTGGCAATCCTTCAGCCGCTAACTTAAGTTTTATGTGTCTGATTTTATCGGCAGGAACCAAGAGATAACCTGTAGCAGGATCAATCCGATACTCTATCTCACTGCCTTGCAAAGACTGCATAATGGCCGATTTATCTGCATCGGCTAACTGGTTAAAAAGCTCCT
This sequence comes from uncultured Gammaproteobacteria bacterium, assembly GCA_964615985.1. Taxonomy (GTDB): domain Bacteria; phylum Pseudomonadota; class Gammaproteobacteria; order JAUZRS01; family JAUZRS01; genus JAUZRS01. Next base: position 6,142 of record CAZTQX010000005.1, on the reverse strand, counting down.
GATAACGCGGTTCGACCGTCCATAACGCGACGACAAGACCAATGGCAATCGCCAAAGCCAGCGCAATCAACAAACCGATTTTTTTAATCGCCACCGATTCTGTGACACGCTCAACCGTGGCAACAAAGCCCTTATCCGCCAAAGCAGAGTTGCCAGCAAGGTCCACTGCATTATTAGAAATCACGGCTTGATCTAAGACAGGCATCTATTTTAAACCGGCATGTTCATAATATCTTGATAGGCTGACAAGGCTTTATTACGGACTTGCAACAGAGCCTGAAAGGCGACCGTTGATTTTTGCCCTGCCACCATCACTTCTGCCAACCCGACACTTTCAATGCCACGTTCAAACTGATCAGCTAAACTGGCTGAATTTTTCTGCAAGCTGTTGACTTGACCAATCTGCTCTTGAACCAGTTTATAAAAATCAATACCCGCAGCCTCTTTTAGCGACACTTCAGCCTTGGAGAAGTTTTGGAGATTGAGACTGTGTATTGCGTTAATTTCAGACATGAGTAACCTCGAAAAATTAAACGAACAGAGGAGAAAAAACCCTACAGAAAAAAATCAAAGGGTCGTTTATGTGATAACAGGGGAAGGGTTAACACCGACTCATCGACCGTTAAACACAGTCAAGAATAAAGCAGAATCAGTGCCAATAAAAAATAGACCTACAAAACAAGCAGTTAGCTACAGAAGTTCAACAAGGAACGGATTTATGACGCTTCCTCTCGGCGACTGATGGCGTATTTCCGCATTCTCTCCACCAAAGTGGTTCGTCTCAAGGTCAGCAATTTTGCTGCATGGGCAACCACACCACTCGCGTCATCCAATGCCTGCTGAATCAAATCCACTTCAATTTCTGATAGGTATTGTTTTAAGTCCATACCGCCGCTGGGCAAACGCACCGCCTTATGAGTTTCGACACACTCTGGCTCCAATACAGACGAAATATGCTGAATCTCTGGCAACGCTTGCAGAGTTTTAATATCCAGATCATCGGGAACGTATTTTTCTGGCAAATCTCGTACATCAACCACTCCGTAGGAATGCAAAATGGCCAAACGCTCCATTAAATTGGCCAACTCACGCACATTACCCGGCCACGAGTAGTGACACAGAGCGTTCACTGCAGCGGGAGTCAAACGCACCGAGTTATGAAATTCATGTTCCATACGGGCAATTAACTCACGAATCAACAGCGGCAGATCATCAATCCGCTCCGCCAAGCTGGGCATCTCAATGGGAAAAACATTCAAACGATAATAGAGATCTTCTCGAAAACCACCCTCTTCAATCAAAGTCTCCAAATTACGATGAGTCGCCGTAACAACACGCACATTGGTTTTGATGCTCTTATTACTGCCCACCCGTTCAAAACAACGCTCTTGCAAAACACGCAGCAACTTCACCTGCATGTTCAGCGGCATATCACCAATTTCATCCAGAAACAGGGTACCGCCTTCGGCCATCTCAAAACGCCCTTGGCGAGTACTGATTGCACCGGTAAACGCACCCTTTTCGTGACCAAACAGCTCACTTTCCAGCAACTCTGCGGGGATTGCACCACAGTTAATCGGCACAAACGGAGCATTACGCCGTGAAGAGAGGTAATGAATGTTCCGCGCTGCCACCTCTTTACCGGTACCCGATGCGCCCAAAATCATCACCGTCGCTTCGGTATTGGCCACCTGCTCGATCATCTTACGCACCGCCACGATGCCACGACTGTTGCCCACCATGCTGCGAAACAGCTGCAACGAACGCTCTTTAGAGGCCTTTTCACCCTCCAGAGTGTGTGACGCCTGCTCTCGACGACAAAACAGCTCGGCTCGATGCAGTAAGTCGTTTAAGGCTTCGTATTTCAATGAATGTTTAGCTTGGGTCAAGTAACGTTTCCCCAGCTTTTCCCGCCGTCGCGCCATCTCACCCTCTTCCGCCAACAGAATAAAAGGCGGGCAACTCTGATCAACCGTTATTGGCTCCAGCTCTTGCAAAGAAAACTCATCATAAGCAACAAAAACCGCCAAATAGTCATCGCCAAGTGCCATATTTTTGACGAGCACAGCATCAGAGATGACTTTAGGCTCGTAATCTAAAAACGTTAGAATAGTTGATAACCGACTCGATCTATCCAAATTATCGTCTAAAATCAGTACTTTGTTTGCGCTTGAAACGTTTGTTTCAGACATAATCACCCATTCCTTGTATAAATGAGGCTTAGTTCAAATGCGGGAACGCCCTACCAGCGGCTCGAATGGCAGGTATTATGAACTAAGATAGTAAGAAAAACAAATCCTAGGAAGAACACAATAGACATTTACACACAGTTCAATATCTATGCCAATCTAGTTAGAGTGCATCGGATAGATTTCGAATGGATTGAAGAAAATACAGCGATTATTTTTTGCAGGTATCGTAAGCCACCAACGCGGAACGCTTCTGTTTCAAATTTGAAAATTGCTGACTCACACAACTGCGCTCGGCTTTAACACGGTCAATACCCGATAACAGCACCTCCAAGCAACCCTGCAAAATCGCCATCTGCTCTGTTTGCAATGAGTGCTGTGCTGCCCCCTCAACAACCTGCTGAATTAAGCCCAGCAACTCTTTGTCCAGCAAAATCAGCTCTGGCCAACACTGTTTTTCAATCAGGCCATTGACCTCTCGGCTTAAGGAGGCAATGTGCTGCACAAGATCATCCTGCTCTGTCATAAACATAGATTTAACCAATCTGATCCCAAGCGCCTTTTACCTCCAGTAACAACCCCATCACCTCATCTAAAATAAGTGGATCATTCTCCAAACTGGCACTCAACAAGCGTCTTTCAATATAACCATAAAGCGCCTCAAGATTCTCTGAGACCTCCCCCCCTTGCTCCATATTTAAGCAAGATTTTAAACTGGCCACAATGGTAATTGCTTGCCCTAAAAGCACGCCCTTTTCAGAGTAATGCTTCACCGCCAGCTCTTTCTTGGCTATTGCGATGCGTTTCAAAGCGCCATCAAACAACATTGAGATCAGTTTGTGTGGGCTGGCCTGTTCAATTTCACCGTACAAACCCACCGCCTTATACATTTGTGCTGCCGATCCAACCATTCGTCTTTATCCTTTCACTTTTAATAGATCCGTTATTGGGTTATCGCTGACTGTCAGTAGCACGAAACGCTTCCAGCTGCTGGGTCAAAAAACCACTGGTTGCTTCCATTCCAGCCATTAAAGTATCCAGAGCGGTAAACTGCTTGCCTAAGGTTATTTCACGATTCACCAAACGACGCTGCATACTGGCAATGCTGTTATCCATATAACTTACCTGGCTGGTTAAGCCATTGGTAATACCATCAATAAACCCCTCCGACTTGGTGTAGTCAGAGACCACCGAGGCCAACTGAGAGGCCAAGCCCATATCAGGTTCGGATAAAAAACTCAAAGCCTCTTTTTTATCAACATCGGAAAGATCATCAAAACGAGTGGCATTAAAGGAGGCGTTACCATAACGATCAAATTCAATGCCCATTTTGTAAGAGTTCATGCCAGAGGCCGACTCATTCTGTGAAGAAAAAGTCCCTCTTATTTTCTCTTCAATGGAAGAGAGCATACTCTCACCTCTCAAACCATCGCTTTTCAAACCAACCAAAACATTTTGTAAATTATTATAAGAAGAGACCACATCTGCAATGGAGTTTTTCAACTCAGAATCATCTTTATCAACAGACAAAACAGTACTGCCCACACTGATTACATCAAAATTAACTCCAGTAATCGTTTCAGAAAAAGTGTTGGAGCGTGAAGTAGCCAAAAACCCATCCACCTCTACTTGCGCATCCAAAGCCGCTGACACTTCGCTCATATTCTGAACACCGGCAGGATCAAAAACCAGTTGAGACAAGCCCGCCATGTCCTGATTATTGCCATCCACATCGCCACTGACGCTCAATTGAATGGCATTACTCACCCCACTGTTTTTGGTTGAAATCATCAAACGGCTGCCACCATCAACATTAATAATCGTGGCCTGAATACCCTGGGAAAGTAATTTTGAATTCAAACTGTCTCGAATATCGTTAAGAGAGTTACTGCCTGCGGTCAAAGTAAAATCGGTGGTTGTACCTGCCACACTAACCGACAATGTCCCTTCACCCACCGGATCTGTGGCATTCGCAAACAGCGGTGAAGCAATTTTATGAGATTGCGCCAAAGAGATCACATTAAGATTGTATTTTGCCGCAGCGGGGGTATCTGTATCACTAATAGAAGCAGTCAACACGGCTTTATCAGAGCTGCTGACCGAATGTGATTTTATTTTACTGACATCTGAAAATTTTGCCAAACTGTCATCAAAACTCGACATCATGCTTTTTAACATACCAAACGAACTTATTTTTGCCTGAATTCCACTCTGTCGACTTTGTAATTTAACCAGTGGAACACGTTCCACACCCATCAAACCATCAATCATTGCTGGCACATCCAGCCCTGACCCGACACCTGCTGAACTAAACATAACTGCTTGCCTCCGTTAACAACACTCTCTCTGTCAACTCCTTCTCATGATCTATAAAAAGAGTGTAAAAACAGAGCGCCATTCAAAATCATTTTGAACCACACTCTACTGCTCTTAACGTAACAGAGACATCACTGACTGAGGTGCTTGATTTGCCTGAGAAACCATCGCCATGCCCGCTTGTTGCAAGATCTTTGCCTTACTCATATTGGCGGTCTCCACCGCAAAATCCGTATCTTGAATGCGAGAGCGTGCAGCAGAGATGTTCTCTTTGACGTTATCCAAGTTACGAATCAGAGATTCAAAACGATTGAGTTTTGCACCCAGAACCGAACGATCCGTATTAACAGAATCAATCGCTTTTTCATAAGCCAACATGGCCAAACTGGATTCTGCTGCACTGTTAACCGTCATGCTGCTCACCGACGCATTGGTGAGGTTATAGACCACGGGAGTACCCAAAGCATTTGCTACCCCAGTCATCGCCTCAGAAGCAATACCCGTACTAAAATTCACTGCCGTTGAATTCAGATCTTGATTCAACACCATCAAACCATTAGCACCCGCATCCACCGAAGTGGTACCCGCCGCAAAACCGGTCACAGCCGATGCCGCAGCACCGTTAACGTTCATCTCCACCGCTGAACCTGAGGTGTTATAAAGCACCAAGCGATTTTGGTCAGCAGCTGCTCCTGCATCAACCATGGCAGTAACACCGTGCTGCCCTGATTTTGCATTAATGTTCGCCACCAAGGCGGTCAGGCCAGTGGCTCCATCAATACTAATGCCGTTAACAGAAACCTCTCCTGTTGCCACAACTCCAGCAATCAAATCTGCATCCAGGACATCTGTGCTACTGATCGCCGCATTGCCGTAACCAAAGGCATCAACACCACTGGCAGAAGATTGACTGTTAATGGCATCAATTTTTGCAATGGAGTTGGTATTAGTCACAATCGTCGAACCGACTGCCACGCCGTTAAGGGTATCCGTTGCAGCCACCGCGCCTTGAAATTGATTCCGCATCCGATCTGCTAAAGCCGCCGACCCCAGAGAAGAGACGTTGGCATAATTAGACGCCACCCCCATACCAGTTGGAGACAAATTAGACACATCCACACTGATGGTCTCACCGGTTTTTGCACCCACCTGAATATTGGCGCTAAAACCACCCGATAAAAGTTGCTGGCCGTTGTAACGAGTCTGACTGGTGATACGACTCAATTCATCTTTAAGTTGAGTCACCTCTTGATTCATTGAATCACGGTCATTATTGTTGTTATAACTCGCGCCCTGCACAGAGAGATCGTGCATACGGTTCAAGATATTACTCATCTCATCCATCGCGCCCTCAGCCGTTTGCGCAATGGAGATACCGTCATTGGCGTTACGCATCGCAACAGACAAACCACCAATTTGCGTGGTCATGCGAGTACTGATCGCCATCCCTGCGGCATCATCCTTCGCGCTGTTAATACGCATTCCTGATGATAAGCGTTGTATCGCCGTTGACATCATGGAGTTTGATTTATTCAAGTTACGTTGTGCGTTCAATGATGAAATATTGGTATTGATTGTTTGAGCCATGTTTTTTCTCCTGAAAAAATAATTTTTTAACCTTCCCATTACTTATCGGG
>CAZTQX010000004.1:24753-49436 GCA_964615985.1 uncultured Gammaproteobacteria bacterium | reverse complement strand
ATATAGTATATATTATATTGCTATTAGTTTTGATGTTATAGTTTATTGTATTTGTGTGTATTTTTTTCTGCTCTTATGTTTCTACTTATTTTTGATTATATTATTTTGTTATTAATTGAGTAGTAGTAATATGTGATTCTGATGTTTGTCGTGTGTTTTTTTAAGGAGGAAGACGGCATACGAATTTCGCCTTAGTCTCGTGGGCTCGAAAATTTTTATAAGAGACAGTATTAATCCTTATAAAAAAACGTATAAAAAAGGCTTGCGTTAAATTTTTATTAGGGTAATATTCGCGGCCTCACCCCAGTGGTGAGGTTGATTTCCGATCAGGGCCGTTAGCTCAGTTGGTAGAGCATCTGACTTTTAATTAGGTGGTCGAAGGTTCGAATCCTTCACGGCCCACCATATTTTTCAAACACTTATACAAATTCCACTCTCCACAACTCATTCGTGGACTTCTGCTGGAACACCTCAAAAAAATCTCTAAATTTTACCTTCTAATTTACAATCTGTTTCTTAGACTGTTGCCTTTTCCGGTGGGATAATCCCTCACTCTTTTCTCTGAGGAACTCTTATGCCTGACTCACGACACATTCCAAAATTACCCACTCAAGACGAGGCTCTGCCTGGCAGGGAACAACCACTTTGTGTTGATGATGTTCATTTTGTCTCTGGCAATTCCATAAAACCTCCTTTTTCTGATGGACTGGAGCAGGCGGTGTTTGGTATGGGCTGTTTCTGGGGGGCTGAAAAGCACTTTTGGCAACGGTCTGGGGTCTTTAGTACGGCGGTGGGTTATGCCGCTGGCCACACTAAAAACCCAACCTACCACGAGGTCTGTAGTGGAGCCACAGCGCATAACGAGGTGGTACTGGTGGTGTTTGATCCAGAACAGATCCCTTACCAAACTTTACTAGAGTTGTTTTGGATCGGTCACAATCCGACTCAAGGTTATCGTCAGGGTAACGATGTGGGCAGTCAGTACCGTTCGGGAATTTACTGTTTTGATGCCGAACAACAGGCGTTGGCTGAAGATTCAAAACAGCGCTATCAGCAGTCTTTGTCTTCCCACGGTTTGGATGAGATCACCACTGAGATTATTGCAGCTCCCACTTTTTATTATGCAGAGTTGTATCATCAACAGTATTTGGCAAAAAATCCGCAGGGTTATTGTGGTTTAGGTGGGTGTGGGATCGTTTTCCCATAGAAATGCCGGTGATAATCTGACAAAAGTGACAAAACGTCCGATACGACTTATTTTTTAGGCCTTGTTTCTTAAAGTTATTAAGCTACTCATAAGGTAGGACTGGTTATCTTGTTAGGCTGTTTTTTTGCAACCTCTACTCAACCCATCGTTTAGATAAATCTCTGTAGGTTTGTGTTGCAATGGCTTGAATCTTTTGTATAAATTGATGTTCTGGTTTGAATAGAGTGCATGGAGTGCGTTTCAATGATTGATGAGACTTTGGCTTTTCGTTTTGGTCAAGTGAGTCCCGGTTTTTACGGCAAAATTCCCGTTAGAGGTGATTTTGTTTCGCGTCGTCTGGCACAGAATTTTATTGAGCCTTGGGACTATTGGTTGCAGGAGTCACTTCTGACCAGCCAAGAGCAGCTTGGGGATGATTGGTTGGATGTCTATTTGACCAGTCCCGTTTGGCGGTTTGTGATGACCAAGGGCGTCTGTGGTTCTTTGCCGTGGGCTGGAGTGGTGATGCCGAGTGTGGACCGGATGGGGCGTTATTTCCCCTTCACCATTGCAACTCCATTGGCTGAGGGGGTTAATCCTTTCCGTGTTATGCAATCGGGAGGAGCCTGGTATGCCCAAGCCGAGACCTTGGCTCTCTCCAGCTTGCGAGAGGGTTTTGAGCTGGAAGAGTTTGATCAACAGTTGAAACGTTTAAGAGTGCCAAAAAGTGCCGCTAAAGAGACGGTGCATAACGGCATAATGGGGGCTTCGTCTTCTTGGCACCTCTCATTGGCAGCCCCGTCGAGTTTGGCAGGTGCCTGTCCTGAGTTGGCAAATCAGGCTCTGGAAGAGCTTTATTTTGCATATAGCCTATGGTGGAGCCACGGTTCCGAGCATGTGGAACCTTCTTTTTTAGTATGTCAGGGATTACCCCCGACGACGGGCTTTGCAGCCATGTTGGGAGGAGACTGGGAAAATGCAGATTGGCAGAAGAGAAATATTACCTCTGCCCACGGTGATGGATTTTGAAGATGGTGAATTAGGTTTGCACTGGAAATCAGCCGCTGTCACCCATATGGGTAAGGTTAGAAAGAATAATGAGGACGCTTACTTGGAGCGTCCAGAAGTGGGTTTGTGGGTGGTTGCCGATGGAATGGGTGGCCACGCCTGCGGTGAATTGGCCAGCGAATGGATTGTGGAATCATTACAGGCCTTGGAGCCGCCGCTGGGGTTTGGGGCCTATGTTCGAGAGGTGAAACATGCCCTCTTGAAGGTAAACGAACGCCTGTTATTAGAGGCGCAGCGTCGAGGCCAAGCGATGATTGGCAGTACCGTGGTGGTGTTGCTGGTGTGGCGACAACACTGCGTTTATTTGTGGGCGGGGGACAGCAGGGCGTATCTGCTGCGTAATAAACGTTTACGCACGTTGACCTGGGATCACGGTCCACTGGAAGAGTTTGTTGCGCGGGGGTTGGTGAGCCGTGAGGAGTCTGACAACTATGTGGACTCCAATGCCATCACGCGCGCGGTAGGGGCAGCGAAACAATTGAAGTTGGATTGCCATATTCAAGCCGTTCGTAAGGGGGATGTTTTTTTACTCTGTAGCGATGGTCTTTATCGAGAAGTTGAACATGCTGAAATTGAGGCGTTGTTGGCAGAAGGAACGCCTGAAGAGTGCACGCAGGCTTTGCTCTCGTTAGCACTTTCTCGAGGGGCACGAGACAATCTAACCGTTGTAGTGGCGTGTGCCGATGGCGGTTCGACTCTGCCAGTGAAGTCTTCCAATGTCATTGATTTTGCGATGTGATTCTGATTGCTTCGAAAGTTGGGCCGTCGTTCAAAACTTGGCTGCAATGGAGAAGTGGTTTCGATAATCTTGTGGGGTGGTGTCGTTGAGCCGCTTGAAGAAGTTGTGGAAATTGTCGGGTGACTGAAAACCGAGTTGGTAAGCCAGCTGTTGAATGGGTAAATGGGTGCTGAGCAGCAACTGCTTGGCTTCCGTGTTTAAGCGCTGGGTAATCAAATCTTTTGGCGTCATCTTCATATGTTCCTTCATTAACCGCCCTAAAGTACGTGGGCTGGTACCAATCTCTTGACAGTATTGTTCCACGTTGTGGCAGGAGCGAAATTGCTCTTCCAGAGCTTGAACAAATTTTTGGATGGCTGGTGGCATCAGCAGACCCATAGCGGTTTTTTCGTTTGAGGAGTGGTCTAAGTTTTCTACCACCAGCTGGATCAGCCAGCGCCGCTCGTATTCCAGATAAGTGTTGTCGTGGCATGACAGCCACTGCAAACCGGAGAGTAAAAACTCGATACGAATGGCTTGCACTTCTTGTAGTAGCAGATGTTGTTCACCTTTGACAGGGCTGAACAGGGAGAGTGAGTCGATTAAAATGGCATCACGATCTTGGGGTGTGAAGCTGAGCAGTGTGCCGAAACAGACCTCTGACATCTCTGTCAGCATCTCTTTGCGTAACCCTTTTAGAGTAAAAGCGCTGTTATTGAGTCTGCTGTAATCCTTGTTTCCTACTTGTAGTCGTCCAGAAGCGGTGCGACAAAAGAGCAGTAGGGCAGCGAGGGAGGATGGCAGTTTTTTAATGGCAAGCAACAGTTCTGTTTTGGATGAAAATTGGCAAATATCCATATTTTATTGGCACTTTGGCTTGCTCTCAAGATGGCTGAAGTGTGACACATTATTATTGTTTTCTTAATCCTTCTATGGAGAGGAATTACAATAATGTCCTAAAAGTTCACCTTTTTGTCCGAAAATAAGATTCCTGATGTTCTAGCGAAAGTGGATACTAAAAAGTATGGATGACCTTATAAGTCGACAGGATGTTGTATCACCACTACCTACGAATATGGAGATTTTATTGTATGCGCCACACACTTTCACATCTGAGTCGCCGAATGGGTTTGATTTTGGGAGCAGGACTGTTTGCATCCGTTCTGCACGCCGCTCCCAATCCGATCAAAATTGACTAATTTGGTTACTTGCCTCATGCCGAAAAAGTCGCCGTCATCAGCAATCCAATTACGGGTTTTAACAGCAGCGCTCAGTTTAGCCCCAGTGCGACTTATGAGTTGAGAAGCGCCCTCGATGACAGCGTGGTTTACAGTGCAGGTTTGACCCCTTGGAGTAACGGAGCACTGGATGCCACCTCAGGAGATCAGGCTTGGTGGTTTGATTTTTCTTCGGTCACTGCGAAGGGGGATTATTACATTGCTGATCAAAACGGCGTACGTTCGGAGACCTTTCGCATCGACAGCGCGGTTTATCATGATGTGCTGAAACAAGCGGTGCGCAGCTTTTTCTATCAGCGCAGTGGTATGGATAAATTGCCACCTTATGCAGACTCTCGTTGGAGCGACAGCGCCAGCCACCTCAGTGATAAAACCGCCACCCTGATTGATCCCAATAACCCTGAAGGGCTGTTGGCGGGTACGGAGCGTGATCTCTCTGGCGGTTGGTACGATGCCGGTGATTACAACAAATACGTCAACTACTCCGATGACGCACTGCACAATTTACTGTTTGCTTACCAAGAGAATCCCACGGTTTGGGGCGATGACTATAATATTCCTGAGTCCGGCAACGGCACGCCTGATCTGTTGGATGAGGTTAAGTGGGAGCTGGATTGGTTACTGAAAATGCAGAATACGGACGGTTCGGTGCTGCACAAAGTATCCTCTCTTTCGCATTACATTCATCGTTTTGATGACAATGATAATTTGATCACGGACTTTAAACCGAGCCAAGACCTCAATCAGCATCGTTATGCTCCAGCCACCGCTTCGGCGACCATCTCTGCCGCTGGGGCTTACGCTCATGCCGCCACTGTTTACAGTGCGGCTGGCAACAGCGGTTATGCCAACACCTTGCTTGCTGCGGCAAAAAGCGCTTGGCAGTGGTTGGAAGCCAATCCGACAAAAATCCCCTCAAACTTTGGTGAAAATGGAGCGCGTACCGGCTTTTATACCGCCGATGCGGAAGATTGTGATTGGCGCGGCAACTGCGCTGTGCCGCAAAACGCCAACCGTTTAGCGGCGGCGATCTACCTATTTTCGGCCACCGGTGATGTGCAATACCACAACTATATTTTGCAGCACAGCGCTGCGGGCAGTTCAGACATTCCTTTCTTGGACAGTTTAGGTGAAGCGTATTTGCGTACCGACGGTTTGCAGACCGAGATGCAAGATGCGTTGCTGTTCTACACCGGTCTCAGTGGCGCGGATGCCACCTTGGTTGAGCGGATTAAAAGCAGCTACAGCAGTGCGATGGCACGGCCTAACAATTGGGGTGTCTTCTCTCCCTTGAAACGTTTCCAAGATAACGCCGATCCTTATCGTGCCTATTTGGCCGCTGATGATTACCACTGGGGCAGCAACCGTTCCAAAGCTCATGCGGGCAATATGTTGATCAGTGCGCGTTTGCGTCAAACGGAGAGCGGCAATCAGAACGACTATTACAACGCCGCTGCGGGTTATCTCAACTATCTGCATGGGGTGAATCCGTTGGGACAGAACTATCTGACTAATATGTCTGAATTTGGCGCGCAGAATTCCGTATCAGAGATTCATCATCATCGAGAATACCTTTGATGCGCTGTTGACCTTTTACCAGACGTTGTCAGAGGAAGAGTCTCGGGCTGTGCGTGAGAATCTTGATGATGAAACCTTGGTGCTGTTTGATCTACTGAAAAAGCCAGCCTTGAAGAAAAAAGAGCTGGAGAAAATCAAGCGGGTGGTGGTGGAGCTGTTGCAGACCTTGAAAACAGAGAGGCTCAATGTGAGTCATTGGCGTGAAAAAGAGCGGGCGCGTGATGGAGTCAGGCAGGGGATTTATGATTACCTCTATGACGATAAAACCGGCTTGCCGGAGAGTTATGAGATAGAGGAGATCGAAACGTTGACGGCAGAGCTTTTTAATCACGTTTATCGTGTTTATCCGACCTTGCCTTCACCGGTTTATGGGTAGCCGATAATGATGGAGTGTTACTGCTTTTTCAACTCCTGCAACATGGCATGAAACACTTTCGGACCGGCAGCTAAAATATTGCCGCTCTCCAAATAATCATCGCCACCGTCAAGATCGGTGACGATGCCACCGGCTTCTCGAATCAGCAGTGCGCCAGCGGCGATGTCCCAACTGTGCAGGCCCATCTCCCAAAAACCATCAATGCGACCGGCGGCCAAATAAGCCAGATCCAACGCTGCCGAACCTGGGCGGCGAATACCGGCGGTTTTGGTCAAAAAGCTGCGGAAGACTTTCAGGTAGTTGTCCAGATCCTTGGCTTGATCGTCACGGTAAGGAAAACCGGTGCCGAGCAGCGCGCCTTCCAGACCACGGCGTTTACTGACCCGAATGCGACGGTTGTTCAGCGAGGCTCCGCCGCCGCGCGTGGCGGTGAAGAGCTCTTGGCTGATGGGGTTGTAGATCACCGCCTGTTCCAGCCGATTTTCGTATTTGAGCGCAATGGAGACCGCAAATTGAGGGAAACCGTGCAGGAAATTGGTGGTGCCGTCGAGCGGATCAATGATCCATTGATGACGACCATCGCCTGCGTGTTCGCCGGACTCTTCGGCTAAAATGCCGTGTTGTGGATAGGTCTTGAGCAGAGTGCGTATAATCTCCGCCTCCGCTTGACGATCCACTTCGCTGACGAAGTCGTTGCGCTGTTTGGTTTCAATCGCCAGACTGTCGATTCGGTCTACGTTACGGGCAATTAAGTTGCCTGCGGAGCGTGCCGCACGGACGGCGATATTGAGCATGGGATGCATCGGCTGAAGTCTTTTTTGGGCTGAAAAATGGTCGCAAAGGATAGCAGAAAATAGCTTATTTGAGTATGAAAATATCCCTGTTTTGGTTAAATCGCAGTGCTTTTTAAGGAGAAGTTGATTTGAGTTTGAGAAAGGTGCGTATGGTTTTGATTGCCACCTCCCATGCGGGTAACATCGGCGCGGCGGCGCGGGCGATGAAAAACATGGGTTTGCAGCGTCTTTATTTGGTGCAGCCACGGGACTTTCCCAGTGAGGAGGCCGAGGCGCGTGCTTCGGGGGCAGCTGATATTTTGCACGCTGCTGTGGTGTGCGATTCGCTCGCTGAGGCGTTGCGGGGTGTGTCGGTGGTTTATGGCAGCAGTGCGCGGCAACGAACGCTGAGCTGGCCCGAGGTGGACGTGCGTGGTTGTGCGGAGCAGGTGGCGCAACTGACCAGTTCTGAAGAGGTGGCGATAGTCTTTGGCCGTGAACGCACGGGTCTGACCAATGAGGAGTTGCAACTCTGTCACAGGTTGCTGCACATTCCCACCAACCCCGATTATAGTTCGTTGAATGTGGCCTCAGCAGTGCAGGTGGTGGCCTATGAGTTGAGAATGGCGTTTTTGCATTCCGATTCGGCCGAGGCGCTGATTGCGCCGGAGTCTGAGCCTCTGGCCAAAGCGGAGCAGATGGCGCACTTTTATGCTCATCTTGAGCAGATCTTGATCGAGTTGAGTTTTCTTGATCCAGAAAATCCGCGCCAGTTGATGCCGCGCTTGCAGCGCTTTTTTCATCGCAGTCAGCCGACACAGCTGGAGTTGGGGATGTTGCGCGGTATTTTGAGTGCGGCCAGCAAAAAGAAATAAGAGATGTTATTTTTGCTGTGTGTTCTATAATACTTGAGTAAATTACTTGGTTATAACGATTAAGGTTTATTATGTTTAAACGCTTGCGTGAAGATATCAATTGTGTTTTTGATCGTGATCCCGCTTCACGGCACACATGGGAAATTTTAACCGCTTATCCTGGGGTTCATGCGATTTTGATTCATCGTTTGAGTCATTGGTTGTGGGGTAAGGGATTGAAGTGGTTGGCAAGGGCGCTCTCGCATCTGGCGCGTTTTCTGACCGGCATCGAAATTCACCCTGGAGCGACCTTGGGACGACGGGTCTTTATTGACCACGGCATGGGGGTGGTGATTGGTGAAACCGCCGAGGTGCATGACGATGTGACCCTTTATCAAGGGGTGACGCTGGGTGGAACCTCATGGAATAAGGGCAAGCGTCATCCCACCTTGGGTAAAGGGGTGGTGGTCGGTGCGGGTGCCAAGGTGTTGGGGCCGATCACACTGGCCGATGGCGTTAAGGTCGGTTCCAATGCGGTGGTGGTGAAGAGTGTGGAGGCCAATGCCACGGTGGTGGGGATTCCAGGACGGGTGGTGAAGAAGAAAGTGGCTCCGCCACCACCACCAAAACACCGCGAAGAGATCGCCCGTAAGATGGGTTTTGATGCTTACGGTGTCGGTAAGGATATGCCTGATCCGGTGGCCACGGCGATGAACTGCATGTTGGATCACATTCATGCCATGGATCGTAAGATGGAGGCGATGTGTACCGCATTGAAAGCGATGGGGGTGGAAGACCCGAACATAAAAATTGCTGAGCTGGATTCGTGTGACATCGGTTTTTGTGACAAGGACGATGAGTGTGGTCAGAGTGATCATTGCGTTCAAAAAGCCGAACGAGCCGCGCAAAAAGAGCGACAAGAGCTGCTGGTGAAGAGTAGTTGACTAAAATCGTCGGGTATGGAAAGATGCGCCCCATATTGAGACAGTGAGAGCGGTATGAGATTAACAACGAAAGGTCGATATGCGGTGACCGCTATGTTGGATTTGGCACTGCATGGCGGAGAGGGGCCGATGACCTTGGCCGACATCTCCAGTCGTCAGAGAATCTCTCTTTCGTATCTGGAGCAGCTTTTTTCCAAGTTGCGTAAAAATGGTTTGGTCCTCAGTACTCGTGGGCCGGGTGGCGGTTACAGCCTCAGCAAACCGGTTGGTGAGATTGCCATTGCCAGCATTATTGAGGCGGTGGATGAGAAAGTGGATGCCACCCGTTGTGGTGGGTTGGCCAATTGCCATGATCAGCAGCGCTGTTTGACCCACGATCTTTGGATGTCTTTGAGCGAGCAGATTCACGGTTTTTTGGCTGGCATCAGCCTCGGGGATTTAATCGAAAAACAGGCGGTCAAAGAGGTGATGGAGCGCCAAGAAAATGACTGTTTGGAAGCGTTGCGTGGTTCAAATCAGCAGCGGGTTGAGATTGTTTCTTAGTGCCGTTTGAGGGCATTGAGAGTTAACGAATTATTGAATGATATTTTGAGTGAGCATGAGTGATATGAAACTACCCATTTATTTAGATTACTCCGCAACCACACCGGTTGATGAGCGTGTTGCCGAGAAGATGTCGGCTTACCTGACCCGTGACGGTCACTTCGGCAATCCTGCGTCACGTTCTCATCCGTTTGGTTGGGAAGCTGAATCAGCAGTGGACGAAGCTCGTGGCCATGTGGCGGCTCTGATCGGTGCGGATACCAAGGAAATTGTTTGGACTTCTGGAGCAACGGAATCCGATAACTTGGCAATCAAGGGTGTGGCTCATTTCTACAAGAAAAAAGGTCGTCACATTGTCACCGTGAAAACCGAACACAAGGCGGTTTTAGATCCCTGCCGCCAGTTGGAGCGTGACGGTTACGAGATCACCTACTTGGCACCAGAGACCGATGGTATGGTTGATCTGGCCAAGCTGGAAGCGGCGTTGCGTGAAGACACCGTTCTTGTTTCCATTATGCACGTCAACAATGAAATTGGTGTGATTCAAGACATCGCTGCCATTGGTAAAATAACCCGCGAACGCAAAATTTTGCTGCATGTGGATGCAGCTCAAAGCGCGGGTAAAGTGGAGATTGATGTCAATGCCATGAACGTCGATCTGCTCTCGCTTTCAGCGCACAAAATTTATGGCCCGAAAGGTATGGGTGCGCTCTACGTGCGTCGTAAACCTCGGGTTCGTCTGGAAGCGATGATGCACGGCGGTGGTCATGAGCGTGGTATGCGTTCCGGTACCTTGGCAACCCATCAAATTGTTGGTATGGGCGAAGCGTTTCGCATTGCCAAAGAAGAGATGGCGGCAGAGAACGTCAAGTTGGCTAAGCTGCGTGATCGTCTGCTGGATGGCTTTAAGGATATGGAAGAGGTCTACCTCAACGGCAATATGGAACATCGCATTGCCGGTAACCTGAACATCAGCTTTAACTTTGTTGAAGGCGAGAGTTTGATGATGGCGATGAAAGATTTTGCCGTCTCTTCCGGTTCGGCCTGCACCTCTGCCTCACTGGAACCCTCTTATGTGTTGCGCGCTCTGGGACGTTCCGACGAATTGGCGCACAGCTCGATTCGTTTCACCATCGGTCGTTACACCACTGAGGAAGAGATTGACTACACCATTACTCAGGTGCGTGATGCGGTGCATCGTCTGCGTGAACTCTCGCCGTTGTGGGATATGTACAAAGAGGGCATTGATCTCGACAGCGTGCAGTGGGCAGCTCATTAAGTTATCGGGTGCAGTTTGTATTCGATGGATGTTGATTGAATTTTAGGAGAAAGAAGATGGCTTACAGTGATAAAGTGTTGGATCATTACGAAAATCCTCGTAACGTCGGTGCCTTTGATAAAAAAGACGCCAATGTTGGTACCGGCATGGTCGGCGCACCCGCCTGTGGTGATGTGATGAAGTTACAGATCAAGGTTAACGATGACGGTATTATTGAAGATGCCAAATTCAAAACCTACGGTTGTGGTTCCGCTATCGCCTCTTCCTCCTTGGTGACCGAATGGGTCAAAGGCAAGACATTGGATGAAGCATCGACGATCAAAAACAGCGACATCGCCGAAGAGTTGGCGTTGCCACCGGTGAAAATTCACTGCTCCGTATTGGCAGAAGATGCCATTGCGGCGGCGATTGCGGATCTGAAACAGAAACGCTCTTAGCATCAACCTTTAACTTTGTCCGAAGGGGTGTCTGTTATGGCAGTGACGTTAACCGATGCGGCGGCCAGCCGCGTCAAAAGCTTTTTGCAGCAGCGTGGCGCGTGTGCCGGTCTGCGTTTGGGTGTGCGTACCACCGGCTGTTCGGGCATGGCTTATGTGTTGGAGTTTGCCGATGAGGTGGGCGCTGACGATGAGGTGTTTGAAGATGCC
Organism: uncultured Gammaproteobacteria bacterium; assembly: GCA_964615985.1. Taxonomy (GTDB): domain Bacteria; phylum Pseudomonadota; class Gammaproteobacteria; order JAUZRS01; family JAUZRS01; genus JAUZRS01. The sequence continues at coordinate 38,232 of CAZTQX010000004.1, read as the reverse complement.
GGTGTTAAAGTCATCATTGACAAAAAAAGCTTGGTCTACCTAAACGGTACCGAGCTGGACTTTACCAAAGAGGGTTTGAACGAAGGTTTCAAATTCAACAACCCCAACGTTAAAGACGAATGCGGTTGCGGCGAAAGCTTTACCGTTTAAGCTGTTTGGTGCTGAAAATAAAAAAACGCTCCGCCTTGGCTGGGCGTTTTTTCTGTAAGTCTGAAAAAGGATCGTGAAGGTGCTGTTGGATTTTTCCAAAGACTACTTTGAGCTGTTCTCTCTCCCGCAAGGTTTTGATCTGGATCAAGCCTCTTTGACAGCTCGTTTTCAAGAGCTGCAACGGTTGCTGCACCCCGATCGTTTTGCCTCTGCCAGTGAACAGGAGCGGCGTTTCTCCATGCAGGGAGCGACCTTGGTCAACGAGGCATTTCAGATGCTCAAAGATCCTCTGACCCGCGCCACTTATCTGCTCAGTTTGCACGGCATCGAGCTGAACAACGAGCGCGATACGCAGATGGATGGGGCCTTTTTGATGCAGCAGATGGAGCTGCGTGAGGCGTTGGATGAGGTGCGTGACAGCAGTGATCCTCTGCAAACGGTGGCCGATATTCTGGATGAAATCGGTGACAGCATAACAGCGGGTTTTGCGGCGCTGGCGGTGGTATTGAAGGCGCAACAGTGGCCGGAAAGTCGTGAGTGGGTGCGCAAGTTACAATTTTTACGCAAGCTTCGAGAGAGTGCGGTGGCGCTGGAGTTGGCTTTGGAAGATGAGTGTTAACGCGAGTTTGAATTATGGCCTTATTACAAATTGCTGAGCCGGGACAGTCCACGGCTCCACATCAACACCGTTTGGCGGTGGGGATCGACTTAGGCACCACCAACTCCTTGGTGGCCAGTGTCCGCAGTGGAGTGGCGGAAGTGCTGCTCGACAGTGAAGGCGAGTTGATCTTGCCTTCGGTGGTACGTTATCTGGAAGACGGCTCCACGTCGGTGGGAGCGTTGGCAAGGCAAAATGCCGCAGCCGATCCACACAACACCATCAGTTCGGTGAAACGTTTTATGGGGCGTTCGCTGGCGGAGATTTTGCTCTCTGAGGGCGAGCATTCGCCGTATCGTTTTATCGCGGAGGAGGGTGGCGTGCCGCGCATTCAGACGGTCGCTGCCAAAGTGACGGCAGTGGAGGTCTCGGCAGAGATTTTGACTTTGTTGCGTCAGCAAGCAGAAGTGACCTTGGGTGGCGATTTGGTGGGGGCGGTGATCACCGTTCCCGCTTACTTTGATGATGCCCAGCGTCAAGCGACCAAAGATGCGGCGCGTCTGGCGGATCTGCATGTACTGCGTCTGCTCAATGAGCCGACGGCGGCGGCGATTGCCTACGGTTTGGATGAGTCCGCTGACGGTGTGGTGGCGATTTTTGATCTCGGTGGCGGTACCTTTGATATCTCCATCTTGCGCCTCACCCGTGGGGTGTTTGAGGTCTTGGCCACCGCCGGTGACACGGCCTTGGGTGGCGATGATATGGATCGTCTGATCGCCGATTGGATGATGACTCAAGCTGAGATTGAGGTGAGTGACAATCACAGCCTCAATCGGCACATCTTGGATCAAGCGCGAGCAGCAAAAGAGCTGCTCAGTGAGTGTGACGAGGTGGTGGTGGAGATTGAAGACCCTGAACATGAGTGGCAGGGTTTACTGAGTCGTGAGACCTTTAATGAACTGATTGAACCGCTGATTAAAAAAGCCTTGTCGCCTTGTCGTCGTGCTTTGCGTGATGCCGAGATCAGTCGTGACGAGATCAATGCGGTGGTGATGGTGGGCGGTTCGACTCGAGTGGTGCAGGTGCGAGAAAAGGTCAGTGACTTTTTCAAACGTGAGGTGCTGACTCACATTGACCCTGATCGCGTGGTGGCCATTGGTGCGGCCTTGCAGGCCAACGTCTTGGCGGGCAACAAAGCGGAAGACGAGATGTTGCTGCTGGATGTCAACCCGCTCTCGTTGGGCATTGAGACCATGGGCGGCTTGGTGGAGAAAATCATTGCTCGCAATACCACCATTCCCACCGCACGGGCGCAGGAATTTACCACTTATCAAGACGGCCAGACGGTGATGGCGCTGCATGTGTTGCAGGGTGAGCGGGAGTTGGTTTCCGATTGTCGTTCATTGGCACGTTTTGAATTGCGTGGTTTTCCACCGATGGTGGCAGGGGGCGCGCGCATTCGGGTCACCTTGCAGGTGGATGCGGACGGTCTGTTGAACGTCACCGCCACCGAGCTGACCAGCGGTGTGCAGGCCAGCATTGAGGTCAAACCCTCCTACGGTTTGCAGGACAGTGAAATTGAGCAGATGTTGCGTGATTCGATGAATTACGCTCAAGAGGACAAAGACGCGCGCAGTCTGCGCGAACAGCAGGTTGAATCACAACGGGTGATTGAAGCTCTGGATGCGGCGCTGGCCAGCGATGGCGAAGCATTTTTGTCAGCAGAAGAGTTGAGTCAGATTCAAGTGGCGCGTGAAGCCGTGTTGGCGGTTGCGAAAAAGAGCGATCATCTGGCCATTAAAGCGGCCATCAAAGTACTGGAACAGTGCAGTGAGGCTTATGTTGCACGTCGTATGAACGACAGTGTGCGCAAAGCGATGGCCGGACATACTTTGGATGAATATGAACAGTAGCTTTGGGCTGCTGTGGAGAGAGTGAGAATGACGCAAATTATTTTTTTACCCCATGAAGAAATCTGTCCTGACGGGGCGGTATTTGAAGTGGAGCCAGGCATCACCATCTGTGATGCGGCCTTGGCCAACGGCATTGAGATCGAACACGCCTGTGAGAAATCCTGCGCCTGTACCACCTGCCATGTGCATGTGCGTGAAGGCGGAGACTCTTTGCCAGAGAACACCGAGTTGGAAGACGATCTGCTGGACAAGGCGTGGGGCTTAGATCCCGATTCACGTCTGAGTTGTCAGGTGGTGGTGGGCAATGAAAATTTGGTGGTGGAGTTGCCTAAATACACCATTAATATGGTTTCTGAACACGCTTAGGAGAAGGGCATGAGTTTACGTTGGACAGATGTCTTGGACATCGCCATTGAGCTGGATGAAAACCACCCTGATGTGGATCCGAAATTCATCCGCTTTACCGACCTGCACGGTTGGGTGACGGCATTGGCGGATTTTGACGATGATCCCGAACGTTCCAATGAGAAAGTTTTGGAAGCGATTCAGATGATGTGGATCGAAGAGAAAGAGTAGATAAAATTTATCTATAGGGTCTTTTAATAGGATGATAAGCCGCGTACCATCGCGCTTTTCTATTCTACTAAGACTTTTGGAGTAATTGATTGTGGCAATTGAACGTACCTTTTCTATCGTAAAACCCGATGCCGTGGCTAAAAACGTGGTTGGTCAAATTTACAGCCGTTTTGAAGCAGCAGGTTTGTCGATTGTGGCAGCCAAAATGGTGCAGTTAAGCCAAACACAGGCGGAAGGTTTTTATGCGGTACACAAAGAACGGCCTTTTTTTGCTGATCTGGTCTCCTTCATGATCTCCGGGCCAGTGATGGTGCAGGTGTTGGAAGGCGAAAACGCCATTGCTAAAAACCGTGAGCTGATGGGAGCCACCAACCCCAAAGAGGCCGCTACCGGTACCATTCGTGCTGACTTTGCCGACAGTCTCGATGAAAATGCGGTACACGGTTCCGATGCGCCGGAGACCGCTGCGGTTGAGATCGCCTATTTTTTCCCTGAAGGTGTTTGTGAACGAATCCGCTAAAACCAATCTGCTGGACTTTGACCAGCAGGCCCTCAAAGACTTTTTCGCCCAGTTGGGCGAAAAACCCTTTCGTGCCGCTCAAGTTATGCGTTGGATCTATCACCAAGGGGTGATGGATTACGATGCCATGACCGATCTGAGCAATAAATTACGTGAACATCTCAAAGCAGAGACTGAACTTGCGCTGCCTGAAGTGAGCCATGAACAGATCTCGGCGGATGGCACCACCAAGTGGCTGTTTGATCTCGACAGCGGCAACGGCATTGAATCGGTTTTTATTCCTGAAACCGCTCGTGGTACGTTGTGCATCTCTTCGCAAGTGGGTTGTGCCTTGGATTGCTCGTTTTGCGCCACCGCGCGCCAAGGCTTCAACCGCAATCTCTCCACCGCTGAAATTGTCGGCCAAATTTGGCAGGCCAACCAACGTTTGGGTGGTGGTGTGGCGGGCAGTCGGCGCATCACCAACATCGTTTTGATGGGCATGGGTGAGCCGCTGCTGAACTACAAAAACTTGATCCCGGCATTGAAATTGATGATGCAGGATCAGGCTTTTGGCTTTGGCAAACGCCGCGTGACGGTCAGTACCGCTGGGGTGGTTCCGGCGATGGATCGACTCAAAGATGATGTGGATGTCAGTTTGGCGGTCTCTTTGCATGCGCCTACTAACGATCTTCGTGATGAGTTGGTGCCGTTGAACAAAAAATACCCCATTGATGAATTGATGGCAGCCTGCAAACGTTTTGTGGCCACCGATCGCAAGAAACACATCACCTTCGAGTATGTGATGTTGGCGGGGGTGAACGACTCTGATGCAGAGGCACGCGAGTTGATTCGTTGTCTGCGCGGGGTGTCGGCGAAGATTAATTTGATTCCGTTCAATACTTTTGAGGGCAACGGTTATCACTGCTCAAGTCAGAATCGAATTGATCGTTTTCGCGATATTCTCTACAAGGGTGGCCTCAATACGGTGACACGCAAAACCCGTGGTGAGGACATTGATGCCGCCTGTGGTCAGTTGGCGGGTAAAGTTGCGGATCGCAGCCGTCGTGAGGTGAAGTTTGTGCAGCCGCGTTTTGGAGAGCAGAGTTGATAAGAACGGTTCTGTTTCTGCTGTTGCTTTTTTTGCAGGCGTGTTCGACCTCTTCACCGCGTACTCCGCTGGTCTCCAGTAACAAAGCGGCCAATTTTAACGCTCAGTTGGGGGCGAGTTACCTACACCGAGGTAATCTGAATCAAGCCAAATATAAGTTGGAAAAAGCCTTAGAGCAAGATCCCAACAACGTTACCGCCAACAGCACTTACGCGCTGTTTCAAGCGCGCTTGGGTAAGGTTAAAGAAGCGGATCGTTATTTTCGTAAGGCTCTTCGCTTAAGTAAAAATGATGCGGATATTTTAAACAATTACGGTACGTTTTTGTGTCAGCAAAAGCAGCCTAAAAAAGCACAGAAACATTTTTTGGCCGCAGCTGAAGATCTTCTCTACCAAACGCCTGAATACGCTTACACTAATGCTGGTATTTGTGCTTTGGATTATCGTCAATTTCGTCAAGCGGCCAAATATTTGAAAAAGGCGTTAAGCCGCAACCCCCGTTTTGGTTCGGCATTGAGGACTATGGCGAACCTTTATCAGCAGAAACGGCGTTATCGTCAGTCCTTGATTTACTTGCAGCGTTATCATAAATATTATACAGAGAGTCCAGCGACCCTTCTGATGTTGGTTAAGGTTTATCGGGGGTTGGGAAATATAAAACAGGCTCACGTCTTTGCGGCTAAATTGCGTCGCCAATTCCCTGATTCTGTTGAAACGGAGTCGATTATGGGTGGTCGTCCAATTTCGCGCTAAATTATGTCTGTCAGCGTTGTTATAGTAGGCCTGTGTTAGGCCTGTGTTAGGCCTGTGTTAGGCTCTGGTTGTGGTGGTTGGTTTTTATTCTCGTCTATTAACCGGAATATTTGTATGAAAGAGTATGATTCTGAAGCGTTTGATGGTGATTCTATAAATTCAGCACCTCTGGGGCAGCGTCTGCGTACTGCGCGTGAAGGGACGGGCTTGGGAATCGAGGAGGTTGCCAGTCTGTTGAATCTGGAGGAGTTTCTGGTTCGTGCCTTAGAAGATGAGGACTATGAAGTATTGCCCTCCCCCATTTTTATTCGGGGTTACCTGAGAGCTTATGCCAAATTATTGCGTTTGGATGGCAATGAGTTAATCGAAGTTTACGGCATGCAGAGTGGCGGCATGGACCCCGATCTGGTCACCAGCAGCTCTACGAGCGGCAGTTTGGGTGGTTTTCCCGTTGTTGGATTGCTCGGTGGTGCGGTAGCATTGGTGCTTGTGGCAGGAGTGGGTTGGTGGTTATTGTCTGGCGAAGATGTGACTCCGCAGATGAGCCAAGAGGAGCCTCTCTCTTCAAACATTGTGGCGCAACTTCCCGCTGACACTAATGCCATTGCGTTGCCGCAACAGCCCAAAATGCAGCCAACAATCACGGCCAAAGTTGAGCCAGCAGTGGTTCCCAAGGTTGTTGCAGAGCCACCTGAAAAGGTGAGATCAGTTGTGGTTGATGCTGAAGCAGGTGAACATGATACTTCCAGTGTTTTGGCGTCCATCGCCGCTGCCAAAGTTATCTCCAAAGAGGAACCCAATAAGGAAGTCGCCCCAGAAAATGTGAATGGAGCAGCAACGGAGCAGCTGAGTCGCAGTGTGCAGTCGGCGGTTGAGACCATGTTAGAGGAGCGTCAGTGGGCTCAAAACGATGGTCCTTCAAATAAGAAGGCGGTGTTGAGTGCGCCGGTTTCTGAACCGGCCAATGCCGAGGTGGCTCAAGGGGTGCTTTCCTCTATTCAGAACGCAATTGTTGCCGACTCGCCTGCGGTTAATAAAGCCGAGTCAGACGTGGTTGTGGTGAATAAAAAGGTCATTGCAGCGTTAAATTCCAGTGTAAAAGCCAGCAGCAAAACAAAAGCCTCTGAGAAAGAGGTTGTTGTTCAGGGTCTTTCTAAGCTCAATGTCGGGCCTGTGGCACCCAGCGGCGGTGATGTGTTGTTGTTAAGCAGTGCGGGCGACTCTTGGGCAGAGGTGTTTGATGCCAACGGTTACCGTTTGTTGTACGACATGTTGAAAGTGGACAGTGCCAAGCGTTTACAAGGCACTGCGCCCTTTAAGGTCTTTTTGGGCAACTCGCCTCTGGTTGCGGTGAGCTTGAATGACGCCGCAGTTGAGCAGAAACGCTTCAATCGTAAAAATCACACGGCACGTTTTGTGGTGGATTCCAACGGTGTGCGCAGGCGGTAGTTTCGCTCTCCTGCTCTTAGGTGTATATTTGCCGCCTTTGCTAACACCTAAGTAATTTCCGCTCTATGGCTAAAGGTATCACTCGTATTCGGGGTATGCACGACATCACCCCGCAACAAACCCCGCAATGGCAACAGCTGGAACAGCGTTTACGGACGCTGATGAAGGCCTATGGCTACGATGAAATTCGTATGCCCATTGTTGAAAAAACCGATCTGTTTGCCCGTTCCATTGGCGCAGTCACCGATATTGTCGAGAAGGAAATGTACACCTTCCCTGATCGTAACGGCGATTTGCTGACCTTGCGTCCTGAGGGTACTGCCAGTTGTGTGCGTGCTGGAATTGAACAAGGTTTGCTGCACAATCAGGTTCAGCGTCTCTGGTACAACGGCCCAATGTTTCGTCATGAACGGCCACAGAAAGGCCGTTATCGCCAGTTTCATCAGTTTGGGGTGGAGTGTTACGGTCTGGCGGGAGCCGACAGTGATGCCGAACTGATTCTGATGAGCGCGCGTCTCTGGTCTGAGTTGGGCATTGCCGATGAGGTGCGTCTGGAGTTGAATTCGTTGGGCAATCAAGCCTCGCGTCTGGCTTATCGTGAGCAGTTGGTGGCTTACCTAAACGACTATCGTCAAGAGCTGGATGAAGACAGCCTGCGTCGTTTGGAGAGCAGTCCGCTGCGCATTTTGGACAGCAAAAATCCTCAGACTCAAACACTGCTGAAAAATGCCCCCAAACTCAGCGAAACTCTGGATCAGGCCTCTGTGGATCACATGGGCTTGTTGACCGATATTTTGACTCAGTGTGGGGTGAAATATCATCTTAATGAGCGTTTGGTGCGCGGTTTGGATTATTACTGTTTGACCGTGTTTGAGTGGATTACCGACCGTTTGGGTGCTCAAGGTACGGTCTGTGCGGGCGGTCGTTACGACGGTCTGGTGCAGCAGTTGGGTGGTCGGGCTACCCCTGCGGTGGGTTTTGCTATGGGGCTTGAGCGTCTGCTTTCGTTAATGGAAGAGCTGGAGCAGCTGCCCGCCACAGAGTTGCCTCATCTCTATTTGACCTTAATGGGCGAGCAGGCGCAGCGTCAGGGTCTGGTGTTGGCGGAGCGTCTGCGTGATGCTCTGCCCAATTTGCGCCTGTTGACGCATTGCGGGGGTGGCAGTGTGAAAAGCCAATTTAAAAAGGCCGATAAAAGCGGTGCAGAATACGCACTGGTGCTCGGTGAGAGTGAGCTTGAACAGGGTGTGATCGGGCTTAAGCCGTTGCGGATTAAGGGCGAACAGCGTCACTTTGACGAAGCGCAATTACGACACGAGTTGAGTGCTTGTTTTGGTTGGTAAGGGCTGTTTAATTATTTTTATAACTGAATAACAGAGGAGCCGCTGATGGCGACTTATGAGACGGAAGAAGAACAAGTTGAAGCGTTAAAAAAGTGGTGGACGGATAACGGTCGAGCGGTGATGCTGGGTCTGTTGTTGGGCGCGGCGCTGATCGTTGGTTGGCGTTTTTGGGGCGAATATCAACGCAGTCATGCAGAAGAGGCTTCGACGTTGTACGAGTCATTAATTGATGGCATGGGCATGGAATCCGATCCAGCCACGCTGCTGCCGATGCAGAGCGAGTTAAGCCGTGATTATGCGGATACGCCTTACTCTTCATTGGCGGCGATGGCGATGGCGAAGTTGTACGTTTCTCAAGGTGATTTGAAAGCAGCGCAGCGCCAATTGAATTGGGTTGTACAGAGCGATGATGATCAAAGTGTGCGCCAAGTGGCCAGTTTACGCTTGGGTCGTATTCTTTTGGCGTTGGGTGAAAAAGAGCAAGCACTGAAGGTTGCCACACAATCCTACGCCGACGCTTTTTTGGCTGAAGTAGAAGAATTGAAGGGTGATGCGTTGTTGGCTTTGGGGCGTTCAGATGAAGCCCGTTCAGCTTATCAACAGGCGTTATCTGCACCGACTGCCATTGGTGATCGACAGGGATTGCAGATGAAATACGATGATCTAAAAGGAGTGGTGGTTGCGGATTCGCAATCATGATGCGACTTCTGCCGTTGCTGTTGTTGGTTTTTTTCGGTGGTTGCGCCAGTGATGCGATTAATCCGCCTACGGCCCTGCAGAAATTGGAACCCAAGATGGGGTTTAAATTGCTCTGGAGTGCTGAAGCGGGTTCGGCGATCAATAAAAAGTTTATCCGTCTGGATCCCTACGCTAGTGGTGATCGTCTCTTTACCGCCGTGCCCAGTGGTCGAGTGAGTGCCTTTGATCGCATGACCGGCGAGTTGGTTTGGCGTTCTGATCTTGATGTGTCTCTTTCAGCGGGCGTGGGGAGCGGAGAAGGAGCCCTTTATGTGGCCAGTCAAGATGGGGTGGTGATTGCTCTGGAGCCGAAAAAAGGGGCTGAGTTGTGGCGGGTGTCGCTCAATAACGAAGTGCTCTCGGCTCCTGTGCCCAGTTTGGGGCGAGTGATTGTGCGTACCGTGGATGGCAGTATTTTGGCTCTCAAGGCCGAAGATGGCGGAGTGATTTGGCGTTACAGTCAGCCGGTACCTCCTCTGACACTGCGGGGTACCAGTCGTCCCGTGCCGGTTGCGGGTGGCATGGTCACCGCTCTGGACAATGGCAAAGTAATCGCTTTGGATCTGGAGCAGGGACGTCCATTCTGGGAGACCTTGGTCTCTCGTGCCGAAGGTATTTCCGAACTGGATCGTTTGGTTGATTTGGATGCGGAGTTGTTGGTCGAGAAGGGGTTGATTTTTGTCGCCGGTTATCAGGGGCGTTTGGCTTTGCTCTCTTTGCAGCAGGGTGAGGTGCTTTGGTCTAAAGCATTTTCTACCAGTACGGGCATGGTATTTAAAGACGATAGATTGTTTATCAACAGTGATCAAGATGAGATCTCAGCACTGAAGTCGGAAGATGGCAGTGTGGTTTGGAAACAGGAAAAATTGAAGTTTCGTCATCTCACCGCACCAGTTGTGATCGACAATACTTTGGCCATTGCGGATAAGGAAGGTTATTTGCATCTGTTGTCTCTTGCCGATGGGCGTCTGTTGGCGCGTTATAAGTTTGATGACTACGGTCTATTGATTAAACCGCTGGTGGTGGGAAATATTGTGTATGTGCAAACACAAGCCGGAACGGTCTACGCTCTAAATCTGACAAAACCGACCTCTGATTAGATTGTTCGTATTGGCGAAATTGCTTCTCTCCGCTGTAAGTGTTAAAAATCCTGCTAAAAGGTATTGTGAATGGGGTTCAATTTCACTGCCCGACAGGATATGCGGAGAGAGGCGCAACATGGTGTACGGCAAGCTAAGGAATTTTGAATATTTTTTGGCCTCGGTGTTTTTGGTTTTAGGTCTGTTGATGGCGGTGCCTTATGTTTGGGGTGTTGTTTTCGAGTCTAAATTTCGTAACGAAATTTCGTTATTTGGAAAACATCTACAGGCCTCGGTGACGGTGGTCAATTATCAGCGTGGTTGGTTAAGAAGTCGTGCCGTGAGCCGCGTTGTGCTGCCGTATGCCTCTAATGCCTTACTATTTGTGCATCAAATTAACCACGGTCCTCTGGAGCTGGAGATGCTGGCGCAAGGGAAAAATCCTTGGCTGGCGGCTTTGATTCGTACCGAGCTACCCGAACAGATCGGCATGGAAGAGGTTCAAACCTTCAGTTCGGTGGATGGCAGTTATTTTAAAGCCTTTACTCGTGTGCACCTAAACGGCGAGCTGGATACTCATTTTTCATTGCCTCGTTTGCAAGCCGAAGTGCCAAACTCTGCCCTGCAACGTATTTCAACCTCCTCTCTGCGAGGGCATGTTGTCTACAGCTCAGAACAGGAACGGTTTTATGGTGAGCTGGATCTGTCACGGGTGAAATTAGAGGGGGCGCAGAGCAGTTTACGTTTGCGGCACCTGCACTTGGAAATGGATCAAAAACAGGGTGTGGGTGAACTCTATTTTGGGGGGTCTCAGCTGCAAGTAGCGGCACTGGAGTGGCAGGGTTGGGGTGGGCCATTAAAGGTCAATCAGCTGGAGCTGCGCAGCATGAATGCCGAAAATCAGCAGGAGGCGTTTTCGCAGCTCACCTTGAGCTCGAAGGCGGTTCAGACTCAAGTGGGTAACTACTCCAGTACCGAGTTTGACTTCAATTTGCGCCATTTGGATACCCCAGGAGTGGCACAGATGGTCAATAACCTGCGTCATTATCCCTATTACGATATCGATGATTTGCCTTTGGAGTCTCGTGATGGTGTTTGGCGGAGTCAGGTCTCACCGGTATTAAGCCTGTTGCGTAACAGCGAGTTGGAAGTGTCACGTTTTTATATGAAGCAGGGCGATGATGAGGTCAGTGCTTGGATGCGAGCAAAAATGCCCAGCTTGACTACGGGTGATTGGGAGGCCGGTGAGTTCCCACTGCAAGCGTTGGAAGTGGAGTTGGAGCTGGCTCTTTCAGAGCAATTGATGCAGAGTCTGTTTCGAGAGCAGGCGCGTCGCATGTTGGGTAATACCCACCGTTTTGTGGCCATGGAGGGTTTGAAAGCGGCGGAAAAAGAGCCTTATGTGCAAAAGTCGGCAGAATCCCAGTTGAACAATTTGCTCAGTCAAAATTACATTGCCTTTCAAGAGGGCAGTTACCGTCTAAAATTGTCGCTCAAAGAGGGGCATTTCTACCTTAACGATCATCTGTTAAACCCGTAAGCGCCTTTCTCCTCCTTTTTCCCCAGCTCTGAGCGCTATTTTTTTACGCGCTTTTTTTCATCGTGCGATAATGCCCGCTTGATAGAAAATTCATCCATCCCGTTCGTTGTTCAGAGAAGCTCCCATGAAACCTGTTATTGCTTTGGTCGGCCGCCCCAATGTGGGCAAATCCACCCTGTTTAATAAACTCACCCGCAGCCGTGATGCCTTGGTTGCTGATCTGCCGGGTTTGACTCGTGATCGCCAATACGGCGATGGCAAAGTGGGCGAACGGGCGTTTATCGTCGTGGATACCGGTGGTTTGAGCGGGGCAAAAGAGGCACTGGATCAATGTATGGAGCAGCAGACCCGTTTGGCCATTGTTGAGGCCAACGTGGTGCTGTTTTTGGTGGATGCCCGTGCGGGGCTGACCCCAGAAGATGAAAACATCTCCACCCAACTGCGCCGCGATGGCAAGTCGGTCTTTTTGGTGGTGAATAAGGTCGATGGTTTGGATATCGATCAGGCCAAAAGTGACTTTTATAAATTGGGTCTGGGGCAACCGTTGCCCATTGCTGCTTCGCACGGGCGGGGGGTGAACCGTCTGATTGAGACGGTGCTGGATGAGCAAGCAGAGCTGGGAGAGATCGATGCAGCCGAACTGGCCGCCGCTGAACGTACCTTGAAGGTGGCGGTGGTGGGGCGTCCCAATGTGGGTAAATCAACCCTGATCAATCGCTTTTTGGGTGAGGAGCGGGTGGTGGCCTTTGACCAACCGGGTACCACTCGTGACAGCGTTTTTATCCCGTTTGAAAAAGCGGGTCAGGCGTACACCTTGATTGATACCGCTGGAGTGCGACGGCGAGGTAAGGTCAAAGAGGTGGTGGAAAAATTCAGCGTGATTAAAACCTTGCAGGCCATTGATGCCAGCAACGTGGTGATTATGATGATGGACGCACAGCAAGGCATTGCCGATCAAGATTTAAGCCTGTTGGGTTATATTTTGGACAGCGGTCGGGCGCTGGTGGTGGCGATCAATAAGTGGGACGATCTGAGCCGTGATCAGAAAGATAAGATCAAAAAGGATCTGGATTGGCGTTTGGGCTTTCTCAAATTTGCCAAAGTGCATCAGGTCTCGGCCAAGCGTGGCAGTGGTGTGGGTAAACTGTTGAACTCGGTCAACCAGGCTTATCGAGCAGCCGTTCGTGATCTTTCCACTCCTGAGCTGACCCGTCAGCTGGAACAGGCGATGCTGGCGCATCAGCCACCCTTGTCACGAGGGCGTCGAATTAAGTTACGTTATGCACATCAGGGGGGGGTGAATCCGCCGTTGATTGTCATTCATGGCAATCAGACCGACAGTCTACCCGGGGTCTATAAACGTTATCTGGCCAATTACTTTCAAGAGGCGTTTAAACTTTATGGTACGCCGTTGCGGTTGGAGTTTCGTACTTCGGATAATCCGTTTGCAGGGCGGCGTAGCACACCACCACCCAAAATGAAAAATCGTTTGGAGCTGAAGCGCAAACCGAAACCGTTGGCCAAACAGAAAGCCCGTCGTCGTTAGGCGTTAGCTGGATTTCTGCTGGGCTGTTGCTGTGTTTGTCTGCTGTTTTAACAGTTGGGTGATGGTCGATGCGGGTTTAGGGCGGCTGAAGAGGTAACCTTGATATTCATCGCAGCCATTTTGTTTTAAGAAGGCCAGCTGTTCTGGGGTCTCGACCCCTTCGGCAATCACTTTGAGATCCAAGC
>CAZTQX010000004.1:0-24653 GCA_964615985.1 uncultured Gammaproteobacteria bacterium | reverse complement strand
AAGGCCAGCTGTTCTGGGGTCTCGACCCCTTCGGCAATCACTTTGAGATCCAAGCTTTTTGCCATCGCCAAGATGGCTTGAATAATGGCTTGATCGTTTTTGTCGTGCTGAATGTCAGCCACAAACGATTGATCAATTTTTAGGGTATCAAACGGAAACCGTTTCAGATAACTGAGGCTGGAGTAACCGGTGCCAAAATCATCAATGGAGATGGTGATGCCGATTGTTTTCAGCTCTTTGAGCTGGCGACGATTTTTTTCTGGATAGCGCATCAGGGTGTTTTCCGTCAGCTCCAACTCCAAATTTTTCGGTTTAATATCGTACTGTTTCAGCAGGCTCTTAAGACGTTCGGGGAGCTTGGGGTCGGCCAGTTGCAGGGGTGAGAGGTTCACTGCCACGCACAGATTCTGTATTCCCGCTTGTGACCAGAGCTGCAGCTGTTGGCAGGCTTGCTCCAGTACCCAAGCTCCGATGGGGGTGATCAACCCCTCGTTTTCAGCGGTGTCGATAAAGTGCGCTGGGGAGATGTAACCTTTCTGTGGGTGTTTCCAGCGCAGCAAGGCTTCTAAACCAGTGATTTTCCCGCTGCTGAGATTGACTTTGGGTTGATAGTAGATTTGAAATTGCTCTTCTTTTAGAGCCAAACGCAGATCACGGGCGAGGGTTAAACGCGCCAGCATCTCATCGTTCAGTTGCTGGGTATGGAACTGAAAATGGTTGCGCCCTTGTTGTTTGGCTTGATACATGGCGGTGTCGGCGTTTTTGATCAGGTCATCGACGCTGTTGCCATCTTTGCCCGAGAGGCTGATGCCGATGCTGATGCCGTAGTGCAGGGTGTGACCTAAAATATGCGCTGGCTTGGCGATTTCAGTCAAAATTTGACTGGCCAATTGGCTCACCTCTGCTTCGTTTTTTGTTTCGGGCAGCAGGATAATAAATTCATCTCCGCCGTAGCGTGCCACGGTGTCACCGGCTCTGGCACAATTTTGTAGACGTTTGGCGGTCTCCAGCAGCAGGGAGTCACCCACTGGATGACCGAGACTGTCATTAATGTATTTAAATCGATCCAGATCCATAAACAACACGGCGGTTTGGTGTTGGTAGCGCTGCGCTTGTGCTAATGCTTGTTCAAGGTGATCTTCAAACAGCAGGCGATTGGGCAATCCTGTGAGGCGGTCGTGGGTGGCTTGGTGAGCCAAGGTCTGCTCGTAATTTTTTTGTTGACTGACATCGTCGAGAATAATGACGTAGTGCTGGATTTTCTGTTGTTCGTCAAACACAGGTGAGAGCAGCAGTTCTGCCCAGAAGGTTTCCCCCTCTTTTTTATTGCTTTTTAAGACCGCTGAGAGGCTTTGTTGTTGTTTAATCGCACACAGCAGTTTGACCTCGGTATTGGTGTGGTTTTGAAACAGAAACCAAATACTGGATCCCATCACCTCCTCTGAGCTGTAACCGGTGATGCTGTTAAAGGCTGGGTTAACGTAGGCAATCATCAGGTCGTCGTTGTGCAGTTCACAAATTAACACGCCATTTTGAGTGGATTCAATGGCTTGGTTACTGAGTCTTAACTGATTTTCGGTTTTCTTTTGCTGCTCAACGGTTTGATTGAGGCGTTTGTTTTGTCGTGCCAAGGTGTGCGCGTGTTGCGAGGCGCTAAACAGATACCAACCGAGCAGCAGGGTGATGATGCTGCCTGAGACTAAAATGACCCAATGAGTTGAGGGCATTTGAGCTGAAAAATACCCTTGAGCCGGAGTGGCAATGATGCTCAAAAATTGCGTTCCAATACTGATTTTACCTTCATAATGCAGCGTGGAATGGGCTTGAACGATGCTGCTGCGAGAGCGTTCTGAGTTTAATTTTCGGGAGCGATGAAAATGCAGTGGCGTGGTGGTGGGAGTCGTTTTACCGTGATAGAGAGCGAGGTTGATGCCGCTGGGACTCAGCCCTGAGAGAGCTTGTTCTATCAGGTGGTGTGGGTTTAGCAGAGCGATTAAATAATCGTTTTGTGACTGTTTGTCTAAGGGATAGATGAGTCTTTCATAGATAAACAGCAGCTCTGCTTCTGATTGTGTTGATTGGACGGTAAAAAAACCAACTTGGGAGCCTTGTTCATGAGCGGCTTTTAGCTCTCTTGTCAGCTTTGTCATCACAGACGAAGGCAGTGGGGTTTGTCTATTCAACAGTGAAAAGGTGTGATTTTCTTCAGATCCTTTTTGTTGCCAGATGATTTGTTGCCAGACAGGGTGGTCTCGGGTGAATAGGGTGCTGAATTTTCGGAGTTGTTTTAGATCGGGAAAATGGGAGTTGTATAAAAAAGCATGGATGGCATGAAACAGCTCCACGTCTCGTTTTAATTGGCGTTCAATGGTGGTGACACGATCCTTGGAGCCTTTGATAAAACTACTTTCTTGAGCCTCTAAGATGGTACGACGATTCCAATTTTCAATTTGAATCGAAATTATTAGGCTAAGGCTAAGGCCAACCACGAGTACCAGCAGGCTTGGCAGATGTTGCCGCAGGCGTGACAGAAGGTGGCTGATCAAGGTGGGCATGTTCTACCTATGAGGGTTTAGAAATGGGTTCGATTCTACCACAGAGTGCAGACAGAATTTATTGGTGTAAATCGTGTAGGGCTGTTGCAGCAGTAGGGTTTGTCTGCGCGTGAGTGATCAAGGGAGCAGGAAGTATGGTCTGGATAAAAAATATCTCGGTGAAATACAAAATTTGGTTCAGTTTCACCCTAGTGTTGTTGGGCTTGGTTTGGCAAGGAGTCAATTCGGTCAGCAGTTTGTCCACGATGCAGTCGAATATCAATGTGGTGGTGGAAGAGCTGCAACCGACCATGGTGCTCTCAATGCGTTTGGAATATCAATTGCAAACGGCGATCAGCTCGTTGGCACTCTATCTATTAAGCAAGGAAGAGGTTCATAAAGCCGACTATGAAAACAGTCTGCAAGATCTGGATATGATTCTCAATACCATCAAAAGCATGGCCATTGAGAGTGGCAACGTAGACGAGCAACGTTTTCTCGATGAACTGGGAGAGGGCATCAAAACCTTCCAAGCGTATAAAAACCATATGTTGGCATTGGCAGAGGATGAGGCCAGCAATATCAGTGCGATGGTTTACGCCAGTGATCACATTAACTCTCGTGTTAAAGAGGTTAGCAATATTCTTAATCAAATGGTGCGCTCAGAAGGTGAGGAGGAGGCGAGCGAGGAGCGTAAACAGCTGCTGTTGGATGTCAGTGAGTTACGTTACGCCTGGTCGAATGTGGTTAATGAAATTCGCCTTTTTTTGGCCTTCCGAACTCAAATTGCTCTGGATAATTTGGCTCTGTATCAGCAGCAAGTGGAAAAACTCAGCCTAAAACTGGAAGGTTATGGCGAGCAACTGAATTTTGATCAAGCGGATGGTTTGACCGCCTTAAAACCCATTTTGCGCGATTTTAGTAAACATTGGGCGATTTTGGCTGACATTCATGGCAGTGATCGCTGGCGGCGTGATGCCTATTTGATCAAGACCGAAATCACCCCTTTGATTGCAAAAATCAAACGTAACCTGAATCGGCGTTTGAGCAAACAGAGACAGGCCATGCGCTTGGCTAACAGAGGGGTTAATAAACTTTATTACAGTGAACGTCAGCAGTACATTGTGATTACTTTTGTCGCGCTGTTTTTGGTGGCTCTGTTGGCTTGGTGGTTGTCGCGTAACATCACGCGACCACTGGCTGAGGCGGTTGCGTTTACCCAAAAAATTGCGGGGGGCAAACTGGATAACAGAATTAAATACATCTCTAAAGATGAGATGGGGCAGTTGCTGAATGCCTTAGAGCAGATGCAGAGACAGCTCTCTGAGCGGATCAATCGTGAGCAAAAAGTGGCGGCGATTAACGCACGGGTGAAGACGGCGCTGGACAGTGTCAGTGCCAATGTGATGATGGCCGATGCAGAAAACAATATTATTTACCTTAACGATTCTGCGCGTCGTATGTTCCAACAAGCATCAGAGGATATTCGCCAGCAACTGCCTGAGTTTGATATTGATCTGGCGTTGGGTTTGAATTTGTCGGAGCTGTTGCCCGCCCCGAATGCATTTCAGACGGCCTTGGAGGGTCTCAGTCAGCAGCAAAAATCTGAACTGTTATTGGGTCAGTGTACTTTGACCTTTATTGCCAACCCGGTGTTTGATGATCAAGGACAGCGTTTGGGAACGGTGATTGAGTGGCAAAATCGTACTTTGGAGATCAGCATGGAGACCGAGATCGAGCAGATCATCTCTGCTGCTCGCCAAGGGGATTTGAGTCAAAGGATCTCCTTGCAGGGCAAAGAGGGGTTTTTCAAGCTGTTGGGCGGTGGTATTAATCAGTTGAGTAAGGTGATTTATGAGGTGCTGGCTAATCTCAACGGTGTGATGGAGAAGATGGCGCAAGGACAGTTAAATGATCGTATGGAAGGGCAGTATCAAGGCCTGTTTGCCGAGGTGAAAGAGAGTGTTAATCAGAGTTTCTGCCGTTTGCAGCAGATGCTGTTGCAGATCAATCAGGCCGCAGATGAGATCAATCACTCTTCTCAGCAGATTGCTCAGGGCAATGAAGATCTGTTTTCACGCAGTGAGGAGCAGGCCAGTTCTCTCGAAGAGACCGCCTCCAGTGTGGAGCAGCTGACCAGCACGGTTCGTCAAAATGCGGACAATGCACAACAGGCTAATGGTTTGGCCATTGAGGCCTCACAAACGGCCGAGCAAGGCCAACAAGTGATGGTGGATGCGGTCAAGGCGATGGGAAGGATCAATCATTCCAGTAAAAAAATTGCCGAAATTATTGGCGTGATTGATGAGATTTCCTTTCAGACCCAACTGTTATCCCTCAATGCCAGTGTCGAAGCAGCTCGTGCTGGAGAGCAGGGGCGAGGTTTTGCGGTAGTGGCCACCGAGGTGCGTAATTTAGCCGAGCGCAGCACCACTGCCGCCAAAGAGATTAAAGCTTTGATTCAAGAGAGCGTGCGTAATATTGCGTCAGGCACTCAGTTGGTCAATCAATCGGGGGTTTCTTTGGATGAGATTGTGACTCAGGTTAAAACGGTCAGTGGCATTATTGGCGAGATTGCCAGCGCCAGTGAAGAGCAGTCACAGGGGATTAAGCAAGTTAATCAAGCGGTGATGACGATGGACAGTTTGACCCAGAAAAATGCCGCCTTAGCAGAAAACACCTCGCAGAGCAGCGGTTCCATGAATCAGCAGGTCAGCCAGATGATGCAACAACTGCAATTTTTTGATTTTTCTAAAGTGAAGGAGAAACAGACGGTTTTTCCATAGAGAGGTTAAACAGCCTCTTTGGCACGGTGACCGAGGAGGCTAAGGGTTTAAGAGTTGGGAGTGATTTCGCTGCTTTGGGGGCTGATTTCGTTGTTTGGGGTTGGAATGGGAGTGGTGGTTTTACTCTGTTTTTTTGCCTGTGAACGGCAGTAGGCTTTGACGCTGGTGCCACGTTGAGTGGTGTAACTTTCGATCCAACGACAGCTTTCATTGCTGTGACAGGCTTCGTCGGTGAGCCCTTTACAGGGAGAGTTGGCTTGAACATGGGTTAGGCTGGTTAGCAGCAGAGCACAGCTGAGAGGGAGCAGTAGAGAGAGTTTCATGACGCTATCCTTTGAAGTTAAGACGATACAGATCGTTCTATCATCCTCAAAAAATAGGCCAAAAACAGACTCTTGCAGAGTGTTATTTCAGCAGTTTAAGCAACCGAACTGGGTTAACGGACGTATTGAATCACCACATTAACCATCGCTGCTTGACCCACGGTGACGGGTGCGACTTCGCCAAATAGATCACCTGTTTGTCCGATGGCGTTGCCTGATTTAGAGATGCGTGCGCCAATCTTCACCTGTTTGAAGCTGGAGAGTTTCATCTGCGGCATCATCGCCATAGCGTCGTTTAGAGTCAGTTGCAGAGGCAGATCCTTGACCTGTTTGCGTACCGCTGCCAGTGGCATGGGTGGGCCTCGCAGTGCTTTGGCGTAGATAAAGAGGCTGTCTTCTGGAGAGGCTTGTGAGGTCAAACTGGGCGCTAAGGTGATGGTGACGTTCACGGCATCGGCTGCCACTGCCGACGAGGGTTTGATCTCTGTCGCTGGTGCTGTGGCGATGGGATCTGGGGTGTTCTCTTGACGAAGGGGTTGGCCTTTAACCTGTTTGATCAAAATTTTAACTACGCCTTCTTGACCAACGGTGACCGGTTGCACTTCGGCGTAAAAATCACCGTCTTGGGCAATGGCGTTGCCCGATTTGGAGATGCGTGCGCCGACTTTGACCTGTTTGAAATTGGAGAGCTTCATCTGCGGCATCATCGCCATGCTGTCATCCAGAGTGATGCTCAGAGGCAGATCAATGGCTTTTTTACGCGCGGCGGCCAGTGGCATCGGTGGACCTTGTAGTGCTTTGGCGTAGATAAAGAGGCTGTCTTCGATGGCCACTTTGGCTGCTAGACTGGGGTCAAGGTCGATCTCCAGTCGAATGGCGGAAGCGCTGTTGGCCGTGGGTTTATTGCTGGCGCTGGCAATGCTGGGCAGAGATTTAAAATCAGTTTCTTTGATTTTCAGTCTGCGCTCAGCATGATTGATCAGGTCACGCAGTGCCACTTGCGATTCTGGGTCGTCGTCCATATTGGGTTCGAGTCGTCGCCAGTAATTGAGCGCAGCCGGATAATCTTTCTGTTCCTGCATGGCCATGCCAGCCAACCATAGACCTTGGGTGTTGTTGGGGTCTAACTCCAAGGCTTGGAAAACCTGCTCAGCGGGTTTTCCGGTTAGGCGGCCTCCTTGTGTCATGGCCAGAGCATCGGCGTATTGCACCAACACTTCGGGATCGTTGGGGCCGATTAAGGACAACAGCTCATCCCAGGCTTTAACGGCGTTAGGGTACTGTTTCAGCGCCATGTAGGAGCGTGCCAACATAAACCAACCTTGGGGGTTATTGGGTTTTTCTGCCAGCTTTTCTTTCAAGGTGGCGATCATCTCGTCGATGCTGGGAGCAGTGCCATTTTGAGCCATCATGTTCATGGGAGCATCTGCACCCGCGCCGGGACCGGAGATCTCCATAGCATCAATATTGCCACGGGTTATGTACATGGTGATGGCTAAAATTGGCACAATACTGCCGATGCCGATGGCGACCAGCTTACTGCTCTGGATGTTTTTCGCCGTTTCAGGGGCTTGTTCTTTTTCCAGATCGTTGGCCAGCTGTTGTTCCAAATCTTTCTGGATCTGCTGGTATTGAGCGTCGCTGTGTTGTCCTGCTTGATATTCGGCCTCCAGCTCTTTGAGGCGCTGTCTGGCGATGTTGATATTGATCTGATTGAGGTCACGGTCAACAAATTGTTTGGGACGCAACAGCGTCGGCAACAGTAAAGCTAACGCGGCCAATAACATGGCAGCGGCAATTATCCAAAACAGAATCATGAGTTTTTATCTTTGTCGGTTAACAGGTCGTGGGCGTTTTGCAGCTCTTCGTTTTGGCTTTCGGTGTTGGCAGAGTCAGCACTTTTGGCTTCCGCTTTTTGACGGCGGACAAAACGCAACAAGGTGGTTAGGCCAAGAAGCAATATTGCAAAAGGCCCAAGCCAGAGCAACAAGGTGTTGAGCTGAAACGGCGGTTTGTAAAGCACAAAATCGCCGTAACGCTGCACCATGTAGGCTTTGATCTCGGTGGGAGTTTTACCTGCGTCGATCATGTCGTAGGTCTGTTGTTTCAGATCCAGTGCGAGTTCTGCATGGGAATCAGCCAAGGTCTGGTTTTGACAGACCAAGCAGCGCAGTTCTTGGGTTAGCAGGTGGTAGTCCGCCTCTGCCTCGGGGCTTTTGAAGGTCAGCGATTTCATCTCCGCAGAAACGCAGAGGCTGACCAACAGCAATGAGGTGAGGGCGAAGTTTAGCCAGGATTTCAATCTCATTAGGCACTCTCTCCTTGCAGTTTGGCAATCAGTGGTAGCAAAACTTCGCTAAGCGATTGGCGACTAATTGGACCGATGTGTTTGTAACGCACAACGCCCTTTTTATCGATCACAAAGGTCTCCGGTGCGCCATAAACACCCCAATCAATGGCCACTCGACCATCGGCATCGACGGCGTTGGCGTAGTAGGGGTTGCCCAAGCGTTTTAACCAGCTTTGGGCTTCGCTGTTGTCGTCTTTGTAATTCAGGCCAACAATGGGCAGTAGATTACGACGGCTCAGATCAACCAACAGGGCGTGCTCGGCACGACAGGAGACACACCATGTCGCCCAGACATTGAGCAACCAGACTTGGCCTTGCATATCTTGGGGTGATATTTGTTGCCCATTATCCAAACGCGGCAAGGAGAACTCCGGTGCCGGTTTGCCAATAAAAGGCGAGGGTACCTCTTTGGGGTCGAGGGTTAGCCCGATGCCCAAAAAAACCGCCATGACAATAAATATTCCCAATGGGAGGAAATAACGTGACATTAAGCGCTCTCCGTTGCACCGCTGGGCGCGGTCGAGGTTTTACGTGCCATGCGATAACGGCGATCAGAGGCGGCTAGCAGCCCACCAAAGGCCATAAATAGTGCACCCAACCAGATCCAGCGAATAAACGGTTTGTGGTAGAGGCGCAGGCTCCAAGCCCCTTTACGGTCGAGTTTTTCACCCAGAGCCACGTAGAGATCGCGGAACAGACCTTCGTCGATGGCCGCTTCGGTCATCGGCATTTTCTGTACTCGATATTCACGTTTTTCTGGGCGCAAGCTGGCGACTTTTTCACCGTTTTGGAAGACGTTGACCAAACCGCGTTTGGCGATGTAGTTGGGGCCAGGAACTTCGTCAACACCTTCAAACTGGAAGTCGTAACCGCCCATTGAGTAGGTTTCACCAATTTCCATGCGCACATCTTGTTCGCTGCTGTAGGTGCTGGTTAGCGTGATGCCGACCACAAACACGGCGATGCCCAAATGAGCGGTGGTCATGCCCCAGAAACTGCGAGGGATCTGCATCAAGGCACGCAGTTTGTCGCTTTTGTGTTCAATGCGATTCAGCACCCCTTGGATGCTGGCCAGAGTCACCCACCAAGCCAAGGTCAGACCTAACATCGCTTCCCAAGTAACGCTGGGCAGAGTGAAGCTCAGACCGATGCCGAGCAAGACACTGGCGATCAACGCCCAGCGCAATTTGCTCAGGATGCGGCCAAGGCTGTCTTTGCGCCAATGTGCCATCGCCCCGATGCCCACCAGAGCCGCCAGAGGCAGAGTCAGAGGGATGAAGACTTTATTGAAGTAAGGAGGGCCTACGGAAATCTTACCCATGCCCAAAGCATCAATGATCAACGGATAGAGGGTGCCAAGTAGAATACTGGCGGCAGCGGCAGTCAATAAGACGTTGTTGAGCAGCAGACCGGTTTCACGGGAGACCACATCAAAACCGACGTTGCTGCGAATTTGTGGTGCACGCCAAGCGTAGAGCAGCAATGAACCACCGATGACAACGATCAGGAAAGCGAGAATAAAGATACCACGACCGGGATCGGTGGCAAAAGCGTGTACCGAGGTCAGCACACCGGAACGCACCAAGAAGGTACCGAGCAGACTCAGAGAGAAGGCGAAGATCGCCAGCAGTACCGTCCAAGCTTTAAACGCACCGCGTTTTTCGGTCACCGCCAAAGAGTGAACCAGCGCGGTTCCCACCAGCCACGGCATAAATGACGCATTTTCGACCGGATCCCAGAACCACCAGCCGCCCCAGCCAAGCTCGTAATAAGCCCACCAACTGCCCAGCGCGATGCCGACGGTGAGGAAGACCCAAGCAAGATTGGTCCAAGGGCGTGACCAGCGTGCCCAAGCGGAATCAAGCCGACCGCCGATCAGGGCGGCGATGGCAAAGGCAAAGGCAACCGAGAAACCCACATAACCGAGATAGAGCATCGGTGGGTGAATGGCCAAACCGGGATCTTGTAACAGTGGGTTGAGATCTCGACCTTCCAGCGGCGCGGGAATCAGGCGATCAAACGGATTGGAGGTGAAGAGCATAAAGAGGATGAACCCCATGCTGATCAGACCCATCACCGCGAGAACTCGGGCGAGCACAATCTCCGGCACACCGCGACTGAAAAAGGTAATCGCCGAGGTCCAACCGGCCAGAATCAGTGCCCATAGCAGCAACGATCCTTCGTGTGCTCCCCAAACGCCTGAGATCAGATAGATTGTTGGCAGATGGGTGTTGGAATTCTGTGCCACGTAGGCCAATGAGAAGTCGTGAACCAAAAAGGCGTAGGTGAGAAAGCCGTACGAAATCAGAACAAAGAGGGTCTGAGCACGAGCGGCCGGTTTGGCGATGGCGATCCATGTGTAGTTACCGCGTGCGGCACCGAGCAGTGGTACAACCACTTGCACGATGGACATGCAGAGCGCAAGGATAAGGGCAAAATGCCCCAGTTCAGCGATCATTAATACATTCCTTCAGGCATTGATGTTTGACCCTCTTTCCATTTGCCAGACTTTCTTAACGCGTCGGCAACTTCGGGAGGCATGTAGTTTTCATCGTGTTTGGCCAGCACTTCGGAGGCGGTAAAACGCCCCGTATCGTCGAGCTTGCCTTTGGCAATGATGCCCTGACCTTCGCGGAACAGGTCGGGCAAAATTCCCGCGTAATAGATGGGCAGTTTTTTATCGCCATCGGTGACGGTGAATTGCACCGTCAGGCTGCCTTCTTCGCGTGTGACACTGCCGGTTTCCACCAGACCGCCGACGCGGAAGTTATGCCCGACAGGCGCTTCGCCCGCAGCCACCTGAGTGGGGCTGAAAAAGAACATCACGTTGGATTGAAAGGCATTCAGCATCAGCGCAGTGGTGATGGCGACACCACCGACCATCAGGCCGATGAGCAACAGGCGTTTTTTGCGTACCGGGTTCATGTTTGATTCCCTGATCGAGCCACACGGCGAGCGATCTGTTGTTTAATTTGTTGTTGGTCTCGTTTGGCTGACCAATAGAGCGCGATCATGATCACCGCAGTCAGGCCGTAGGAGCTCCAGACGTAGAGGGCGTAACCGCCCATATGAAAAAATTCACTCATTTTTTAAACAACTCCTGTACCCAGCCGGTTTTCTGTTCGCGGCGTAAAATTTCCGTGCGGGTGCGAATCAGTAAAATGTGGGCGAAAAAGACTTTAAACGCGCCAGCCATCAGCAGCAGTGGAATCAACATGCTGATGTGGATGGAAGGTGTGCCCATTTTGGTGATGGTGGCGGGTTGATGCAAGGTGTACCACCACTCTACTGAGTAGTGAATAATCGGAATATTAATCACCCCCACCAGCGCTAAAATCGCTCCCGCTCGTGCCGCAGTGCGAGGATCTTCAATGGCCGCTTGCAAGGCAATAAAGCCAAGATAGAGAAACAGCAAAATCAGCTCTGAGGTCAAACGAGCATCCCAGACCCACCAGGTGCCCCACATGGGTTTGCCCCAAAAGGAGCCAGTTACCAGCGCCAATAAAGTGAAGGCGGCACCGATGGGAGCCGCAGCGGAGGCGACCATGTCGGCCATCTTCATCTTCCAGACCAGTCCGACACCACCGGCAACGGCCATCACCATGTAGATGAACATCGACATCCAAGCGGCAGGCACATGCACGAAGATGATGCGGTAGCTCTCACCCTGTTGGTAATCGGTGGGTGCGACGATCAGGCCGTAATAGAGGCCCGTGATCAGCAGGAGCAGAAACAGGCCGCCGGTCCAAGGTAGGAAACGACCGGCGATGCGGTAGACGTGTTTGGGTGAACCCAGACGAAAAAACCAAGCAAACATGAATATCCTCTTACAAAACCCATTCTTGGGTGCAATTTTGAGCGTGATGACTTAGCGTAGCCTGAACAGAGACAGGGAAGTCGTGATCAAGTTCCCATTCTTCTTTTCACACACCGCAGGTATGGTTTTATTGCTGTGATGATTTTAACTGCTCAGGCTGATGCGCAGTGCAGCAGCAATGGCCATCGGAGCCAGTGTAATCGACATCATCAATAGAGCGGCTAAGAATGACAGTTGCGCTTCGATGGAGAGTCCCGCGCCAGCAACACCCACGGCGCTGGCGGCAAAAATCAAAATGGGAATATACAGGGGCAGCACCAAGAGTGAAAGCAAAACGCCGCCACGTCGCAGGCCGACGGTGAGTGCAGCGCCGATGGCACCGATCAGAGTCAGCGCCGGAGTACCCAGAGCCAAGGTCATCATTAAGGCTGGTATCGCTTCGCTAGAAAGATTCATCAACACCGCTAGCAGGGGGGAAAGCAAAATCAGCGGTAGACCGGTGAGCAGCCACTGCGCAGTCACTTTGGCCAGCACCAAAATGGAGACCGGATGCGGGCTGATGATCAACTGTTCCAGCGAACCGTCGTCGTAATCGGAACGAAACAGACTGTCCAGTGAGAGCATCGCCGCCAGCAGAGCCGCGACCCAGATCACCCCAGGTGCCATCTCACGCAACGCATTGGGTTCAGGGCCGACCCCCAAAGGAAAGAGGGTGACGACAATAATAAAAAACAGCAGTGGGTTGACCCACTCGCTGCGTCGTCGAGCGGCCAATAACAGATCGCGACGCAACAGCAGCCAAAAAACGGCGGTCATACTGGTATTATTCATGGGTTTAGGTGCAATGTTTTGAGTGGGTAGTCACCCAGTTGCAGGGGGTGGTGGGTGGTGAAGACCACCATGCCACCGGCTTGAGCGTGTTTGATCAACTCGGCTTCGATCACCGCTCGACCACGAACATCCAGTGCGGTCAGCGGTTCATCTAAAATCCACAGTTTGGTGTTGGTCACCAGCAGTCGAGCCAGCGCCACACGGCGGCGTTGCCCTGCCGAGAGGGCGCGGCAAGGCACGTCGTCACGGTTGAGCAGCCCCAGAAGTTGCAATGCCTGCTGTGGGCTCATGTCGGCTCGTGCGTTGGCTAGGCTGCGATCCATGCGCAGATTTTCGATTGGGGTCAGTTCACCTTTAAAGCCGTTGTGATGGCCGACGTAGGTGAGTTGACTGCCAAATTCGGCGCGCATTTTGTGCAGAGGTTTGCCCTGCCAAAAGACTTCACCTTCATCGGCTAAGACCAAACCGCAGAGAATGCGCAGCAACGTGGTCTTGCCACTGCCGTTTTCGCCGTCGATCTGCAAGATATCACCGGGACAGAGTTCAAAATTGACATCGGCAAAGAGAAGGTGATCACCACGATAGCAGGTCAACTCTTCGCCTGATAAACGGTGTTCTGTAGTGGGGCTGTTCATGAGGATCGATTTTTCCAACGTTTTCCAGCGCGGAATGATAGGCGGAACCGCTGTGAGAACGCAAACGGTGATCGCTGTTTTTGCTTAAAAAATTACCATTTGCTGTCTGAATGGGCGGTTTCAGAAGAAATAGGCGCTGAGAAAAACGCTTTTAGGGGGTTGGGAAACAGCCATGTAGCAGGAATACATTGAAAAAAATGTGAACTTAGTAGAGAATGCGCCACCTGTTTAAGAAAATAACAAGAAAATCTTGCCTAATTGAGACACAGATCTCATAGAAAACAGGATAAACGAAAGTTCGATACTCGGTTCTAATCGGTTAAAAATGAGCTATTTAGAGGTTTGTCTAGGAGGAGAGTGTTGTGACTATGAAACCTATTCGTCTTGGTTACGAAAACAGCTTTTGCTGTGCCAGCACTGATTTTACCTATTCTCGGTTATCTCAGTAATTGATGTGAGAAAAAACGGCTGTCGTTATTCGACCTGATGTGTGTGATATGGGCGTTAGATCCAATCGCATAAGTTGAATATGGCCACTTCTTGTTTTGCCACTTTAGACAAAACAACAAATTTTAGCGTGTGGAGAAAAAACAGTGAACAGACGTCGACGAATATTATTCGTGGGTTTAGAGGTGGTGATTATTTTATGCTCCACCGCTTATGCCGGTTTTCATATGCAAGGGCGCTCCGCAGAGACGCCGATCCTTCCAGTCGTAGATCCTCTCATTGAATGCCAAATTGAAAAAGAGCAAGCACCTGTTTTTAAACAGGTTCCAAAACTGACCTTAAACAATCTGCAAGGCGAACAACGCACGTTGCAGCAGTGGCAAGGGCAGGTGGTGGTGTTGAACTTTTGGGCCAGTTGGTGTCGCCCTTGTCAAGCCAATGTGCAACAGTTGGTGCGTTTGCAGCAGCAATATGCAGAACGTGGTTTGCAAGTGGTGGGTTTGGGGGTTGGTAATCAACGTGATTTAAAACAGGCTAAACAGCTGTTGGCGATGAATTATCCTGTCTTGGTGATGAATCCTGCCATGAGTCATCAACTGTTATCGAGGTGGGGTAACGGTGACTACGTCGTTCCTTACACGGTGATTATTGATCGTCAGGGACGTTTGCGTCATCAGCAAAGTGGAGTTATGGATTTAGCCACGTTTGATCGGCAGTTACTCTCGTTGTTGTAGGTGATTGTTGTTTTAGGCTGAGAATGTGCTTCTGTGAAGGTGTGCGGTACTGATCGTAACTTCATGGAGGGTTTGTTGATGCGTCGTTTTATTCGTCATCCGTCAGAAATTCCCATTCGTTATTATCTTGAACGGCGACCAGAGCCAGTGTGGAACCGTTTGAAGAACGTCAGTTACGGTGGACTCTGTTTTATTGCTCAAACAGCGGTGCGGATCAGCACCCGAATTCGTTTGGTGATCCCCATTGATTCCCCTGCTTTTGAGGTGGCTGCTGTTGTGGTTTGGTGTGCTGAATTGAGCCGCGACAATGGTTATCAAATTGGGGTCAGTTTCGAGAGTGAGCAGAGTCATTTCGCTACTCGAATGGTGGAGCAGGTCTGTTACATTGAAGGCTATCGACGTCAGCAGAAAAAAGAGGGGCGATCATTGAGCAGTGAACAGGCAGCACAAGAGTGGATTGAGCGTTATGCCGCTGCTTTTCCCCTAGCTGCTAACGTTTGTAAGCAAGGGCAAGAGTGCTTCAAACAGGCCGAATTTCAACGCCAGTGCCAACAGAAAAGCAATAAACAGCAGCCGTAACAGGTCTTGAGCCAGCGTTATTAAAAAAGTGGGTCTTTTTGTTAATAGCTCATCCAGTTTTTGTTCTAAGCGAGTGATTTCTCCAAGGGTGCTGGTGTGTTGCTGTTGTTCAGGTTGTTCCGTTTTGGGTAATGGGTGTGTCGGTTTTTGTTTGTCAGTGGCGGTGGCGGGATCGATGTTGTTTTTCGGAGTGTTGTTGGACGCATTGAGGTCATTTAGCGAGTTTTTTACCGATTGAATGATGTGGCTTTTTGAGAAAGGTTTTTCAATGTATTCAATGGTTTTTAAATTTTTTGAGCTGTAGGAGAAAAATTTTTTCTGGATTTCTTCGTCCTTGATGGCGGTTAAAGCGATCACTTTTACTGGATGACGGTGCTGTTTTAGTAAGTAGTTTAAAAAGGAAAAACCATCCCTTTCAGGCATTAAAATATCCAAAAATATGAGTTGAATGCTCTCTTTTTCTTGACGCAAAACTTCAATGGCTTCGACCACACTGGGTGTAATGAAAACCGGATAATCGGCGTTGCTGAGAATCATTTTTAGGGAGTGTAGAATGGTGAGACTGTCATCCACCACCAAAATGGCCGGTTTTTTGGGTTGGGGCATACCGTTGCTCTGCGTTGTTGTTAAAACTGGAATGGCGAATGTACTTATTGCTTAGGGCTGAGAGTATAGCGGAGTTGACAGACAGAGTTCTGATTTGTGATTTGATCTTTTGTTAGGAGAAAACAGTTATGCCGTTGATGAGTGAAGCGTCTCTGCTGGTGTTGATCGTGGTTGTTTTAGTGGTGGTGATGATTTTTGCGGGGGTGAAAACCGTCTCGCAAGGCATGGAGTACACCGTTGAACGCTTGGGAAAATACACCCGCACCTTAAAACCAGGTTTGAATTTTTTGATTCCGTTTTTGGATCGAGTCAGTTATCAAATCAATATGAAAGAGCAGGTGCTGGACATTGATCAGCAGTCGGTGATCACCTTGGATAATGCCGCAGTAATGGCCGATGGCATTGTTTTTTATCAGGTCGTCAATGCGGCAAAATCGGCGTATGAAATCAGTGATTTAGAGCTGGCAATGCGTAACTTATGTTTGACCAATATTCGTACCGTTTTGGGTTCCATGTCGTTGGACGACATGCTTTCCAATCGTGAAGTGATCAACACTCAACTGTTGGGGGTGGTGGATGAAGCCACTGATCCGTGGGGGATCAAAGTGACCCGCATCGAGATCAAAGATCTGGAGCCACCGGAAGATTTGGTCGAAGCGATGTCACGACAGATGAAGGCGGAACGGCAAAAACGCGCGGAAATTTTGGAAGCCGAAGGCAAGCGGCAATCGGAAGTGCTGGCCGCCGAAGGCAAAAAACAGGCGGCCATCTTAGAGGCCGAAGGCTTGAAAGAGGCGGCTTTCCGTGAGGCAGAGGGTCGCGAACGTCTGGCTGAAGCCGAAGCCAAGGCGACCTTGTTGCTCTCCGAAGCGGTGAAAAACGGCGATGAACGAGCGCTGAACTATTTCGTGGCACAAAAATACATCGAAGCTTTGACCGTGATTGGCAGTGCTGAAAATGAGAAATTGGTTTTGATGCCGTTGGAAGCGGCCAGTGTCATCGGTGCCATCGGCGGTATCAGTGAGGTGGTGAAAAAGATGGGGTCGAAAACGTCAGGAGAGGCGTAGTGGAGGTTTTTCCCTTGAGCCACTGGAGCTGGTTGATTCTGGCGTTGTTGTTGGTGATCGCCGAGGTGTTTGTGCCGAGCACCTTTTTTCTCTGGATGGGCATCTCCGCAGCGGTGGTCGCTGGGGTGTTGTGGCTACTGCCGGATCTCTCGTGGCAGATGCAGTGGGTTTTGTTTGGTCTATTTTCTCTGGTCTCGCTGACAATCTGGTTTCGTTATGCAAAACAATCTTCACAAGAGAGTGATGAACCGTTGCTGAATCAGCGCGGTGCGCAGCAGGTGGGCAAGGTGTTGGTGCTGCAAGAGGCGATTGTTAATGGACGCGGCAAGGCGCGCCTTGGTGACAGTGTTTGGCTTGTGGAAGGCGATGATCGCGCTGTGGGTGAGTCGGTCACCGTGGTTGTGGTGGTGGGTTCGGTGCTGAAGGTGGAGTGATAGGGGGGCTTAGGAGTTTCTATTGAGACTCACATTCTTAGCCCGCAAACCATGTTCCACCGCCATCACCGCCGCTTCCACGCGGGAGTGGATTTTCAGTTTACGCAAAATCGCTTTGACGTGCAGCTTGACTGTGCCATCAGAGATGCCCAGATTGCGCGCAATCACCTTATTGCTCTGTCCTTCGGCCAACAGACCCAAAATTTCCGTCTCGCGTGGGGTCAGTTCATCAAAAGGACTGTTCTCCAGCGGCGCGGTGGGTGTGTTGCCTTGGATGATGTTGGCGAGCACGGTGGTGAGCATTGGCGCGACCACGGTTTTGCCGGTCATAATTTCTCGCAGTGCCACCACCAATTCATCCGGCTCCATGTCCTTGAGCAGATAACCCCGTGCGCCGCTGCGCAGGGCTTCCACTAAATCTCGTTCATCGCTGCTGGTGGTGAGTATCACAATCGCTACTTGCAGCCCGCTCTGGCGCAACTGACACAATACGCCTAAACCGTCGATCAAGGGCATGCGCATGTCCAGTAAGACGATGTCGGGGGAGAGCTTTTGCGCCAAGCGGATGCCTTCATGGCCTTCGCCAACGGAGGCGACCACGTCGATGCCGCGTCGTCTGAGTAGACTTTGCAGACCTTCACGAAACAGGGTGTGGTCGTCAATGATCAGAATGCGTAAATTCATAAGGATTCTTTCTGTTGAAGTCGGTTAAGGAATTGGGAGTGGTTTTGTTGGGATAGTCAAAGGTGAGCACCACACGAGTGCCTTCGCCGCGTTCACTCTCTATTTGCAACTCGCCGCCAATACGTTTGGCGCGATCTTTCATAATAGTCAGTCCCAGATGTTCTCCCTGAGCGTTGGGGCCGGAGGGCGAGTTGATGCCAACGCCGTCGTCTTCCACCAAGACGCGAAACTGGCCGTGCTCATCGCCACTGAGGAAGACGCGCACCGCATTGGCTTGACTGTGTTTGCGGATGTTGGCCAAGGTCTCTTGCACAATGCGCAGGACTTGCATCTCTACCTCGATGGGCAGGTTGATGTTCGGCCACTCTTTTTGTAAAAATATCGGGATGGTGGAGGCGTTGCGAAAACGTTGAATGACCTGTTCAACAGCGGGGATCAGGCCGCGTTTGTCCATCGGGGCGCGGAAGTGGGCGATCAGTTCGCGCAGTTCGGTGTTGGCTTCATCGAGGGTGTTTTCGATCCGCTCCAACTCCTGCCAAGTGCTGGCTTCGTCCTCTTGGTGTAGGGTTTCATCCAATACCCGAACCTGAAAACGCATACTGACCAACGTCTGTGCCAGTGAGTCGTGCAGTTCGTTGGCCAGCCGGGTGCGCTCTTCCATGATCGAGAGTCGATTGGCTTCGTCATCCAAGCGGGCTTTCTCGATGGCCATGCCCAGATGACGACCGATGCTGATAAAGAGTTCTTTGTAGTCGTCCCAGTTGGCGATGGTCTCTTGGTTAACAAACAGGTTGTAGACCCCCAAGGTTCGATCTCGATATTGCAGTGGCACGGCGATCATGCCCAGCTTTTCGTCTTCATCTTCGGTAAAAAAAGGTCGGCCAAGAATCTTGCCGCAGGGCAGCATGTCATTTTGCCAGATGTTTTGCTGCTCACTGTCGTTGGCAACCAGACCACAAAGACAGCTGTTGGAGGGCACGATTTGCTCAAGCTCTTTTATCTCCTCATCCAGCCCCAAGCTGGCCACCAAACGCATTTCACCAAGGTCGTTGACCAGTCTGACCGCAGCGGCACGGGCATCGATGACCTCTTTTAGGGTGTGCAGAAAGCGGGTCAGCAGATCGTTGATGTCACGGGAGGCGTTGATGCTGGCGGCGACGTCGTAGAGAATCGCCAGTGAGCGGGTTTTTTGTGTGGTGTGGGCGGTGTGCAGTTGCAGTTGTTGTTCGGTGTCTTGCGCCAGCGAGTGCAGCATTTCACCCAAGCTGTTGATGTCTTCGATCAGCTCGGAAAATTCACCGTGTTTGGGTACCGATATGCGGGCTTCCAGATCCCCACCACGCATGCGTAGAACCCATTCGCGCAGATGCAAAAGTGGCTCAACAAAGTCACGCCAGATGACGGTAAAACCGACTACGACTAGGGTTAATCCCAACAGGGAGGTGATGGTGCGTAGGTTGTCGGCAAAGTCGTTGTGGGCTTCGGGCAGTATCAGATTGTAGATGCCGAGCAGCGCTAAAATAAGGCAGAGGCCAAGGGAGATAATGGTCAGGCGATGGTGGGCGAGAAACTCGTAGCGGCGTTGCCAGTTTAGATTGGTATTGGAGCTGTTGTTGGGAGAGTTGGGCATGTGGAAAGCCGTGGGTCTGCGCCCAGAGTCAAAAAGGCAGTATAACAGCGAACCGCCTCTGCCTCTCTGGGTTTATTCCTAGGCGCAGCCCTCGTCATCTTCATCGTCATCTGTGACAACCGTTGGCTCTTCCATTTCGCTGCTGGGCGGCGGGGCTTCGGCAGCGGGGGTGTTAAACAAGCGTTCGGCTTGTGCTTGGGCGTTGTTAATCAGCGTTAAGTTGAGTAACAGCAGGCTGATGGCGACTAAAGATAATCCTTGTTTCATTGTTCTCTCCACGTGTTGCTCGACGGGGTGGATAATTTTAGTGGTTCTTGACCGCGTGTAGGACAAAAGAGCCTTCAAAATAGACGGTGAAATAAGGGTAGTGCCAGCGAGTGATGGGCGGTGTGCCCACGGCTGATTCAATCTGCATCGGTTCGTCGTGTTGCTCTCGTACCTGTTTCATGCTGCTGCCGCGCAGCGGCATGATATCTTCGATGGTGCGGGTGGGTATATCAATCACCTCAGCGTGCAAAACAGGGGTGCTGAAGATGAGTACAGATGCCAGTAGGCCGATATGGACAGTGGACATGGAAAGCTCCCTTTGATGAGTTGATCTCGTTTTTATACCGCTGCTTATCGGCGCTGGCAACTGTTTCCTTGATTAATGGGTGTTATGCACTTTTGAGGTTGGAGCTAAGAAATGAAATATTTAACTTCGGCAATGAGGTATTGCCCTTTAAAAATGCCAAGCCAAAGTACCACTAACAAAATCATCCCGCCGCAGACTGTAAATCGCACTTTCTCGCGGTAAATTCATAAACGCACTGCCCTCAACAGAGAGGGTAAACGAATCCCCCAAACGCCGAGAGCCTTGCAGAGTCAGCAGTGTCTCATCCGTATCCAGATCACGAGTGGCCAGCAACAGCAATTGGCTGCTCTGCTCGTCGTTCAAGGTCAGACGCAAACCCATCATCAGATCGTTATCAAACAGACTCCGCTCACGGCTGTCCTGCATCCACTCGCTGATCAGGGTCAGATCGGCGGCGCTCTCAAACAGACCCACCAAACTGTACTCCAACCCCAAGGCGCTGGCGTTGCTGTCGCCTTGATCCTGCTGGCGCTGCACCGCTTCGAGCTTCCACAACCACGCCTCTTGCACCCACTGCAACTCCAAACCCACCTGCTGAAGTTGGGCGTAGTAGGGGATCAAACTCACGCCCGTGGGGCTGAATTGAGGCTGAAATTGCGGTGCTCGGTCGGTACCGTTGAAGTAGGAGAACGCCAGTTCCCAGTCATCAAGGCCGTTGGCGTAACGCAGGGCGTAGTCGAGGTGTTGCGCCTTGTCGCTGCTCTGGTAACGCGCCTCGCTGCTGATGGGCAACTCGGTGCGCAGTCGGCCTTTTTCACCGGAAAAGGTGCGTTCTCGAAAGCCGGGCAATAGGTAAACATCCAACAGACCCCAATCACGTTCGACACTGGCCGCCAACATCGGCTGCCCCAGTTTGGCATCGCCGCGCAAAGATTCCAGCGTATCGGTCTGGTTAACGATGTCCACCAGATGCACCGCCTCGGTGACACCCCAAAAAACCTTGCCCATTCCGGCTTTCAGCTCCACAGACTCGCCGCTCCAACTGTAGAGCAGCTCGCGCAGATCGGCGTGGCTGCGCTGTTCGTCGCTGCTGTCGAGACGGGCAAAGGCGCTGAAATCCAACAGGCCGTTGTCACCGATGGGGCTGCTGAATTGCGGTTGCAAGAAGAGCGAACTGTTCTGGTTTTCCTGAGTCGCAAATTGTGGCGGATGAGCAAAGAGGCGCTGCTCCACGCCGACCTGACCAAACCACTCCCCTTGAGCGCTGCTGAATGCCAGCCAGCCGAGCAGCGCCCCAGCGACCTGTTGTTGCCATTTTTGCATCTATCTGGCTCGTTTGAGGCTGTTGCGGCTGAAGTCGCGCTCTTTCAGGCCGGTTCTGAAGCGGTAGTTGCTGAAACGCAACACGGTGCTTTTGCCGCTGGGGTGGTTTTTCATTTTCAACTGATCGGCGCGCCAGAATTGATCCAGATAGAGTTGATAACCGCTGGCGGTGAGGGTTTTGATCAGGCTGTCTTTGCGGTCGTAGAAATCCATCTTTTGCATCCGGTAGTGGGCTTTGTCGAGCCAGACCACCTGACGGCGATAGCCCGATTTTTTATCTACCGGAATGCGCTCCGACACATAGCAGTCAACGCCATTTAGCACCTCATCTCGCAGCCATTTGTGCTGGTATTTTTCCACCTCTTGGCTGGAGAGATCTTCGTAAGCGAATTCACTGCCCATAAAAGGCCCGGATTTGTTGCTGGAGCTGATGCGTTTGATCCGTTTCAGGGCGGGCAGATAGAGCCACTGCTCGTCGCTTTTGAGTTTGTGGGTGTAGGTGAGCATGGCGGTGCCTTTGACATCGCGGGGTTCACTGAAAATGCTCATGGCCTTGTCACCATCGCCCTCTACTTCGAGGGTTTTGGTTTTGATCCGGCGGGTGCTCTTCTGGCCGTGGCGGTTGGTCAGGGTCATTTCTAGATCGACGATCACGTCTTGAAAACCGTTGTCGATTTTGTCCGCCGCTTGGGCGATCTCCAAGCCGCGCTCCTCGGCGGTTTGGCTAAAAGCGCTGAAGGGGGCAGTGAGCAACAGCGTGCTGAGCAGCAGGTTACGGATTGAGTGAGTGGTATTCATGGGTTGGCTCCTGAGGTTTGGATGGTTTCGTTCGTGGTGCTGCTCTGGCTTTTTTTATCGCCACGATCCAGCAGCATCAGCAGCGGTGGCAGACAGAAGACGTCCAAGATCAAGGCGATGCTGATCGCCATCGCAGTGAGGATGCCCATGTCGGCATTGATTTTAAAGCCGGACAGAATCAAGGTGGAGAAACCCAGCACCAAAACCACGGTGGTGATCACCAAGGCGCGACCGACGGTGTGGAAGGCGTAACGTACCGCTTCCTCGGCGTTTTTGCCCAGTTCGGTGCGCGCGCGTTGGTATTTACTCAGAAAATGCACCGTGTCATCGACAACGATGCCGAGGGTGAGGGTGCCGACGATGGCCACCGTCAGTCCTACCTCGCCAACAAAAAAGCCCCAGATGCCAAAGGTCATCAAAGCGGGGAACAGATTCGGTACCAGACTCAGCAGCCCGAGGCGCAAGCTTTTCAGCGCCGCAATTAAGAGCAAAGAGATCATCATTAAGGCGATCAAGGTGCCGCTCAACATCTGGTCGATGTTGGTTTTGCTGATGTTGCTGAACATCATCGAGATGCTGGCACCGTGGGTCTGCATGCTTTTCGGGGCGTACTGTTGCAACCAAGCGCGGGCGTTCTCATCGGTTTGACGGATCTGTTTGGAGCTGGCTCCATTGATCAGAACGATCATGCGGGTGCTGGATTTATCCACGTTGATCTGGTCGTTGAGATCCAAACCGTAAGGCAGGCTCATCTCGTACATCAACAGATATTGTGCCGCCAATTCACGGTTGGCGGGGATCTTGTAGAAAGTGGGGTCATCGTTGTGCAGGTTTTTATTCAGGCGTTTGATGATGTCGGTCAGCACGGTGACGTGGGTGACGTAGGGTTGTTGCCGATACCAGTTAGCGAACTCTTCGATTTTGGCCAGATAAGCGGGGTTGTTGATGCCGCTGGATTCACCGGAGTCGAGGGCGTATTCGATGGTGTCCATGCCCGCCAGATTGTTGCGGATAAAGTCGGCAGACTGGCGGATATCGTAGCGTTGATCGAAGTATTCGATAAAGTTGTCATCCAGCTCAATGCGGCTCATGCCGGTCATGGCGATCAAGACCAAGATCAAGCTGCTGGGCAGCAAAATTTTACGTCGGTTAACAACGAAGTTGGCCACACGGTCGATGGCGTTACTGCCTCGGTCGTTGCCTTTGCTGACTCGCATCGGCAAAACCGCCATCAATGAGGGCAAGGTTAAAAGGGCAAAAAACATCGCTGCCATCACGCCCATTGCGACGATGTTGCCGAGATCACGAAAGGGTGGCGCATCGGAGAAGTTCATGCTCAAAAAGCCGATGGCAGTGGTCAGTGAGGTCAAAATCAGTGGCTGAAAGTTGATTCGTACCGATTCGATAATGGCCGCTTGTTTGGCCAAACCCTTGCGCATCGCCACCGTGAAGGAGGCCAAAATATGGATGCAGTCGGCTACCGCCAAGGTGAGGATCACCGTCGGTGCATTGACCGAGCTGGCGGAGAGCGAGATGCCGAGCCAGCCGGTTAGCCCCAAGGCGGTAGTAGAAGAGATAGCGATGATAATCAGGGTGGCGAAAGTGCCCCAGACCGAGCGTAGTAGCAGTGCCATGGTCAGCAGCAAAATACCGTACATCAGCGGCAACAAGGTCGCGCCATCCTCTTGGCTCACCTCTTGAAAGGCGTTGCCAAACAGAATGCCACCGGCCAGATGCAGAGTGACGTTGGGGTATTTGGCTTCAATCTCTTTTTTCAGTTGCCGCGTGAAAGTGGCGATCTCGGCCATCGCGGTTTTGGATTTTTTTGGCTTGAGGACATTGATGTTGATGGCGGTGACAGCAGCGTCAACGGAGATCAGGTTTTTGATCAACAGCGGTTCAGAGAGGGCAATTTGTTTGATCTTGGCGATCTGCTCATCGCTGAGATCGTGTGGGTTTTGGTAGAGATCTTCGACGATTAGATCGTCACCTTCGCTGTAACTGTGTTGGAAATTACTCAGCGAGTTGACTCGGCTGGAGTAAGGAGTGAACCAAGCGCGTTCGGTGATCTCTTGCACCGCTTGCAAGGTCTCACGAGTAAAGACGTTGCCATCCTTGGGAGCCACCGCAATCAGGACGTTTTCGTTTTCGCTAAAGGTGTTCTCCAACGCTTCCAGCGCCAGCAGTTGTGGGTTCTGTTTGCTGAAGTAGACGCGGTTGTCGTTGTTAAAGGAGAGTTGCCCCATACCGGCGCCGGTGGCGATGACGATCAGCAAGGTGGCGAGCAAGATTGACCAACGCTGGGCGATGACCCAGTTGGCGAAGTGGCGTTCGAAAGCGTCCATAGTCTGTTCCTGTTTTGCGCTGAGACGATGGAGGCAGTTTAGGCATTTTAAGGCGGTTTAGGTATCACCCGAAGGGGTGATTTTTTTGGTGGTTTCGTTTTTATCCTGCGAGTAGAATGCGCGTTCCTCTGAAAAGGGGCATGTTGTGCATTTATG
>CAZTQX010000003.1:30509-51557 GCA_964615985.1 uncultured Gammaproteobacteria bacterium | reverse complement strand
GTATCTCTCAGCTTCACCGCTGGGAGCGGATTGAAACGTCACTGCGCCGGTGTCAACCCCAGATATATTAATCGTATCTCTCATACCGACCGTTACCGGCGCTTTGAAAGAAACGTATCTCTCAGCTTCACCGCTAACCCTCTACGATTAGCAGATCTGATGTCATTGCCTACACCTGTAACCAATTCTCCACTTTCAGCCCAGGAACTCGGCTGAATTCGCCAACATTGGCGGTCACAACCGTAAGGTTATTCGCAAGAGCGTGGGCGGCGATCAGCAGCTCATTTGGTCCGATGGGTCTGCCCTGACGTGTGAGGTGGTGGCGCAATGTTGCGTACTGACGGTCAGCGGGAGCCTCCAGTGGCAGAATTTCCAGTGCAGAGAGAATCAGCTCAATGCGTTGCGCAAGTCTTGCCGAGTTTGATTTGATGGCACCGTAGCGAAGTTCTGCGGCCACAATGATACTGGTGCAGATGGTGTGTTCACCGACTTTGGCAATGTGTGCTGCCACCGTACCTTGTGGGTTGCGAATCAGATCGGAGAGGATGTTGGTGTCCAGCAAATAGACCCGTGATGCATTCACAGCAACAGGTCATCCAGTGGCGGTGGTCATCATCAATGTCGGGAAAGTCTTCTGTCAGAGGGGGCAGCGAGGCCAATAGAGCCAGCAATTTGCCTTTACGGATCGGCTCCACGATCAGTCGATCACCCTCTTTGTGAATGAGTGCTTCCTCGCCCTCCAACTCGAACTCACGAGGAATTCGCAATGCTTGGTTGCGCCCGTTGCGAAAAAGTCGAACATGGCGTTCCGTTGTTGACATGGGTGTCTCCTCTGATTCAGTAAGTCAGCTGCTCTACACGTCGATAAGGACAGGTCGAAAGTGACTCATGCTACAATCCGCCCCAAATAAGGCTCCGTATAGGCTGTCTTGA
Source organism: uncultured Gammaproteobacteria bacterium (assembly GCA_964615985.1). Lineage (GTDB taxonomy): Bacteria > Pseudomonadota > Gammaproteobacteria > JAUZRS01 > JAUZRS01 > JAUZRS01. Next base: position 50,624 of record CAZTQX010000003.1, on the reverse strand, counting down.
GGCGGATCAACAACTGAGTGCAAACCGTGGCGCAAAAAACAGCCAAAGTCAAACCAAAAACCAAAACCAAGCAGAAACCAAAGCCCGCCAAACGTTCGGGCTTGCGGCGTTTTTTAGCCCTCTGGCCGTTGTGGTTTGTTTTGTCGCTGGTGGCACTGCTCGCCTACGTGGCGTTTTTGGATTACAAGGTTCGATTGCATTTTGCGGGAGCGCAATGGGCCTTGCCCGCCCATGTTTACGCGCGGCCACTGGAGCTGTACGCCACGGTGGCGCTCTCAGCTTCTGATCTGGAAGAGCGGCTGCGCCAATTGGGTTATCGCGCCAAACGTCACCCCACTCGTCCAGGTGAATACCGTCGTCTGCCCAAGCAGCTGGATATTGTCAGCCGTCCGTTTCAGTTTTGGGATGGTTTGCAGGAATCGCGTAAATTTCGCGTTAGCTTTGCAGAGCGTCAAGTCAGTGGTTTGCAAGCGCTGGATAAACTGGGGGAACTGAGTTGGTTTCGCCTGCAACCGGAGCGCATCGCCAGCATCTATCCGGCGCACCATGAAGATCGCATGTTGGTGAAATACGCCGATTTACCCGCGTATTTGATCGAAGCCTTGCTGGTGGTGGAAGACGGTAATTTTTTCCAACACCAAGGCGTGCGTCCGCAAGCCATTGCCCGTGCTCTGTTGGCCAATATTCAAGCCGGTGGCCGAGTGCAGGGGGGCAGCACCCTTACCCAACAGTTGGTGAAAAACCTCTTTTTGAGCAACGAACGCACTCTGACCCGCAAAGCCAATGAGGTCTTGATGGCCTTGTTGCTGGAGTGGCGCTTTAGTAAAGAGCAAATTCTGGAGGCCTATTTTAACGAGGTCTATTTTGGCCAGTCTGGGACGCGGGCGATTCACGGTTTTGCTTTGGCCAGCGAGTTTTATTTTCGCCGACCGCTGACGGAGTTGGATCTGGATCAGATGGCGCTGTTGGTGGGGTTGGTCAAAGGGGCCTCTTATTACAACCCTTATCGGCACCCTGAACGGGCTAAAAAGCGGCGTAATTTGGTACTGCGTTTGATGCATGAGGCGCAGCTGATCTCGAAAAAAACCTATTTTCAGGCCAAGGCTGCTCCGTTGGGTCTGGCTCTAGCGCGTCTGCCCAGTGAGACTCAGTACCCCGCTTATTTGGAATTGGTGAAACGCCAGCTCACTCGTGATTACGATGAGCGAGATCTGCGCAGCGCCGGTTTGAGCATCTTTACCTACATGGACAGTCACCTTCAGCAGCAGGCAGAGAGCGCCATCTCCTCAGGCATCAAAACCTTGGCTTATCAAAAACGTTACCCAGAGCGGCAAACGGCGCTGATCAGCGTGGATCGCAGCAGCGGTGAAGTGCTGGCCTTGATTGGTGGGCGAGAGCCGAAAAAAGGCGGCTTTAATCGCGCTCTGGATGCCCAGCGTCCCATCGGTTCGCTGGTGAAACCGGCGCTCTATTTGACCGCCTTGAGTCAGCCTAAACGGTATCAACTCTCCACGCTGTTGTCGGATGAGAGCGTGAGTTTGGAGACTCAAGAGGGTGTGTGGCAGCCGCAAAATTACGATCATAAGAGTCACGGTGAGGTACCGCTTTATCAGGCCTTGGCGCACTCTTATAACTTGGCCTCTGTTCGTTTGGGAATGGAGGTGGGGTTGGATGCGGTGGTGAAACAGCTGCACGAGCTGGGCGTAACACGAGAAATAAAAGCCTATCCGTCGTTGTTGTTGGGGGCGTTGGAACTCTCTCCGTTTGAGGTCAGCGAGTTTTATCAGACCTTAGCCAACAACGGTTTTCATGCGCCGCTGCGCAGCATTCATGCGGTGTTGACCGCCGACGGTGAACCGCTAAAACGCTACCCATTAACGGTCACCGCTGGAGCCGATCCCAGCGCGGTCTTTTTGACTCAATTTGCATTACAAAAAGTGATACAAGAAGGCAGTGCGCGTTCCTTGAAGTGGCGCTTGCCGCAGGTGACGTTGGCGGGCAAAACCGGTACCAGTAACGATCTGCGTGACAGCTGGTTTGCCGGTTATGGAGATCGCCTCTTGACCGTGGTCTGGGTCGGTAACGACGATAACAGTCCGATAGGGTTGAGTGGTTCGGCGGGTGCCTTGCCGCTGTGGGCGAAGTTTATGGCTTTGGCGGATGTAAAATCGTTGGAGGTGACGACGCCAGCGGGAGTGGAGTGGCGTTGGGTTAATGCCAAGGGTCAGCAGAGCCGTGAGGAGTGTCCTGGGGTCAAAGATGTGCCGTTTGACCGTCGTTCTGCGGTGTTGGAAACGTCGTTTTGTTATCAGGTGGATGATGAACCAGAGGGTTGGTTGGATGGGTTTTTATAATGGAAATGAATAAACAGATGAAGATGATCAGTCGTGTTGTGTTGTTGTTGCCGCTGCTGTTTTTGGTCGGCTGTGGTACATCCACACAGAAATCAAAACCGTCTGCGGAGGCGGCGTTAACCCAGCCTCGCGTTGAGCCAGCGGTGCCAAAGACAAAGGAGCTGCCACCCGGTCAAGTTGAAGACAAAGTCACCCAAGTGACCAGCAATGCGGCGGTGGTCTCTCTCTGGCGTGAGGCAGAGCTGGCGCGGGGCAATCAGCAGTTTGATCGTGCCGCCAACGCCTTGGAGCGGGCGTTGCGTATCGTGCCTAAAGACGCGGTGTTGTGGAGTCGTTTGGCGGAGGTTCGTCTTTATCAAGAGCAGTTTGCGCAGGCGGAGAACTTGGCGGCTAAATCGAGAGCCTTGTCCGGTCGTGATCGTACTTTGCTTTATCGCAATTGGTTGTTGACCGCGCAAGCGCGGCAAGCGCGCGGTGATGGTGCTGGCGCTAAAAAAGCACAACAGCAAGCCGAGCGGCTGAAATAGGAGAGCAAGATGTCCTTAGGGCCGGTGATGCTGGATCTGCAAGGGTTGACGCTCAACGAGCAGGAGTGCCGTTTGCTGCAACAGCCGCAAGTGGGCGGGGTGATTCTTTTCAGCCGTAATTTTGAGTCGCGTCAGCAGTTGCAGCAATTGGTGGCGGAGATTCACCAACTGCGCCAGCCACCGCTGTTGGTGGCGGTGGATCATGAAGGCGGGCGAGTGCAGCGTTTTCGGGAGGGTTTTAGCCCGATCCCGGCAATGGCGCGTCTGGGTGAGCTGCATCAGCGCCACCCCAAAGCCGCTTTGCAGAGCGTCGAACAACTGGGCTGGTTGCTGGCCGCCGAGCTGCGTGCTGAGGGCATTGATGTCAGCTTTACTCCGGTGTTGGATCTGGGACGTGGCATCAGCGGTGTGATTGGCGACCGTGCGTTTCACTCTGATCCTGAGGTGATTGCCCGTTTGGCAGCGGCTTTGATGGCGGGAATGAAACGGGCGGGAATGGTGGCGGTGGGCAAACATTTTCCCGGCCACGGCATGGTCAAAGAGGATTCCCATCTGGCGCGTCCCGTTGATCCTCGCCCGCTGGCGGAGTTGATGCTGGAAGATTTAGTGCCGTTTGAGCGCATGATTGGCCAAGGTCTGGCGGCGATGATGCCCGCTCATGTGATCTATCCTCATGTGGATCAGCATCCGGCTGGTTTCTCGGCTTTTTGGTTGCAGCAGGTGTTGCGCAAAGAGCTGCGTTTTCAGGGGGTAATTTTCAGTGATGATCTGAGCATGGAGGCGGCTGCGGCTTACGGCGATTTTCCCCAGCGAGCGCAAGCGGCGCTGCAAGCGGGCTGCGATATGGTGTTGGTTTGCAATCGTCCAGAGGCAGCGGAAGCGGTGGTGGCTTCCTTGAAAGGTTATGAAAACCCCGCCAGTCAAGCCCGTTTGGCGCGGCTGCACGGTCGTGGTGAGCTGGCGGCTGCGGCGTTGCGAGAGAGTGACGAATGGCGGCGGGCGCAAAGGATTTTGGCGGCGCTGGAGCGGGGTGACGATTTTGAGTTGGATCCATGAATAACTCTTCAATCAGCGCAGCTCAAGCGGCGCAGGCCTTGAAGGGGGCTGAATTGTTGTTTAGTGCCGAGCAGATTCAGGTGGCGCTAAAAAAAATTGCTGTTGAGATCACTCAGCAGTTGGCGGACTCCGATCCGCTGCTGATCTCGGTTTTGAACGGTGGCTTGATTCCGGCGGGGCAACTGTTGCCGTTGCTGAATTTTCCATTGCAAACCGATGTGCTGCACGCCACTCGTTATCGTGGCGAGACTTCGGGTGGTGAGTTGCAGTGGTTACTTTATCCGCAGCAGAATTTGCGGGGGCGCACGGTGTTGATTGTCGATGATATTTTGGATGAGGGGCATACCCTAAAAGCGATTCTGGCCTATTGTCAGCAGCAAGGAGCCAAGCAGGTGCAGAGCGCGGTGCTGCTGGAGAAACGGCATCAGCGGCGTTGCGCTGGGGTGAGCGCAGATTATGTGGCCTTGCAGGTGGAGGATCATTATGTGGTCGGTTATGGCATGGATTACCACGGTTATCTGCGCAATGTGAATGGCATTTATGCCTTAGATGAAACGGCGTTGTAGCCTGGATGGAGCGAAGCAGAATCCAGGAGAGCGTCGATTCCCCCCTGGATTGCACTGCATTTCATCCAGGCTACGTTGTTAACGAATGTAAAAAGAGGTTTCTGTGTCTAAAACACCCATTGGCATTATTGGCGGCAGTGGTTTTACCAGCTTGCCTGGCTTGAGTATCGAACGCAGCGAGGCGGTGACGACCGAGTTTGGCGAGCCATCGGCTGCGTTGCTGCACGGATCGGTGGCGGGTCAGCCGCTGGTTTTTTTGGCGCGGCACGGCAACCCGCATGTGATTCCACCCCACCGAGTCAACTATCGTGCAAATCTGCTGGCGTTGAAAGAGGCGGGGGTGAAGCGGGTGTTTGCTTTGGCGGCGGTGGGCGGCATTGGCAGCGATTGTGAACCCGGCAGATTGGTGATTCCCGATCAGATCATTGACTACACCTACGGGCGGCAGCAGACCTATTTTGAGGAGAATCTAGCGCAGGTCACGCACATTGATTTTACTTACCCTTACAGTGAATCGCTCAGAGCGCGGTTGATGAGTGCAGCAAAAGAGGTGAAGATTGAGGCGGTTTGCGACGGTGTTTACGGCGCAACCCAAGGGCCACGTCTGGAGAGTGCCGCCGAGATCAGAAAATTGGAGCGTGATGGTTGTACTCTTGTTGGCATGACGGGGATGCCTGAAGCGGCCTTGGCGCGTGAGTTGGATTTGGAGTACGCCTGTTTGGCAGTAGTGGCTAACTGGGCAGCGGGTAAAAGTGATCGACTGATTACCATGCCAGAGATCGAAATGACCTTACAAAAGGCCAATGAGTCGCTCAATCGGCTTTTGGTGACACTCTTTTCGGCATAAAAACGCGCTCGCCTCTTGACCAACAACGCTTTGGCAGATGACACTGATTTCTCTTGCTGACCAATTTTTTGGGAGTCTGTTATGGAGCGCATTACGTTTAATTATTCTCAGGATGAGGGTTGGAGTCTCGACTCTTTCCCCGCCTGGGATTCTGCTGAGACGCTGGTAATGGTCTTTGGTGCCAGTGAGTTTTTGCACAATCCCGCGCCGATCCAGGCGCTGCGCGATGCTTTTCCCACATCTCTTTTGATCGGTTGTTCTACCGCCGGTGAGATCTTTGCTGATCGGGTCTTTGATCACAGTTTGAGTGTGGCCTTGATCCGTTTTGCCAATACGCCGTTGCGTATGGTCTCTGAATCGGTACAGACGATGGATGATTCGTTAGATGTGGGGCAGCGTTTGTCGCAGCGCTTGGCTGCCGATGATCTGCGTGCTTTGTTTGTGCTCTCGGATGGCTTGCATGTCAATGGCAGTGAATTGGTTAATGGTCTGTGCGATACGATCTCTTCTGAGGTGATTATTACTGGGGGGTTAGCCGGTGATGGGGATCGTTTTCAGCAGAGCTGGGTGATGGCTGATGGGCTTCCGGAAGAGTCAAAGGTGGTGGCGGTGGGCTTTTATGGCGATGCCATTCGGGTCTCTTTTGGTAGCAAAGGTGGCTGGGATATTTTTGGCCCTGAGCGGCGGGTGACTCGTTCGATTCGCAACGTGCTTTATGAGTTGGATGGCAAACCGGCACTGCAACTTTACAAGGAGTATCTGGGCGAGTTGGCAGAGGGCTTACCTTCAACGGGTTTGCTGTTTCCACTGGCGCTGCGGGCACATCGAGACGATGAGCGTCATCGAGTACGCACCATCTTAGCGGTGAATGAAGCGGAACAATCTTTGACCTTTGCTGGTGATGTGCCGCAAGGCTGGTTAGCGCAGTTGATGCGGGCTAATTTTGAACGCCTGATTGATGGCGCGGAGGGGGCGGCACTGGATACTCAGCAGCACTTTCTGCAGGAGTCTCAGGGTCAAAAACTGTTGGTTGCCATCAGTTGTGTTGGGCGGCGTTTGGTCTTGAAAGAGCGTTCCGAAGAGGAGATTGAAGTGACATTGGCGGCGTTAGAGGGGGATGTGCAGCAGATTGGTTTCTACTCTTACGGTGAAATTTCTCCTTTTGTGAAGGGCAGTTGTGATCTGCACAATCAAACCATGACCTTGACGGTTTTTAGCGAGGTATAGAGATTTGCACCACCTATTGACAAGGCAGTTGCGGCGTTTGGCTTTGGATGAGAACACTCCGCCTTCCAGAGCGCAGTGGTTGGCATTGCAGCAGAGCATCAGTGCCACTTATGAAAGTGCTGATCAAGATCGTTATTTGTTGGAACGTTCGATGGAGATCTCTTCCCGAGAAATGCAGGAGTTGTATGACAGTATTCGTCAACAGTCGGAGAACAGAATTGCTGTAGAGCATCAGAAGTTGCGCTCGGTGATGGATTCATTGAGTGATGGTCTCTGTGTATTTGACGAAAAGGGGATGTTGCAGTTTATCAATCCAGCGGGGGAATATTATCTGCAAGATGAGTCCAGCAAATTGGTGGGCAGTTCTATTTTGTCCCGTTTTACCTTGCACGAGGTGGGGCAGCCGGAACAACCTTTGTTGACAGATGAACTGTTACGTCGTTTGGCGGATGGTGAGAGTTTTCGGGATGATCGTGGTCTGTTATTGCAAGATGACGAGAACGATTTGGCGGTCTCGTGTGTCTTTAACCCGCTGTTTGTGGACGATGAGTTTTTAGGTCAGGTGTTTCTGTTTCGAGACATCAGCGAACGGCGCAATTTTGAGATCAGTCTGCATCAAGCGCGGCAAGATGCGGAGCAGGCGAGCCGTTCAAAAAGTGAATTTTTGGCCACCATGAGTCATGAGATTCGAACCCCGATTAACGGTGTTATGGGGATGTTGGGTTTGTTGCTGGATTCGAGTTTGGACGAGGATCAGCGCGATTGTGCGGACAACGCCTACCGCTCTTCCGAGGCGCTGTTATCGATTATTAACGACGTGCTTGATTTTTCTAAGATCGAAGCCGACCAGCTTACTTTGGAACATCTGGAGTTTGATCCGCAATTGTTGGTTGAAGATCTGTTGGATTTTTTTGCTGAATTGGCCGCTGAAAAAAAGCTTTCTTTGATGGCTTACATCGACCCCCTGGTAGCAGCAACGCTCTTTGGGGATATGGGACGAGTGCGGCAGGTGTTGAGTAATTTAATCTCTAATGCGATTAAATTTACCGATCAGGGTGAGATCTCGATTCGTCTGTTACCTGTTGCCGATGGCCGTATTCTTTGTGAAGTGCACGATACGGGCATTGGTATCTCTGCTGATGCTGCGCGGCGTTTATTTGAGAGGTTTACGCAAGCGGACGCTTCCACCACCCGTCGTTATGGCGGCACCGGTTTGGGTTTGAGCATTAGCAAACGACTGGTGGAGAAAATGGGCGGCGAGATTGGTATTCGGAGCCAAGAGGGTGAAGGGTCTATTTTTTGGTTCAGTTTACCCACACATGTGAATAACTCAAAACAGATCAAGCCGATGTTAAAGGGTTTTTCTCTGTTGTGGTTGGACAGTGGCGACTATAAACAAAACACTGTGTTGGAGCAGCTACAGAGTTGGCAAGTTGAAGTGACACAGGTGAAGTCGTTGCCAAAAGCGCTTACCTTGTTGACCTCAAATGATCAGCAGAAGACTTTTGATTTGGTGACGATCAATCGTCATCAGGCCGATGGTCTGATTTGGGCTGAAGTGTTACGAGCCATGCCGCAAGTGGTGGATATGCCCCTACTGATTTTTATTAACTTTCGTCAACATCTGGATCACAGCCGTTATCAACGTTTGGAGCAGACCTTTTATCTGCGCAAACCGTTGAAGGCGTCTCTGCTGTATCAACATTTGATGGCGGTGGCAGAAAAATGTCCGCTGATGTTGAATAAAAACAGCCCTACGCCGCCCGATGCTCAGTTATCGAACCTCAGTTATCAGGATAAATCGGTTTTGGTGGTGGAAGATAATCTGGTTAATCAGAAAATTCTACAGCGCATGTTGGAGAAGATGGATGTGGCGGTGGATGTGGCGGTCAACGGTCTGGAGGCGCTGCTGTTGGTCAAACAACATCGTTACGATCTGGTCTTAATGGATTGTCAAATGCCGGTGATGGATGGCTACGAAGCGACGCAAAAATTACGGCAACGTGAGCGTGCCCAACGACGTTACGTGCCAATTATTGGCATTACTGCCAATGCGTTAGTGGGGGATCGAGAGAAGTGCTTGGATGCAGGCATGGATGATTATCTGCCCAAACCGATTCGCCCAGCTGAGTTACGCACGGCGTTACAAGCGTGGTTGAGTTTTAAAAAAGAGAGTCACTCCGCTTGATCGTTGTGAACCATCAGAAAGCAGGCGTGATCGTTCCAATCGGCCAACACGGTGCGCATCATTGGCTGAGCCGCAACTGAAAAGTGGTGGGTTTTTGGTCGATGGGTGTGGCCGTGAATTAACTGCTTGACCTTAAATTTCTGCATGACCTTTTCCACTTCCGTTTGATTGACATCCATTATTTCACTGCTTTTTTCCCCTGTGGCCTCACGGCTCGATGCTCTTAAATGATTGACGATGGCAATGCGTTCCGGCAGCGATTTGGCTAAAAAATCCGCCTGCCAAGCGGGATCACGTACCTGTTGGCGAAAGGCTTGATAGTTTAGGTCGTCGCTACAGAGGCTGTCGCCGTGCATTAATAGGGTTGGCGTACCGTAGAGGTCGATCACCGTGGGGTCATCAAGCAGTTGGATGCCGTGTTCGGCGAGAAAGGCTTGGCCGAGCAGAAAATCCCGATTGCCGTGCATTAAAAATACGTCTGTGCCGCTTTGATTGAGTTTTTTTAGCGCGTTAAAACAGCGGTGAAATTCAGGGTTGGGATCGTCATCACCGAGCCAATATTCAACAAAATCCCCTAAAATATAAAGTTTTTCCGCAGCGGGTGCGGTTTGAATAATAAAGTCGTGAAACAGTTTTAGCAGTTTGGGATGGCGAGCATCCAGATGCAGGTCGGAGATAAAAAGTGTGTGCATAAAAATTAATGGTCAATCCATTTAAATTTAGGGCGCACAGCGGTGCGCCCCGATGGCCATTAATCGACCACTTCGACTTTTTCGATCATCACGTCCACGGTGGGTACATCTTGATGACCACCGGCGTTGCCGGTTGAGACCTTGCTCATCTCCATCATGATGTCCAAACCGTCAACGATTTTACCGAACACGCAGTAACCCCAGCCTTGCTGAGTGGGAGCGGTGAAGTTCAGAAAGCCGTTGTTGCTGACGTTGAGAAAGAATTGCGAGCTGGCGGAATGAGGGTCGGGGGTACGCGCCATGGCGATGGTGCCGACGTCGTTTTGCAGACCGTTGTTGGCTTCGTTCTCGATGTTGGCGCGGGTTGATTTTTCGTTCATGCCCGGCTCCATGCCGCCGCCCTGAACCATAAAACCAGGAATCACGCGGTGAAAGATGGTGCCGTCGTAGAAGCCGTCTTTGGCGTACTGCTCAAAGTTGGCGGCGGTTTTGGGGGCTTTTTCGTGGTCGAGTTCTAGGGTGATCAGACCCATAGAGGTGTGCATTTTAATCATTGAAAGACCTTTGCAATAATAAGTTTGAGCGAGAGATATAGGGGCGATTTTTGATAAATCAAGCCGCTAGAGGCGGCTGATTTTGGTGATCACCACTTGTGGACTGGGTGCATCTTTGGGAAAGGTGCCACCCGGGCCGGTTTTCAGCGCGGAGATTTTTTTGATGACATCATCACCGTCAACGACTTTACCAAAGACGCAGTAACCCCAGCCCCGTGAAGATTTGCGGCTGTGGTTCAAAAAGCGGTTGTTGCTGGAGTTGATAAAAAACTGCGCGGTGGCGGAATGTGGGTTGCTGGTGCGCGCCATCGCCACGGTGCCGTAGCGATTTTCTAGGCCGTTGTCGGCTTCGTTCTCTATCTGATCGTGGGTCTTTTTCTTGTTGTAGCTTTTATCAAAGCCCCCGCCTTGAATCATAAAGTTGGCGATCACGCGGTGGAAGATGGTGTCGCTGTAAAACCCTTCGTCCACATAACGGAGGAAATTTTTCACCGTTTTGGGGGCTTTGTCAGGATAGAGTTCAAGGATCATATCGCCTTGTGTGGTTTCGATTTTGACTTTAACGCTGCTGTTGTCGTGATGATCGTGCTCTTTTTTCTCGCCGTGATCGGAGGCGAAGGCCGTACCGAATAAGCTCAAGCTTGCGAGCAGCAGTAGGGTTTTGGATAGCGTGTTTAACATAACAATATCCTGTTGATGGTGTGGGTGGGGAATCATAACGAGTTTGGGGGTGGGGAGAAAGGGTGAGCTTTGATTGATTGGGTACGGTTCAGTTATGAGCCTATTTCCGTTACCATGCGCCCCATGAAATCACTCACTAAAACTCGTTTCGCCCCCAGTCCAACGGGGCTGCTGCACATCGGTAACTTGCGTACCGCCCTTTTTAACGTTCTCTACGCTCGGCAGCAGCAGGGTGTTTTTCTGCTGCGTTGCGAGGACACCGACCCCGAACGCAGCAAAGAGTCCTTCCTGCAAGCGCTGATGGACGATCTGCGCTGGTTGGGGATGGATTGGCAAGAGGGGCCGGAGGTCGAGGGTGCGTTAGGCCCTTATCGTCAATCGGAACGCAGCGCCACCTACGCTACTTACTACCAAAAATTGGAAGAGGCGGATCAGGCTTACCCCTGTTTCTGCTCCCCTGAAGAGCTGGCGCTGAGTCGCAAAGCGCAGCGTTCCGCCGGTTTGCCACCGCGTTATTCGGGTAAGTGCGCTCATCTTTCTGCTGCCGAACGTCAGCAGCGGCTGGATGATGGTCGTCAGCCCACTTTGCGTTTTCGAGTGGCCAATGAATCGGTGACGAAATTCAGCGATCTGGTGCGCGGTGAGCAAGCCTATTCCGGTAAAGACATCGGTGACTTTATTATTCGTCGTGCCGATGGTTCTCCAGCCTTCTTCTTTGCCAACGCCATTGATGATGCCTTGATGCAGGTCTCTTGCGTGTTGCGTGGTGAGGATCACATCACCAACACCCCACGGCAGTTGATGATCTTAACGGCGCTGGGGTTGAAGCACGCTCAATACGGTCATACCTCGCTGATTTTAGGTCAAGATGGTCAGCCATTGTCAAAACGCAACGGTTCGCGCAGCCTCAAAGAGTTGCGCGCAATGGGTTATTTCCCAGTGGCCATTTTGAACCACTTGGCGCGTCTGGGGCATCACTACCGTGATGAGAGCTTGATGACACTGGAAGAGCTGAGCGCGGGATTTCAGCTCGGCAGTTTGGGCAAAGCGCCTGCGCGTCACGATGAATTTCAGCTCAACCACTGGCAGAAGTTGGCGCTGGCGGCTTGTGATGACAGTGAACTGTTGAGCTGGTTGCAAGAGCAGCGCCCCGAAGCGGAAAAGGCGCTCTCTGAGTTGGTGCCTGAATCGGATTTGACCGCGTTTATTACCGCAGTGCGTGCCAATATCGAGCAGCCTCAAGATGCCTATCATTGGGCGAAACAGATTTTTGCCGAGCCGGTGATGAGCGAAGCGGCGGTTGAGGTGTTGCAGAATACGTCGGCGGAGCTGTTCAAGGCGGCGTTGGAGTTGTTGCCAGAGGCGGAGGATTTCCGCAGCTTCGCCAAAGCGGTGGGCAAAGCCGCTGGGGTGAAGGGCAAAGGGCTGTTTATGCCGCTGCGTGCGGCCTTGAGTGGCGAAACCCACGGCCCGGAGATGGGGCAGATGTTTCCTTTGATGGGCAAAGATCGGGTTGCAGTGCGTTTGCAAGCGGCATTGAAACAGACGGGAGAAGCCTCATGATCACCCTTTACAACACTCTGACCAATAAAAAAGAGCCGTTTGTGCCGATCAAAGCCGGTGAAGTGGGCATGTACGTCTGCGGCATGACCGTCTATGACTACTGCCATTTGGGTCATGCGCGGGTGATGGTGGCCTTTGATGTGATGGTGCGCCACTTTCGCCATCGCGGTTTTAAGGTCAATTATGTGCGTAACATCACCGATATTGACGATAAAATCATCGCGCGTGCCAATGAGAACGGTGAGGATTTTCTCGCCCTCACCGAGCGTTTTGTGCAAGCGATGCACGACGATTCCGATGCCTTGGGCATTTTGCCTCCCGATGCAGAACCCCGCGCCACCCAGTCGATGCCCGCTATTTTGGCCATGATTGAGCGTCTGATTGAGAAAGATTTCGCTTATCAAGCAGACAACGGCGATGTTTATTACAGCGTTAAAGCCTTTGATGATTACGGTAAGTTGTCCGGTCGGCAGGTGGATGATCTGCGCTCTGGGGCGCGGGTGGAGATCGGTGAGCAGAAACGTGATCCGCTGGATTTTGTCCTCTGGAAAATGGCCAAACCCGATGAGCCTTTTTGGGATTCCCCTTGGGGAGCAGGTCGTCCCGGTTGGCACATCGAGTGTTCAGCGATGTCCAGCGAGCTGTTGGGGGAGCATTTTGATATTCACGGCGGTGGTCAGGATCTGCAATTTCCTCATCATGAAAATGAGATCGCGCAGTCGGAAGGCTGCCACGGTCACAAGATGGTCAACTACTGGTTGCACAACGGTTTTGTGCGTATCAACGATGAGAAGATGTCTAAATCCTTGGGCAACTTCTTCACTGTGCGTGAGATTTTGGAGAATTACCGTGCCGAAGAGGTGCGTTACTTTATTCTCACCAGCCAATATCGCAGTCCGCTGAATTACGATGAAGAGCATCTGCAAAACGCCCGTGCGGCTCTGACTCGTTTTTACACCACCTTGCGTGATCTGCCGGAAGCCGCAGCGTTGGCAGAGAGCGACTATGAGACTCGTTTTGATGCGGCGATGGACGATGATTTCAACACCCCCGAAGCGTTGGCGGTGCTGTTTGAGTTGGCGCGTGAGACCAATCGCCTCAAAGAGAGTGGTGCTGAAGAGGCGGCGGCTTTGGGAGCGACCTTGAAGAAGTTGGCGGCTGTGTTGGGCATTTTGCAAACCGACCCTGAGGCGTTTTTTAAACAGGCCACCGGCAGTGAGGACGGCCTGAGTGATGCGGAGGTGGAGGCGTTGATTGAACAGCGTTACCAAGCCCGTGCGGATAAGAACTGGGCCGAGGCGGATTGGGTTCGGGATGAGTTGAAAGAGGCGGGGATCGTGTTGGAAGATGCGGCGGGTAAGACCAGTTGGCGACGCGGGTAAGTTACTGATATTACGCCGCCAGTCTGTAGCCTGAATGAAGTGAAATCCAAGGGTAGATTAATTTGGCCAAGGTGTTTTAATCAACGGCTGGCCAGCGCCGGATGATCCGCTTGATTGAGGCGCAGAGTCTGCCAGCTCTCTTTGGCCAGTTCCGGCATATCGAGTTTTTCATAGGCTTTGGCCATCAGCGCCAAGGTGTCGGGAATAATCGGCGCACCATCGAAGTGGCTCAGAATGTAGTGACCGCGATTGACGGCGGCGATGTAGGCGCTGCGCGTGAAGTAGTACTGTGCCGTTTGCAGCTCGTGTTGTGCCATTTTATTGCGCAGAAAGACCATTCGTTGGCGAGCATCGGCGTTGTAACGGCTGTCTGGGAATTTACGCATCAGAGTTTCAAAGTTCTGATAGGCGTCTTTGAGCTGGCGTTGGTTGATCTTGCTGTAGTCGCGTGTGAAGAACTTTTCGCTCAACCCTTGACCACGATGAAAATTAGCCAAACCTTTTAGGTAGTAGGCGTAATCCACATTGGGGTGACGCGGGTGCAGTTTGATAAAATGTTCTGCCGATGAGACGGCGGAGATATGTTCATCAAATTTGTAGTAAGCGTAGGCCAGATCCAGCTGCGCTTGCTGGGTGTAGGAGCCAAAGGGATAACGAGACTCCAGCAGCTGAAAGTTGGCGATGGCCTGCTCAAAATTGCCATTATCCAAATATTTTTTGGCCTGTTTGTAGAACTGTTCTGCTTTCCAATCGGCGGACTCTTCCTTCTCCAAGGAGGCACAGGCGTTCAGTAACAGAGCAATTGAGATCAGTAAGAGGCGAAATTTCATCGAGTTTTCCATCTAATGGCGAGCAAAGTTGCGTATTATACCCAATCGTTGCTTGCAGGGTGGTTGAACCCTAGGATTTGTCTGAATTATGTTTGAATCGATAGAAGAAGAGCTGGAGATTCCCCCTGAGTGGGCAGGAAAACGGCTGGATCAGGCGGTGGCCAAGTTGCTGCCAGACTATTCACGCAGTCGTCTGAGTGGTTGGATTAAGCAGGGTGTGCTGCTACTGGATGGTCAGCCGAGTACCCCACGGCACAAATTGCTCGGCGGCGAGCAGGTTGCGCTCAAAGTGCAGTTGAAGATCGAGAGCGAGGCGCAACCGGAGCCGATGCAGCTCGATATCCGTTATGAGGATGAGTCGATTCTGGTGATCAATAAACCGGCGGGGTTGGTGATGCACCCTGGAGCGGGCAATCACAACGGCACGTTGCTTAATGGCCTGTTGGCATATGATCCCTCGCTGGCGCAACTGCCACGGGTGGGGATTGTGCATCGACTCGATAAGGATACGACGGGTCTGCTGGTGGTGGCAAAAACTCTGCAAGCGCACAAACATCTGGTGGATCAGTTGCAAGCCCGTTCGGTGAGCCGCGAGTACGAAGCGGTGGCCTACGGCACGGCGGTGGCGGGTGGCGTGGTGGACGAACCGTTGGGTCGGCATCCATCGGATCGCAAGCGGGTGGCGGTGCGTGCCGGTGGTAAAGAGGCGATTACCCATTACCGAGTGGCGGAGCGTTTTCCACATCACACCCATCTGCGGTTGAAGCTGGAGACGGGGCGCACCCATCAAATTCGGGTGCATATGGCGCACATTCATCTGCCGTTGATTGGCGATCCGGTCTACGGTGGGCGTTTGCGTAATCCATTGGGCGGCGATACCCCGTTGCGGCACCAATTGCAAAACTTTAAGCGCCAAGCGCTGCACGCGGCGCGTCTGGCCTTGGTTCACCCGCTCAGTGGTGAGGAGATGGGTTGGTCGGTGGATCTGCCCGACGACATGCAGGCGCTGTTGCAAGCGCTGCGAGATGATCTAAAGCTCAATGGCTTTGATTGAGCTGCTACGTCCTGAGTGGCCAGCTCCCAAAGGTATTCATGCTTGTAGCACTTTGCGGGTTGGCGGCATCAGCCAAGCCCCTTTTGATGCGCTGAACTTAGGCTCACATGTGGGTGATGATTCTCACGCGGTGACGGAGAATCGACGGCGTTTACAGCAGCAGTTACAGCTGCCTCAAGCGCCGCAGTGGTTGAATCAGATTCACACCACGCAGATTATCAAAGCCCCTGCGATTGTTGACGATGCGCCACCCACTGTGGATGCCATCTGGAGCGATGCCGAAGATCGAGTCTGTGCGGTTTTGACTGCCGACTGTTTGCCGCTGCTCTACTGCTCTCTGGATGGGCGTTACATTGCCGCCGCCCACGCCGGTTGGCGGGGTTTGGCGGCAGGCATTGTGGAGCAGACCTTGGAGACTTTGCCGGTCAAAGCCGAGCAGGTGATGGTTTGGTTAGGGCCGGCCATTGGAGCGCAGGCGTTTCAGGTGGGGGCGGAAGTAGTGCAGGCGTTTGTGCAGCAACACGCTGAGGACGAGGCCGCGTTTAAAGTGGATGGGGATCGTTGGTTGGCGGATATTTATCAGTTGGCTAAAAACCGTCTGTACCGAATGGGAGTGCAGCAGATTTACGGTGGTGAGCATTGCACCTTCAGTGATGAGCGTTTTTTCTCCTATCGGCGCGAGAATCAGACGGGGCGCATGGCTACGTTGATTTGGCGTTCTAAACAGTAAACATTATTTGAGAGTCGGTTATGGGTAATGAGTTAAATCACGACGGTGTTGAACGTCAATCGATGAGTGAGTTTACCGAAAAGGCGTATCTGGATTACTCCATGTACGTGATTTTGGATCGAGCCTTGCCGCACATCGGTGACGGCCTCAAGCCGGTGCAACGACGGATCATCTACGCCATGTCAGAACTGGGTTTGTCGGCCAGCTCAAAACACAAAAAATCGGCGCGTACGGTGGGCGATGTGTTGGGTAAATTCCATCCTCACGGCGACTCGGCTTGTTATGAAGCGATGGTGTTGATGGCGCAGCCGTTCTCTTATCGCTGCCCGTTGGTGGACGGTCAAGGCAACTGGGGATCAGCGGACGATCCCAAATCGTTTGCGGCCATGCGTTACACCGAGTCGCGCCTGTCGCCCTTTGCCAAATCGCTGTTGCAAGAGCTGGGGCAGGGCACGGTGGAGTGGGCACCAAATTTTGATGGCACCTTAAAAGAGCCGACTCTGCTGCCGTCGCGTTTGCCGCATATTTTGTTGAACGGTACCACTGGCATCGCGGTGGGCATGGCCACCGACATTCCACCACACAATCTGCATGAGATTGTCAGCGCCTGCGTGGCGTTGCTGGAAAAACCGAACCTCTCCGATGACGAGTTATACGATCTGATCAAAGCGCCGGATTATCCCACCGGCGGTGAGATTGTCAGCTCGGCGGCGGAGTTACGCCAGATGTACCAAACCGGCAAGGGTATGGTGCGGATACGCGCGCGTTACGAGCAAGAGGATGGCGAAATTGTTGTCACCGAGCTGCCGCATCAGGTTTCTGGGGCGAAAATTTTGGAGCAGATCGCGCAGCAGATGCAGGCAAAAAAGTTGCCGATGGTAGAGGATCTGCGCGATGAGTCGGATCACGAAAACCCCACTCGCTTGATCATTGTGCCCAAAGGCAAAAAACTGGATCGGGATGCTTTGATGTTGCATCTGTTTGCCACCACCGATCTGGAGCGCAGCTACCGCGTTAACTTGAACATGATCGGTACCAACGGTCGGCCACAGGTGAAAAATCTGCGCACCATTTTGAGCGAGTGGTTGCAGTTCCGCAGCGATACCGTGCGTCGTCGTTTGCAGTGGCGTTTGGATAAGGTCAGCTCACGGCTGCACATTTTGGATGCCTTGCTGATCGCCTTTTTGAACATTGATGAGGTGATCGCCATCATTCGTGAAGAGGATGATCCACGCAGTGAGTTGGTGGCACGGTTCGGTTTGGATGAAGTGCAGGCGGACGCGGTGTTGGATTTGAAGCTGCGCCATCTGGCCAAGTTGGAAGAGGTGCAGATTCGCGCTGAGCAGGGTGAATTGGCCAAAGAGCGTCAGCAGTTGGAGACCTTGTTGGGGTCTGAACGACGGCAAAAGACCTTGATCAAAAAAGAGCTGTTGGCGGATGCCAAACTCTACGGCGATGCGCGTCGCAGTGGTTTGAAGGAGCGAACGGCGGCACGGGCGATGAATGAAAGTGATTTGATGCCCAGCGAAGCGGTGACCGTGGTGTTGTCGCAACGCGGTTGGGTACGGGCTGCCAAAGGGCATGAGGTGGATGCAACCGCGCTGAACTACAAATCCGGTGATGCTTATCAAGATGCCGCTTGTGGTAAGAGCAATCAGTTGGCGCTGTTTCTGGAATCCACTGGGCGGGTTTATGTCTTGCCTGCTCACACGTTGCCCTCGGCACGCAGTTTGGGTGAGCCGTTGGCGGGGCGTTTGAAACCCTCCGATGGGGCGCACTTTGTGGCGGTGATCATGGGCGATCCAGAGGAGCGTTACCTGTTGGCGACCGATGCTGGTTACGGTTTTGTGGCCAAACTGGCGGATCTAATCAGTCGTAACAAAGCGGGGAAGGTGGTTTTGAGTGTGCCCAAAGGGGCGAAGGTGATGATGCCGGTACCGATCTTTAATCATCAACGGGATCAGGTGGTAGCAGTCAGCAATCAAGGTTATCTGCTCAGTTATCCGATCACGGAACTGCCGGAGATGGCGCGGGGTAAGGGTAATAAAATTATCGGTATTCCCAGTGCCAAACTGAAAAGCGGTGAGGAGCAACTGGTGGGTTTGTTGTCGGTGCCGATGGGAGAGTCTGTGACGATTTACAGCGGTAAACGGTTGACTCGTTTGAAGTACGCTGAGTTGGAGCAGTATGCTTCTGAGCGAGGACGACGAGGGGGTAAATTGCCACGAGGGTTCCAGAGTGTGCAGAAGGTGGTGTTGGGAAAAGGTTAAGTTTTAGTGCTGTTTGAGTAGGCAAAAAAAAGCCCCGATTTCGGGGCTTTTTTTGGTTGTGGTTAAGGTTTAGTCGCGGCGTCTAAAGCCGAGCAGACCCATCAACAGTAACCAGAGGGGAGATAATGCTCCACTGCTAGAGTCAGAGGTTGTGGTGGTTGGGAGGCGAATAGCTGCTTCTTGATCGGCGACAATTTTGCGCTCTTCGATAAAGGGCACAATTTTAGCCGCGTCCGTTTGTTTCACGAAATAGTGATCGACTCTCGTTGCATCGGTGGCAGCGATCAAGATACCAAAGTTGTTGTAGGCAGGGTCATCACCGTGACAACTGGAGCAGAGATCGGCATAGAGTTGAGCTGGACTGGCATTACTGCTGCCGGTGCCGGTGTTATCGGTGCCATTGTTGTTGACGGGGGTGTTGGCGTTGTTCAGCGTGGTGCTAATGAAGCTGGCGATTTGCTGAGCATCCGAATCAATAACAAAGCTGTGTTTGTTAAGGATGGCGGTTTTGTTGGTGCCCAGATCGATTTTGTTGTCGCCATTGGCAGGGTTGGCTCCATGACAAACCGCGCATTGATCAGCGTAGAGTTGAGCGCCGTTGCTGGAGGTGACGGGAGCAATGGGTGGAGGAATGATCACGGGAGCCGGCGGGGTTGTGCCGTTGAAAAGAGCGCTGAGGTAAGTGGCTACTTTTTCGGCATCGCCGTTAGTGACAAAGCTGTGTTTTTTGGTGGTATTGACGGCAGTTTGACCTTGATCAATGTTGTTTCTGCCGTTATTGACAGGGTCGCTGCCATGACAGCCGGAACAGGTCTCTGCGTAGATGGTTTCACCTGATTTGGTATTGTTGTCAACGGGTGGGGTTCCGCCAGTTCCAGGGTTGGTCGAAGGTGTTCCATTAGGAACGGTGTAGCCGACCGACAGTTTGGGGCGGCTGTTTGAAATTGTGGCTTCACTGGAGGAGAGATCTAAGCCGTTGGTAATGTTGGTATCGGCAATGATGATACCGTAGTTTTTCTGGTTACCATTGACCCAGTTTTGCACCATATCAACACCTGAGCTGCTTAGAGAAAGCACTAAGGTTTTATAGACGGAACCGGTGGAGGCCGCGCTGATGGTATCGACGATACTGAGGGTATCCACAAGGATGCCTCGGTCGGCATTGGAATTGGTGGTGGCATTGCCACTGTTATCAAGGATTTCAGATACCAGATTTGCCCCAGCTGTGCTCCAGGCTTGTCCTGCTGCGTAGTTGATCCAGGTGGCTCCATTTTCAGTCCACGGCTTCAGAGATTGGTAGACGCCATACTCTTGGTCGGTGCGATTTTGAACATCAAGGGTGATGTTGACCGAATCAATTGTCGCGTTGCTGGGAATACTGCTGATGTCCCAAGAGATGAGGGAGCTTTTGTCAAACGGACTTGGGTCAGAGCCATCGATAAGCAAGGCATGTTCTGAACCGTAATTGACATCTGGGTTGTTTTCAGAGAGGTAGGTGTCTTGGGTGCCTTGATAGCTGGGCGTGGGGGAGACACCATCCTGAAAATCAACCGGCAGTAGGTTGCTGCTAGGAGGAATGACGGGTGGTGGTGGA
>CAZTQX010000003.1:0-30409 GCA_964615985.1 uncultured Gammaproteobacteria bacterium | reverse complement strand
CTGAAAATCAACCGGCAGTAGGTTGCTGCTAGGAGGAATGACGGGTGGTGGTGGAATTGTGGGTGGTGGAGGGGTTATCGGTGGCGTTGTGACCGGTGGATTAACGATGCCATCAATGTACTTGGCAATTTCAATTGATTCAGTACTGGAAGAGTATTTGGTGCCGTGTTTTCCGGATATGGCACTGGCTTTGATGCCAAGTTTAATTTTATTGCGATTTTGGGCAGGGTCAGAGCCATGGCAACCGGAACAGGCTGCGGCATAAAGATCTGCGCCTGATAACGTTGGGGCTGGCGGTGGTGGTGCAGTTGGGGCTGTGACGGGACTGCCGTTAATTACTTCGTCGATGTAGGTGGCGATTTTCACTGATTCGGTTTTGCTTGATTTACTGGTGCCGTGGTAACCCGTGATGGCTGATTCAGTGACGCCACGAGCAATTTTACGCTTGTTATTGGCAGGATTGCTGCCGTGGCAACCAGAGCATGAATTGCCGTAGAGGATTTCACCTTCGAGAGCGATAGCGCTCAGTGCAGCAGCTGTCGGGCTGATGCTGGTTAGGCTGGCGGTTAAAAGAGCGGCGGAGAGTGTGGATAATTTTATGTCCATGCGAATTACTCTTAATGATGTAATGGATAAAGGTTTGATGGCTCTATCTTAGGTGAATCCAGTGTATAAAAACGTGATCCATTGCTTAAGTTTTTTTTAAGCTGAGCGAGCGGTATGATTTCTGTGATGAACAACTCACACAAGCTCTGTGCCGTCTGCTGGGATCGTAGCGAGTATGAGTGTATGTCAGTAGAGGCTTTCCCTACAATAGGAAAAGACCTCTTTTTTGAGGAAAAAGGTGAGGGGTTATGCGCTCATCGCAGTGAAGTCGTAATCGAGCTTTTCACTGGCATGGCGTAAAAAGCCCCCTTGGATGTAGTCAGCTGACATACTCCAGAGTACCGAGAGGCTGTTGGCATTTTCAATGCCCGGGGCGATGGTGGCAATTTTTTTCAGTTTCGCTTCGCTCATAATGGCGCGTACCGCACTTTGGCTATCGTTGTTGGTGCTTAACTCTTCCATTAAGTCATCATCAATTTTGAGGTATTGAGCAGGCACATGTTTGAACAGTTGGAACGGTTTGGCGTTGCGGCCAAAGTTTGAGATGGCAACACGGCAGTTGATCTGTAACAGGGCTTTGGCGAAAGCACGCGCCTGTTTTAGCTGACTGTGAGCGGTCTCTTCTTCGATCTCAAAAACCAGGCTGTCGGGGGCGATGCGGATGGTTTTAATTTGATTGTGAATGTGGCGAAACAGGTCGGGATCTTGTAAGGCATTTTTGGTCAGTTTGATAAAAAAGACGGTGTTATTGCCAGATTTGTGTTTTTTGTGCAGTTGTTCAATGGCCTTGCTGATCGTCCAGCGGTTGATGCCTCGTGAGAGTCCGGTGCGCTGAGCGGCATCAAGAAATTCATTTTGCTCCATCTCTTTGCCATTTTTATCCAGCAGACGAATGTCCACTTCGTAACGTTCGGTGTGATCTCCTTCCAGAGACACAATAGGTTGATAGAGTAATCGAAAATTGTTTGTTTTTAGTGCATTACTGATGTTGAGCGCCCAGGTGTGGTCTACCTGTTTTTGGCTCTGTTCAGTCGTGTTCGGTTTGTACAGTGACAGGCTGCTGTCATCATCGTTGTTATCGATGGCGGCATTCAGTGCTTGATCCGAACGTGACAGAATGTCGGTGGCCGTTTTGGTGCTGTCGTCGATTTGGCAGATGCCAATGCAACAGCTGCTGGAGGTGGTGTGGCCGCTCAGAGTACAGATGTATTTTTCAACACGCGAGATAATTTGTTGTGCGTAGTGTTTGGCTTTTTCGGTATCACTCTCATGACTGAGCAGCATAAAGGTTGGGCCGGTAAATCGAAACAGCAGGTCTTTGGGGTTGGCAACCTCTCGCAAAACTTTACTAATGGCCACTAAAAATTGATCGGCACCAATAATGCCGCAGGTTTTTTTAATGGCCTCAAGGTCATCCAGACGAATTTGCAATAAGGTGGATTTGTGATTGCCTTGGCTGGCTTTTTTGGCTTCTTGTCCCAGCAGTGTAGTGAGGTGCTGGCGATTGTAGAGTTTGGTCAGTGAGTCGGTACGGCTGTGGTGCAGCAGTTGGCGCTCCAGCTCTTTGGCATCACTGCGATCACGAATGATAATTTGAGTACACTGCTCGCCATCAATGCTGGCGGGAGAGAACTCCATTTCGCCACTGAAAGGGGTTTGGGTGGAGTGCAGCAGTTGAATGGCCAGTTTGCCACTGACTTTTTTATTTTTATGTTGGTGGCGTAAAAATTCTTTGAGTTTTTGCTGATGTTCGGCTGTGACCATGTCCATGATTGGGGTGCTGGTGACCTCTTCTGTTTCAAGGCCAAACAGTTCTAAATAGGTGGCATTGACTTGAATGTGCATGCCGTCGTGAATGTAAGCGATGGCATCACGAGAGCTGTTCATCAGAGCTTGGGAGCGTTTTTCACTGTGGTTGTAGCGAGTGCTGATCTTATCCAGATGTTGTTGAATTTGAAAATGGTGGCGTTCACGCTTGATGACCTGTTTTAGATGTTGAAAATTTTCCTTTTGCACCAGGTCATTGGCACCTTGTTGCATGATTTCTGCGGGATCAATATTATTGGGTGGGTTGTTCAGAGCGATGATGGGAATTTTTTGATGATAGCCGTCGAGGCACTTTCGAGTCTCTGGGAGGCTTAGAATTTCTTCGCCGAGACAGTAGAGTATCAATTCATAGCTGTCGTTTTTCAGGGCATCCTCTAAATCATTTAGAGTTGTCACTCGGGTGGATTTTATCGCATAACCCATGGCGCGCAGCGCGCTGTTACAGGTTTCGGCGTTGTGGAAATCGCTGCCGATAATGATAAGACGTAAGCTATTGGGGTTTGTCAAAGTAATTGCTCTCTAACGCTGTCTTTATCAGCGAATGTGTCCCTGTGATAAAAAATCCGGAATCTCATTATGAGTCAATTCTAGCCTTGATGGATAGCTGACAATGTGAAGCATGACGAACTTTTAACTTGTGAGTCATAAATTTATTGGATATTCGCGCACAGTTAAAGAATCGTATGTAACGATAATCCGTTTTGACGCTTAAGTTATGCCAGTTTATGAGGAATGGGGGTTTTGAATGTTTTACCAGCTTCCTCTCGTACCAGTTTTGGTACCAGGTAGCCGGGTAATTTTGTTTGCAGTTGTTGCATTAAATCCAGTGCTTGTTCTTCTGAACACTCGTAGTGAGCACTGCCTTGGACGCGATCCAGCAGGTGAAGATAGTAGGGCAGCACGCCGACTTGGAAAAGCCGCTGGCTCAATTGAACCAGTGTTTCCGCGCTGTCGTTGATGTTTTTGAGCAGTACGCTCTGATTGAGTAGGGTGACGTTGATCTGTTGCAGTTGGTGACAGGCTTGCTGCACGTCGATATCAATTTCATTGGCGTGGTTGCTGTGCAGGACGAAGACAATCTGTAAGCGACTGTTGCTTAACCAGTTGATTAACTCTGAATTAATGCGTTGGGGCAACACCAACGGTAGGCGAGTGTGGATGCGCAGGGTGGTGAGATGGGGAATTCCGTCAAGTTTTTGACTGATGGCTGCCAATTTTTTGTCGGATAGTGTCAAAGGATCACCGCCACTGAGAATAACTTCATGAATCTCAGAATGGTGTTGGATGTACTCCAGTGCCGGTTGCCATTCTTGCGTGCTGGCGTTGCTGCTCTGGTAGGGAAAATGGCGGCGAAAACAGTAACGGCAATGAATAGCGCAGGCACCGGTGGTGATCAGCAGCACGCGACCGTGGTATTTGTGCAGCAGTCCGGGAATGGCGGTGGCAGCAAGGTCGCCCACTGGGTCGTTCAAAAAGCCTGCCGATTTTTGCATTTCAACCTTTTGTGGCAGTACTTGCAGCAGCAGGGGATCGTTCAGATCGCCCTTTTTCATCTTGGCCAGATAGGCGTGCGGCACCAGTAGACGGAATTGTTGGTGCGCTGAGATATTGTCAGGGAGGAGGCTGAGGTCTAAGTCGAGGGCGCGATAAAGTGTTTCGGGGTCACGAATGGCCGCCGCCAGCTCTTTTTGCCATCTGGGTGGATTCTGTAATGCGTCGCTTCGGGTTATCATAGGGGGATCAATTTTTTTCGCAATTCTAACAGAGGTCAGCATGGCAACCTACAGTACCAATGAGTTTAAAAGCGGTCTTAAAATTATGTTGGGCAACGACCCTCATGCCATCGTTGAAAACGAGTTCGTTAAGCCCGGCAAGGGGCAAGCCTTCAGCCGCGTTAAAGTGCGTAATTTGAAAACCGGTCGCGTGGTGGATAAAACCTTCAAGTCCGGTGAAAGCGTGGAAGCGGCGGATGTGATGGATGTGGATCTGCAATACCTCTACAGCGATGGTGAGTTTTGGCACTTTATGAATGAAACCACCTTTGAACAGATCGGTGCCGATTCGGTGGCGGTGGGTGAGACTTCCAAATGGCTCAAAGAGCAAGAAGTCTGCTGTGTGACTCTCTGGAACGGTGCGCCGTTGAGTGTGGCGGTGCCTAATTTTGTTGAGTTGAAAGTCACTCAAACCGATCCTGGCCTGAAAGGTGACACCGCCCAAGGCGGCACCAAACCAGCGACTTTGGAGACCGGTGCAACGGTTCGAGTGCCACTCTTCATCGAAGAAGGCGAAATGCTGAAAATTGATACCCGCACCGGTGAGTACGTTTCGCGGGTGAAAAGCTAGTTTGTCTGATTGGCGACCCAGCGCAGCTCTGAGCTTGTTGCAACAACGGGCGCAGTTGCTGGCGCAGATTCGAGTTTTTTTTGCGGATCTGAAGGTGTTGGAGGTGGAGACACCGGTTCTCTCCAATGCCGCAGGCAGCGACCCCTATATCGAAAGTGTGCAAACCGAACTGGCGGATGGACGACGTTGTTATCTCAACAGTTCGCCAGAATTCGCCATGAAGCGGCTACTGGCTGCCGATGTGGGGGACATTTATCAAATCAGTCGGGTTTTTCGGCAGGGAGAGCAGGGGCGTTTTCACAATCCTGAGTTCTCTTTGCTGGAGTGGTATCGCATTGGTTTTGATCACTTTCAGTTGATGGCAGAGGTTGAGAAATTATTGCAAAAATTATTGCCGTCGTTTCCAAGCGCACTGAAACTGAGCTACCAAGAGGCGTTTGAGCGTTTTTTAGGCGTTGATCCTTGCACTGCATCTCGGTCTGAATTGCATTGTTTGGTGCAAAACTTGGAGCAAGCCGCGCCAGAGTTTTCTGCCGATGAGGAGAGAGATGTTCTGCTGGATTGGTTGATGAGCCAAGGTGTTGCGCCGCATTTCCCTGCTGATCGACCCACCTTTATCTATCACTACCCCGCTTCGCAAGCGTCACTCTCGAAACTCTCTTTGGATGATCCGTCTCTGGCGGAGCGCTTCGAGTGTTATTGGGGTGAATTGGAGTTGGCCAACGGTTTTCATGAGCTGTTGGATGGCGATGAGCAGCAGGCGCGTTTTGAAGCGGAGTTGCAGCAGAGGGCGCAGATGGGTCTACTCTGTCCACCGCTGGACAAGAATTTGATCGCGGCTTTGCACGCGGGGATGCCCGCCTGTGCGGGGGTGGCCTTGGGGTTAGATCGAGTTTTGATGGTGCGCTCTGGTGCGAGCCACATTCGTGATGTGTTGGCCTTTGATATTGAGAGGGCCTGATGCCGGAGTCGGTGTTGTTGTGCGGTGTGTTGGAGCGGCAGCAGTTGCAAGGGGTGCTGGCGGAGTACGGTTTGAGTGTGGTCTTGCTGGCGGAAGGCGAGGCGATTGTCGGCAGCTTCTGGGGTGACTCTGAGGCAGGTTTGGTGGGCGATCAGCTTTATGTTCGTGCGGATACGCCGCTGCATTCAGCACTGCATGAGGCCTGTCACTACCTCTGTATGGATGAGCAGCGTCGGCAGGCGTTGCACACCGATGCGGCGGGGGATTATGACGAAGAGAACGGCGTCTGTTATCTACAGATTTTGCTGGCGGATCGCTTGGCGGTGATGGGAAGGGCGCGGATGTGGGCGGACATGGACGCTTGGGGTTACAGCTTTCGTCTCGGCAGTGCGAGGGCGTGGTTTGAAGAGGATGCCGAAGATGCCGTGCAGTGGCTGCAACGGCACGGTTTGTTGGATCAATCGGCTAAATTGACGAATCAGCTACGGCGTTAGTTTTTCTCTGATGGGTTCGGTGTGGCTGTTTGGCCAATCAACTCTCCCAACCGCACGGGATTGCCCGCTTGCAGAGTTTCACTCCATTGAGTGCCTTTGGGAGCGACCAAAATCACCGTTGAACCCATATTAAAACGCCCCATCTCAGCGCCTTTTTTGAGCGTGATGGCCTCTTCGTTGGCGTAATCCCAGCGACGAACGCCTTTGCCACGAGTGGGGGTGATCTTCTGTTGCCAAACGGTGTCGATGGCGGAGACGTTCATTGCCCCCACCAACACCATTGCCAGTGGGCCGCTGTTGGTTTCAAACAGAGCGACCACCCGCTCGTTGCGGGCAAACAGCCGAGGCACCACGCGCACGGTGTGGGCGGCGACGCTGAAAAGCCGACCAGGGATGTAGATCATCTGTTTTAGCGTGCCCTCTTGGGGCATGTGAATGCGATGATAATCCCGTGGTGAGAGGTAAATGGTGCTGAAAATGCCATTCTCAAATTGCGCCGCCACTGCTTCATCGCCACCGAGCAGTTCTAACAGGGTGTAATCGCGGCCTTTGGCTTGAAAAATTCGTCCCTCTTTGATGGGACACGCTTGAGAGACGGTGCCATCCACGGGGCTGGTGATGCCGTTTTCAGTGGCATCGATGGGGCGCAGGCCGGATTTCAGTTCGCGGGTGAAAAATTCATTGAAGCTGGTGTACTCCTCAATTTTTTCCCGTTTAGCTTCACTCATATCGACCTTGAAGCTTTTGATAAAGAGTCGCCCGAGTGGGTTTTTCAGTGGGGTTTTGAGGCGGGTTAAAAAGTAAATGACCCGCGACAGAGCGTGGTGAGGCAGCAGATATTGCGGCAAGGCTTTTAGGTAGTCGCCCAGTGAAGCGCCTTGGGGTGTTGAACTCATAAGACGAAACTCGTTGTCGGTGGAGGAAATTGCGACAATAATGCCGACTCTCTTTTACTCTGTAAACCAACAATGAATATGATTTCTGAAAATAGTGCCATGACCTTGAGTGAGCTGTTGACTTGGGCTGGCGAGTATCTGCAAAAAGGCGATCTCTGTTACGGCCACGGTACCGATAACGCCTTTGATGAGGCCGCTTGGCTGCTGCTGTTTGCCCTCGGTCTGCCGGTGGATGAACCGATTGCTGATCCTGATAGAGAATTGGACAGCAAAGAGGTGGCTAAGGTTAAGGCGCTGTTGCAGCGCCGTCGTGAAGAGCGTATTCCGGCGGCTTATTTGACGCAACAAGCGTGGTTCGCCGGTCTCGCTTTTTATGTGGATGAGCGGGTGCTGGTGCCGCGTTCGCCCCTTGCTGAGCCGATTTTGGAGGGCTTTGCCGCGTGGATTGATCCGGCTGGGGTGGAGCGGGTGTTGGATCTCTGTACCGGTTCTGGTTGCATTGGCATCGCTTGCGCCTATGCCTTTGCCGACGCGAAGGTGGATCTGGCAGACATCTCCTCTGAAGCGTTGGCGGTGGCTGAAATCAATATTGCCCAGCACGGTTTGGGCGAGCGGGTGGCGGTGCAGCAGGGGGATGTTTTTGCAGGTTTGGCGGCGCGGCGTTATGATCTGATCGTTAGTAACCCACCTTATGTGGATGCGGCGGAGATGGCGCAGCTCAGTCAGGAGTTCGGATGTGAGCCTGAATTGGGTTTGGCGGCGGGTCAATTGGGCTTGGATATTGTGCAACGGATTTTGCGAGAGGCGAGCCAATTTTTAACCGATCACGGGGTGTTGATTGTTGAGGTGGGCAACAGTGCGCAGGCGCTGGAAGAGTTCTACCCGACGGTGCCTTTTTTGTGGTTGCAGTTTGAATACGGTGGCGAGGGTGTTTTTATGCTCACCGCTGAAGAGTTGAAGCAGCATCAAGCAGAGTTTTAGCTGTTTCTTTTATCACGTGGTTAGAAGGAGAGGCATGTGCGAGATCGAACCTATACGATTGGGCGCTTGGGGGAAATTTGTCTGGATGGGGTGACGGTGAGTAATCGTCATGCCGAATTGCAGGTATTGGATAACGAGATCTATCTGACGGATCTCAACTCAACCAATGGCACTTACCTTCTGAATGGGGAGCAGAAAGTCCCCTTTGAGGAGGGTTATGTGCAGGCCGATCAGCAGATACTGTTTGGTCACTCTCTCTGGAGAGTCAGCGATTTGCTGGCCGCAGTGGGAGAGTCAGTGCCTAAAGCTGGATGATCTCGCCCGTGACCTGTTGGCTATCGTCGCCGATCAAATAGAGATAATCGTTCATCTTCTCTTCAGGGCTTGGAATGCCGCTGGGCAGCTCGCCTGGATAGGCTTTGGTGCGTAGATTGGTGCGGGTCGGGCCGGGATTGATGCCGTTGACTCGAATGCGGCGACGGTTGCCTGAGGGGGTGGCGTTTTCTAGCTCATCAGCCCAGGTTTTCACCAGTCCGGTCAGCGCCATTTTGGAAACCCCATAAGCACCCCAATAAGCACGGTTTTTATCATCCAGCGTGAACAGAATGCTGGGTGTCTCACTGCGGTGCATCAGAGGCAAGCAGGCTTGAGTGAGCATCAACGGACCGTTGAGGTTGGTTTGCATCACTTTAAACCACGTTTCGGCATCGTAATTTTCCAGCGGCGTGAGTGCGCCCAGCCAAGCAGCGCTGTGCAGAATGCCGTTGAGCTGGCCGAATTCCTGTTCCAGCGTGTCGGCCAGAGTGTGGTAATCCTCTGGGGTGGCTCCCTCTAAATTCAGTGGATAGATGGCCGCTTGCGGTGCGCCGAGGGCTTCGATTTCATCGTAGACCTGTTCCAGCTTGTGCGGTGTGCGTCCCAGTAAAATCACCGTGGCTCCGTGTTGAGCAAAGGTTTTGGCCGCTGCGCGACCAAGACCATCACTGGCTCCAGTGATTAAAATAACGCGGCCTTTGAGCAGTTCTGGGCTGGGAGTGTAAGTTTTAATCTTCATAATTTTTTCTCTTTGCGTGCGGTGTTCCAAGCCAGCCACAGTTTACGCAACGGCGTTAAGCTGATGCGCTGTTGCAGCAGTGGATAATCAGCTTGCTTCATCTCTGTTAGCAGGGTTTGATGCAGTTTGATCAATACCAGTCCCGGACGCTGGGCGTAACGGGCATCGTTGGGCAGTTCTTGCAGGGCGTGTTGAAAGAGTGTTTGGATGCGCGCGGCTTGTTGTGCCAACAGCTCAGGCAGGGCTTTGAGCTGTTTTGATTCCGCTTGCAGGAGCGCTTCGGGGAAAATGTTAACCTGTTCAAGCTCTTCGAGGGGTAGGTAAATTCGTCCTCGTTGGGCATCGTGATGCAGGTTGCGTAGATTGTGTGTCAGTTGCAGAGCGGTGCCTAAGGTCTGTGCATAGTTTTGGACGGATGCGTGTGAGCCACCTAAAACCATTGCGATGAGCTGTTGTAAGGCTCCTGAATTTTTTTCGCAGAAGGGCTTGAGGTCGTCAAAGCTGCGGTAACGGCTGTAGCTGAGATCCATCTCTGCCGCGTCGATTATCTGCTGAAAGGGCTTTTCTGGCAGCGACCACTGCTGTAAAACGGGCTGCAATGTTTGACTTAAGGGGTGTCTGCCTTGGCCTTGAAAGAGGCGTTCCAGCTCGGTGCGCCACCAGCCTAATTTGTGTTGCGCGGTGCTGGTTTCACTGCACTCATCGACGATGTGGCTGATCTGCTGCTGAAACCGGTAGAGGGCGTTGATTGCTGCGCGCTGCTGAACATCGCTGAACAGCAGGCTGTAATAAACGCTGGAGCCGGGTTGCAGGGAGATGTGAGTCATCGCTGATGAGGTTGATTTGAGCGAGGCTAACGACGCGGCAATTCAATTTTAGGTTTTCTTGGGTGACGCAGATAGAATGTCGCCGTATTGCCGATTTTCTGGATTAGTTTGGCTTTGGTCAGCTGTTGAATCTCTTCAATGCAGAGCGCTTTGGCATCACGATCACCGACGTTGATTTTGATTTTAACCAATTCATGGTGTTCTAGAGCGGCCTTGATCTCCTCTTTGACGTTGTCACTGAGGCCGTGTTGGCCTACCCAGATGACTGGCTTGAGCGCGTGAGCGAGGGAGCGAAGAAATTTTTCTTGGAGTTTATTGAATGTCATGAGTGTGAGTCTTAGATAATGGAAAAAAAGCGTGACGAATCCCCGCAAGCGAGCGGCGGCAGTGTAGCACAGCGCAAAGCGGGAATGACAGTGGAGGCCAGCCCTTTGAATGGGGTGAAGTTGGAGTTAGGCATTGTCTTGGCGCTGCTGCTGATGCTTTGGCTGGTGCATGATTTTTGGCTGCATGAGGTGGTCTCGCAGTTGTTGTTGTTGGGAGGTGGGGGGCTGCTGGGAATGGCTTGGTTGATCTGGCGGACGCAAAAAGTAATCAAAACAGTGGAGCTGAGTGAGCGTGTCGAAGAAGAAAAATAAGAGCAGTAATCGTTGGATGGAAGAGCATTTTCAAGACGAATATGTGCTGCGAGCGCAAAAAGAGGGCTATCGTTCACGGGCGGTGTACAAGTTGATGGAGATTGATCAAAAGGATCAACTGCTGAAACCGGGTCAGTTGGTGCTGGATCTGGGCGCGGCTCCTGGGGGCTGGACTCAGTACGCTGCCGAGAAGGTGACGGATCGTGGCCGAGTGGTGGCGACGGATATTTTGCCGATGGACAGTTTCAGTCATGTCACCTTTGTACAGGGGGATTTTCGCGAGCAGGCGGTGTTGGATCAAATCTTGGAAGAGCTGGGTGGTGCGCAAGCGGACCTTGTAATTTCCGATATGGCCCCCAATATGAGTGGAGTGGGCGCGGTGGATCAACCTAAGGGCATCTATCTGGTGGAGTTGGCACTGGAGATGTGTAAGGCGGTGTTGCAGCCCTCTGGCGTATTTCTTTGTAAATTGTTTCAAGGCGCTGGCTCGGATGAGTTCTTGAAAGAGGTGCGTCAGACTTTTGCCTCCGTTGTGGTACGCAAACCAAAAGCCTCACGACCTCGCAGTCGTGAGGTCTACGTACTGGCACGACAGATGAAACTGTAGTAGGGTCTAATGATATTAGATCGCATCTATTTTTAACTATTTTTGACGAAATGATCGAGGGATAAACATTGAACGACCTGCTTAAGAATGTGCTGTTATGGGTTGTGATCGCGGTGATTTTAATGACCGTCTTTAACAACTTGGGCACCCAAAGGTCGCCCAGCCAAGCTTTAACCTACACGCAGTTTTTGAATGAGGTGAAGTCTGGTCAGGTGAGTATGGTGGTCATCGATGGCCGCGAAATCGAGGGACGATTGACCAGTAGCGAGACCTTTACTACCTACAGTCCTGAGAGCAACAACAGCGCCATGATGGGTGATTTGATCGAGGCGCAGGTGGATATTCGGGGTGTGCCACCTGAGCGGCCTTCGATGTTAACTCAGATCTTTATCAGCTGGTTCCCCTTCTTGCTTTTGATTGGCGTTTGGATTTTCTTTATGCGCCAGATGCAAGGCGGTGGCGGCGGTCGCGGAGCTATGTCCTTTGGCAAAAGCAAAGCGCGTCTGCTGGGCGAAGATCAGGTCAAAGTGACCTTTGCCGATGTGGCCGGTGTTGAAGAGGCCAAAGAAGAGGTCGGTGAGCTGGTGGAGTTTTTGCGCGAACCGAGCAAGTTTCAAAAGCTCGGTGGCAACATTCCTCGCGGTGTCTTGATGGTGGGTGCGCCTGGTACCGGTAAGACCTTGCTGGCCAAAGCCATTGCCGGTGAGGCCAAGGTGCCGTTCTTTACCATCTCCGGTTCGGATTTTGTTGAGATGTTTGTCGGTGTCGGTGCCTCGCGGGTGCGGGATATGTTCGAACAGGCGAAAAAACATGCGCCTTGCATTATCTTTATCGATGAGATTGATGCGGTGGGTCGCCATCGTGGTGCGGGTGTGGGTGGAGGGCACGATGAGCGTGAACAGACCTTGAATCAGCTGTTGGTGGAGATGGACGGTTTTGAGGGCAACGAAGGAGTGATCGTGATTGCGGCCACCAACCGTCCTGATGTGCTTGATCCTGCGCTGCTGCGTCCCGGTCGTTTTGATCGTCAGGTGACCGTGCCGCTGCCCGATGTGCGCGGTCGTGAACAGATTTTGAACGTGCATATGGGCAAAGTACCGTTGGGTGACGATGTCAAACCGGCGCTGATTGCTCGTGGTACGCCTGGTTTTTCCGGTGCGGATTTGGCCAATTTGGTTAATGAAGCGGCGCTGTTTGCGGCGCGTTTTGATAAACGTACCGTTGATATGTCGGAGTTTGAGAGCGCCAAAGATAAGATCATGATGGGTGCGGAACGTAAATCAATGGTGATGAGTGACGCTGAGAAGAATCTCACCGCTTATCATGAAGCGGGTCACGCCATCGTCGGTCGCTTGGTGCCAGAACACGATCCGGTTTACAAAGTCAGCATCATTCCTCGTGGTCGTGCTTTGGGGGTGACGATGTTTTTGCCTGAGGAAGATCGTTACAGCCACAGCAAAAAACGTCTCGAAAGTCAGCTTTCCAGTTTGTACGGTGGTCGAATTGCCGAAGAGATGATCTTTGGTGCGGATGCGGTCACCACGGGTGCTTCTAACGACATCGAACGGGCAACGGATATTGCTCGGAGTATGGTGACTAGGTGGGGGCTGTCCGATAAGTTGGGGCCGTTGACCTACAGTGAAGAAGAGGGTGAGGTCTTTTTGGGGCGTTCGGTGACACAGCACAAGCAGATGTCCGATGAGACCGCACATGCCATTGACGAAGAGATCCGAGCTTTGATTGATCGTAATTACCAACGTGCTCGTGGTTTGTTGGAGGAGCACGACGACAAATTGCATGCGATGGCTAAGGCGTTGATGAAATACGAGACCATCGACAGTACTCAGATTGATGAGATTATGGCGGGACGTGAGCCAGGTGACCCCAGTGGTTGGGGCGACGATAATGGCAAACCAAAAGCCGGTGGGGATGATGGTAAGTCCAGTGATGAAACCGTTAAGAAAGAGACAAAAGACGGTTCTATTGGTGGGCCTGCTGGCGAGCACTAATCCATCGTGAAAACAACGTCATGTCGAGAAAGGCACTGCCTGACTTGCATGGCGTTTTTTTATGTCTGGAATTTGTCTGTAGTGACAGGATATAACGTCCTTTCTAAAAAATAGAAGCCGATTAATGCCCGTTTTACACTGTGGAAATAAAACATTAGATCTTTCTGAGTCAGTGGTGATGGGGATCTTAAATACAACCCCAGATTCCTTCTCCGATGGTGGCTGTTTTATTGAGCTTGATGCGGCTCTGAGCCAAGCGCGGCAGATGGTGGCAGAAGGTGCGGCGATGATCGACATTGGTGGTGAATCCACTCGCCCTGGTGCGCAGGCCGTTAGTATTGATGAAGAGTTAGGGCGCGTGATTCCGCTGATTGAATTGTTGTCCAAGGAGTTGCCGGTACCGATCTCCATCGACAGCTCCAAAGCGGAAGTGATGCGCGTCGCTGTGGCAGCCGGAGCGGGGATGGTCAATGATGTGTTGGCTCTGCGGGAGCCTCAAGCGTTGCAAACCGTTGCCGAATTACAGGTGCCGGTCTGTTTGATGCACATGCAGGGTGAGCCAAGAACCATGCAGAGTCAGCCGCAGTATGAAAACGTTGTTTCAGAGGTGATGGCCTTTTTATCCCAGCGAGCCGAGGCTTGTCTGTCGGCGGGTATCGGGGCGAAAAATATTGTGCTGGATCCAGGGTTTGGTTTTGGCAAAAGTCTGCCTCACAACCTCTCTCTGTTGAAGCAGTTAGATCGCTTCTCGGAGCTGAAATTTCCTCTGCTGGTGGGGCTGTCGCGTAAAAGCATGATTGGTGCGGTTTTGAACGATGCTCCCGTTGCAGAGCGCCTGCATGGCAGTGTGGCTGCCGCTGTGATGGCGGTGATGCAGGGAGCAAAAATAGTACGAGTACACGATGTCAAAGCGACGGCCGAGGCGTTATCTTTCTGTCGTGCGGTGAATAACTCAGAACAAGAAAATCATTAGGAGAAACACAATGAGCAGGAAATATTTCGGTACCGATGGCATTCGCGGCAAAGTAGGTGATGCACCAATGAACGCAGAATTTGTTTTGCGTCTGGGCTGGGCTGCCGGTCGGGTGCTGGCTTCTCAGGGTAAAAAAGAGGTTTTGATCGGTAAGGATACAAGGATTTCGGGTTATCTGTTTGAGGCCGCATTGGAGGCGGGTCTCTCTTCAGCGGGCGTTGATGTGCGTCTGCTGGGGCCGATGCCGACTCCAGCCATTGCTTATCTGACCCGCACTTTTCGTGCTTCGGCGGGCATTGTGATCAGTGCCTCGCATAATCCTTATTACGATAACGGCGTGAAATTTTTCTCTCACGAAGGTACCAAACTGCCCGATGAGGTGGAGTTGCAGATCGAGGCGTTGTTGGATCGTCCCATTGAGACGGTGGACTCGGCTGAGCTGGGTAAAGCGGATCGGGTCTTGGATGCGGCGGGGCGTTACATTGAGTTTTGCAAAAGCACCATTCCCTTTGGCGCTTCACTGACAGGGCTGAAAATGGTTGTGGATGGCGCTAACGGTGCCTCTTATGACATTGCGGTGCGCGTGTTTCGAGAGCTGGGAGCCGAGGTGATTCCCATTGGCGTGGAGCCGGATGGATTGAACATCAACCAAGATTGTGGCGCTACCGCACCGGAGAACATGCGTGCGCATGTGTTGTTGGAGCGAGCCGATTTAGGTGTGGCATTGGACGGTGATGGTGATCGTCTGATTATGGTGGACAGCCGTGGCGACATCGTTGATGGTGATGAGATCCTCTATATTTTGGCGCGTGCACGTCAATCCGAAGGGACTTTGAACGGTGGTGTGGTCGGTACTGTGATGAGTAACTTGGGTCTGGAACACGCGCTGGCGAAGATGGATGTGCCGTTTGTGCGTGCCGATGTGGGTGATCGTTATGTGATGGAGCAGCTCAATGAGAAGGGTTGGATTCTGGGTGGCGAATCATCGGGGCATATTATCTGTCTGGATCGCACCACCACCGGAGATGGCATCATCGCTGCCTTGCAGGTGTTGGCCTATCTGGTGGCCTCGGAGAAAGGTCTGCATGAGTTGAAAGAGGGGATGCACAAGTGTCCACAGATTTTGGTCAATGTGCCTATTCCCTATCGTGTTGATTTGACGACTTTGCCAGCGGTGATGCAGGCGGTGGAAGATGCCGAAGCGGAGATGGGTGACACGGGGCGGGTATTGTTGCGGGCTTCGGGTACCGAGCCGGTGGTGCGTGTCATGGTTGAGGGTGAAAGTGAACGTCAGGTGCGTGAGATTGCTGAGCGTATCGCGTCTGTGGTGCGAGACTCTGTTGAGTAGACTGATGTAAAAGTTGGTGCTTAAGGTTTTATAAGGGTTGCATTTTTATTCCCAGTGAGGCATCTTCTGCCTCGTGGGGTTTTTGGTGACCGATTGCATCAGAAAACCGCTGGAAAATTTTATTCAGGTCAAGGGTTGTGCCAATAATCACTGCTTTTGTCCGATTTCAAATTGATTTATCGCTGTTGGGAAGGTAAGCTGCCTGCCTTTAAGAACGGCTTGAGAGAGGCTTGTATGCGTCAACCGATGGTTGCTGGTAACTGGAAACTGAATGGCTCACGAGAAAGTGTTAAGACACTGATCTCAGGTATCCGTGCGGGTATGGGCGCGGTCAGCAAGAGCGAAGTTGTGGTTTGTCCGACGTTCGTGCATTTGGCTGACGTGCAACTGGCCATTGGTGATAGCAGCATCAAGCTCGGTGCTCAGAATGCGGCCGATCAAGAAAGCGGTGCGTTCACTGGCGAAATCGCCAGCAGTATGCTGCAAGAGTTTGGTTGTGATTATGTGATCCTCGGCCATTCTGAACGTCGTAATATTTATGGCGAAGACGATGCGCTGGTGGCAAAGAAATTTGCTGCTGTGCAGGCGGCTGGTTTGAAACCGATCTTGTGTGTTGGTGAATTGCTGGAAGAGCGCGAAGCCGGTGCGACCGAAACCGTGGTTGCTGCTCAGCTGGATGCGGTGATCAATGCCGAGGGCATTGCGGCGCTGGGTAATTGTGTGATCGCTTATGAACCTGTTTGGGCTATTGGTACCGGTAAGACGGCCAGCCCTGAGCAAGCTCAAGAGGTGCATGCCTTTATTCGCCAAAAACTGGCAGCCTTGGACAGCAGTGTGGCTGAGAAGGTGCAGATTTTATACGGTGGCAGCATGAACGCAGGCAATGCGGCGGATCTGTTGTCAATGGCAGACATCGATGGTGGTTTGATCGGTGGTGCATCATTGCAAGCAGAAAGCTTTTTAGCCATTTGTCAGGCAGCGGGTTGAGGCTGAGTTAAACGATGGAATCTTTCTTTTTAGTGGTACATGTTTTTTTGGCCGTTGGTGTGATTGCGTTGGTTTTGATGCAACACAGCAAGGGTGCTGATGCCGGTGCGGCGTTTGGTAGCGGTGCTTCGGCAACGGTGTTTGGCTCTCGTGGAGCCACCTCCTTCATGGCTAAGCTGACCACCACGTTTGCAATTCTCTTTTTTGCCAGCAGTCTTTTGTTGGCCTACATTGCTGCTTCTCGCACCCAAGAGGGCAGTCTGTTAAGCAATGTTGAAGAGTCTGCGGCAGCGGTGGTTGAAAAAGCCGTTGTGCGGGATGACCTTCCTCCGGTGATTCCGTCTAACAGCTCCGTGAGTGAGCAAGATTTACCGAAAATGCAGTAACTGTTTTTAGGCTGAGTTTTTGACTTGGCCTTTAGCCGACGTGGTGGAATTGGTAGACACGCTATCTTGAGGGGGTAGTGGCGTAAGCCATCCCGGTTCGAGTCCGGGCGTCGGCACCATTTTTATGAAGATCAGTCAAATAAGCGGTGTTTGAAGCGCCCACTCTACTGGTCTTTTTTTTGAGTTTTGTGATCTGTTTGTACCTCGTTTTTTCTACACTTTGAAAGGTGATCTGGGAATGAAAATTTCTGGTTTGGGAGTACCTGAATGTTAGAAAGCTATTTACCTATCTTAATCTTCCTGATAATCGGGCTGGTGGTTGGTGCTGTCGTTCTCTCTATGGGATTGATGATTGGGCCAAATAAACCGGATAAAGAGAAAAACTCAACCTATGAGTGTGGTTTTGAACCCTTTGAAGATTCTCGATTGAAGTTTGATGTTCGTTATTATTTGGTTGCCATTCTCTTTATTATCTTTGATCTTGAGATCGCCTTCCTATTTCCTTGGGCGGTGGTGCTGGATGAGCTCAGCTTGGCGGGTTTTGTCGCCATGGGGATATTCCTCGGCTTGCTGTTGATTGGTTTTATGTACGAGTGGATGAAAGGAGCATTGGAATGGGAATAGAGGGAATCCTTGAAAAGGGCTTTGTCACTACCAACGCTGATAAACTGATCAACTGGGCGCGTACCGGTTCGCTCTGGCCGATGACCTTTGGTCTGGCCTGTTGTGCGGTGGAGATGATGCAGGCGGGTGCTTCGCGTTACGACTTGGATCGGTTTGGCATTGTTTTTCGTCCCAGTCCGCGTCAGTCCGATGTGATGATTGTGGCGGGAACCTTGGTGAACAAGATGGCTCCGGCGCTGCGTAAGGTTTATGACCAGATGCCAGAACCCCGTTGGGTGATTTCGATGGGGTCGTGTGCCAATGGCGGGGGGTATTATCACTACTCTTACGCCGTGGTGCGCGGTTGTGATCGCATTGTTCCCGTTGATATTTATGTTCCTGGATGTCCACCAACGGCGGAAGCGCTGTTGTACGGTATTTTGCAGCTGCAAAATAAAATTCGTCGTACCAGCACCATTGCGCGTGTCAGCTAAACGAGGCGTCAGATGTCCGAACGAATAGATGATTTGGTTGCCGCTCTGCAAGAGCAGTTTGGCGAGCGTTTGCAGAGCTGCACGGTGACGCTGAACGAAGTGACCATCGAGGTGGCCAGCGAAGAGCTGTTGTCGGTTTGCCAGACTCTCAAAGAGGGAGCTGCATTTCAGTTTGAACAGTTGGTTGATCTCTGTGGGGTTGATTACAGCGGTTACGGTGATGTGGAATGGAGCACGGATAACACCAGCAGTGGTTTTAGCCGTGGTGTTGACAGTGGCTCCAGTGGTCGCTTGGTGTTTGGTGATGAGCTGGAGACCGCAATTCTGGATCGCTCCCGTTTTGCGGTGGTGCTGCATCTGCTCTCTTATAAACTCAATCATCGACTGCGGATTCGTTGCGCGGCTCCCAACGACGATATGCCGTTGCTACCCTCGGTGACCGGCATCTGGTCGGGAGCCAACTGGTTTGAGCGTGAAGCCTTTGATCTGTTTGGAATTCTGTTTGAAGGTCACGACGATCTGCGTCGCATTTTGACCGACTACGGTTTTGTTGGTCATCCGTTCCGCAAAGATTTCCCTTTGATTGGTCATGTAGAGATGCGCTACGACAGCGAGAAAAAACGGGTGATTTATGAGCCGGTCAGCATTGAGCCGCGTGTCTTGGTGCCGCGTGTGATTCGCAAAGAGGGTCAATCTAATGCCTGAGATTCGTAACTACACCCTCAATTTTGGCCCGCAACATCCGGCAGCGCATGGCGTGTTGCGTTTGGTGTTGGAGATGGACGGAGAGGTGATTGTGCGTGCCGATCCGCACATCGGTCTGCTGCATCGCGGCACCGAGAAGCTGGCGGAGAGCAAACCCTATAACCAGAGCATCGGTTATATGGATCGTCTCGATTACGTCTCCACCATGAGCAATGAACACGCTTATGTGATGGTGATTGAAAAACTGCTGGCCTTGGAAGTACCAGAACGAGCGCAGTACATTCGCGTCATGTTCGATGAGATCACTCGGATCCTCAATCATCTGATGTGGATCGGGGCGCACGCGCTGGACATCGGCGCGATGACGGTCTTTCTCTACGCTTTTCGTGAGCGTGAAGATCTGATGGATTGTTATGAAGCGGTTTCTGGCGCACGTCTGCATGCGACCTATTATCGGGTCGGTGGCGTGGCGCGGGATCTGCCCGATGCCATGCCGCAGTACGAACCTTCTCGCTGGCGCAATAAAAAAGAGCTGGCACGATTGAATGCAAATCGTCAAGGTTCGTTGCTCGATTTTATTGAAGATTTCACCAAACGTTTTCCCACCTATCTTGATGAATACGAAATCCTACTGACCGACAACCGGATCTGGAAACAGCGTACCGTCGGCATCGGTGTGGTCACTCCTGAGCGGGCGATGCAGATGGGGTTTACAGGGCCAATGATTCGTGGTTCTGGCGTTGAGTGGGATCTGCGTAAAAAACAGCCTTACGAAGTCTACGACAAGTTGGATTTCGACATTCCCGTCGGCACCAACGGTGACTCCTATGATCGTTATTTGGTGCGCGTTGAAGAGATGCGTCAATCCAATAAGATCATTGAGCAGTGCATCGAGTGGCTGCGTAAAAACCCGGGTGAAGTCTTGGCCGAAGATCACAAGGTGACACCGCCTCGACGTGAAGCGATGAAAGGCGATATGGAATCACTGATCCATCACTTTAAACACTTCACCGAAGGTTACTGTGTGCCTGCCGGTGAAGCGTATGCGGCCATCGAACACCCGAAAGGGGAGTTTGGGGTTTACATGATTTCCGATGGAGCCAACAAGCCATTTCGGGTCAAGATTCGTGCCCCGGGTTTTGCTCACATGTCGGGTCTCGATGAGATGTCGCGCGGCCATATGTTGGCGGATGTGGTGGCCATTATTGGAACACAAGATATTGTTTTCGGGGAGGTTGACCGATGAGTGATCAATCGTTGTTATCCGCTCATGCGTGTGAAGAGATTGATGGCTGGATTGCTCGTTATCCTAAAGAGCAGAAACGTTCGGCTTTGTTGTCTGCACTGCAAATCGTTCAGCATGAAAACCAAGGTTATTTGACCACCGAGTTAATGGATGCGGTGGCCGTTTATCTTTCCTTGGATAAGATTGCTGTTTACGAAGTGGCCAGTTTTTATTCCATGTACGAGTTGGAAAAGGTGGCACGCAACAGCGTCTCCATCTGCGACAACATCAGTTGCATGTTGATGGGTTCTGACACCATCATCAATCATGTTGAAAGCAAACTGGGCATCAAAATCGGTGAGAGTACCGCCGATGGCCGCATCTTCCTTAAAAAAGAAGAAGAGTGTCTGGCCGCCTGTTCTGGTGGGCCGATGATGCAAGTCAACCACGTCTATTACACCGAACTCACCACCGACAAGGTGGATGAGATTCTGGATAATCTGGAGTAGCCCATGACCAATCAAGTTTGCTTCCAGACGTTGCAGTTCGACCAGCCTTGGACTTATGAGAACTATCTCAAGATCGGCGGCTATCAGAGCTGGAAAAAAATTGTTGCCGGTGAGATGACTTCTGCTGAAGTGATCGAGGTGGTTAAATCATCTGGCTTGCGTGGTCGCGGTGGTGCGGGTTTCCCCACGGGCTTGAAATGGAGTTTTATGCCTAAGGGCGATATGCAGAAGTACATCGTCTGCAACTCCGATGAGTCCGAACCAGGTACCTGTAAAGACCGTGATATTTTGCGCTTTAACCCGCACGCTTTGGTGGAAGGCATGGCCATTGCCGGTTTCGCCATCGGCGCGACGGTGGGTTACAACTACCTGCGCGGTGAGTTTGGCGATGAGCCGTTTGCCCGTTTTGAGCAGGCGGTGAAAGAGGCCTACGATCAAGGGCTGTT
Organism: uncultured Gammaproteobacteria bacterium; assembly: GCA_964615985.1. GTDB lineage: Bacteria > Pseudomonadota > Gammaproteobacteria > JAUZRS01 > JAUZRS01 > JAUZRS01. Next base: position 9,490 of record CAZTQX010000003.1, on the reverse strand, counting down.
GGGGAAAAACATTCAAGGCTCCGGCATTGATTTTGACCTCTACGGCTCTCTCGGTGCCGGTGCGTACATTTGCGGTGAAGAGACCGCCTTGCTGGAGTCGTTGGAAGGCAAAAAAGGCCAACCGCGTTTCAAACCGCCGTTTCCGGCTAACTTTGGTCTTTATGGCAAACCCACCACCATCAACAACACCGAGAGCCTCTCTTCGGTGCCGGTGATTTTGCAAAAGGGTGGCCCGTGGTTTCAAGATTTGGGTGTGCCAACGGCGGGGGGCGAAAAACTCTTCTCCATGTCGGGTCATCTGAACAACCCAGGTAACTTTGAAATTCCAATGGGCACTCCGTTTGCCGATCTGCTGGCCTTGGCCGGTGGAGTGAAAGACGGCCGTGCCTTGAAAGCGGTGATCCCGGGTGGTTCATCGGTACCGGTGCTGCCTGCTGAGTTGATGATGCAGTGCAATATGGATTACGACTCCATTGCCAAAGCGGGCTCCATGCTCGGTTCGGGAGCGGTGATCGTCATGGATGAAACCACCGACATGGTGTTGGCATTGCGGCGCATCTCACGCTTTTATTATTCGGAATCCTGTGGTCAATGCACCCCGTGCCGTGAAGGCACCGGCTGGTTGTATCGCATGTTGTGTCGCATCGTTGATGGCAAAGGTCGGCCAGAAGATCTGGATCGGCTCGACAGTGTGGCAAGTAAAATTGAAGGCCGTACCATCTGTGCTTTGGGTGATGCGGCGGCGATGCCGGTGCGCAGTTTTGTTAAACACTATCGGCATGAGTTCGAATATTACATCGAACACAATCGCAGTCTGGTGACAGAAAAACTGGGCAGTGCGGCTTAACAGTATCCTGAGTTGCTAAAACAAAGAGTGGTTTTGAGGCGAGTATGAGCGAAGATCTGGTCGAAATCCAAGTTGATGGGCAGGCAATTAAAGCGCCTCGCGGGGCGTTGTTGATTGACGTGACCGACAGCAATGGCATTGATATCCCCCGTTTTTGTTACCACAAAAAACTCTCAGTGGCGGCCAACTGCCGCATGTGTCTGGTGGAGGTGGAGAAAGCACCCAAACCGCTGCCCGCCTGCGCTACTCAAGTGATGGATGGCATGGTGGTTCACACCCGCTCGGCCAAAGCGATTGCGGCGCAAAAAGGCACGATGGAGTTTCTCCTGATCAACCATCCACTGGATTGCCCGATCTGCGATCAGGGCGGTGAGTGTGAGTTGCAGGATGTGGCCATCGGTTACGGCAGTGATGTTTCACGGTACAGCGAAGAGAAGCGGGTGGTGGTGGACGAGGACATCGGCTCCTTAATCGCCACCGAAATGACCCGTTGCATTCACTGCACCCGCTGTGTGCGTTTCGGCGAAGAGATCGCCGGAATGCGCGAGATGGGTGCCACTGGCCGTTCTGAGCATGTGCGCATCGGTACGTTTATCGAAAAGAGCATTACCTCGGAGATGTCGGGCAACATCATTGATCTCTGTCCCGTCGGTGCTTTGACCGCCAAACCGTCCCGTTACAGCGCCCGTGCTTGGGAGCTGATGCAGCAAGCCAGCGTCGCGCCTCACGACAGCGTCGGTTCAAATATCTTTATTCACACGTGGCACAACAAAGTGACCCGCGTGGTGCCCCGTGACAACGAGTCGATCAACGAAGTTTGGATCTCGGATCGGGATCGTTTTAGCTATCAAGCCTTGCAAGCGGATGATCGCCTCACCACACCGATGATCAAACAGAACGGTCAGTGGCAAGAGGCAAGTTGGGAAGCGGCGTTGGCGGTGGCCAGTGATCTGCTCAAAACCCCCAGCGCCGATCAAGTCGGTGCGCTGCTCTCCCCCAACGCTTCTCTAGAAGAGTTGTATCTGGGGCAGAAATTGATGCGCGGCTTGGGATCAAATCACATTGATCACCGTCTGCGTCAGTTGGATTTCAGCGATCAAGCGCAAGCGCCCATCATGCCGTGGTTGGGGCAGAGCATTGAGGCGCTTGAGTCTCTGGATGCCGCCTTGTTGATCGGTTCTAATGTGCGCAAAGAGCAACCCCTGATTGCCCATCGCTTGCGTAAAGCCAGTTTGAAGGGCGCGCAGATCAGCTTTGTGAACCCCAAACGTTACGACTTCCATTTTAATGTGACAGAAAACATTGCTGTCGATCCCTTTGAAATGGTCGCCGAACTGGCGGCCATTGCTGCGGCACTGGGTGCGCAGAGTGGCGCGTCCGATCTCGGTGAATGGATTGCGGCGGCCAAACCCAATGACGCTCATGAGGCGATTGCCACCAGTTTGAAGGGTGGCAGCAGCTCGGTGATGTTGGGCAATTTGGCCGTACTGAATCCGCACTACGCCGCTTTGCGGGCGTTGGCCAGTTTGATTGCCAGCAGCAGTGATTCTACTTTTGCCTACTTACCAGAAGCGGCCAACAGTGCCGCTGCTTGGTTGGCGGGCGCTGTGCCGCATCGTCTGGCAGGTGGAGAGAGTCTGAAAGAACGCGGTTTAAACGCTCAACAGATGTTGAGCGACGCACGTCAAGCCTACTTGTTGTTGGGCGTGGAAGCGGAACGCGATTGTGCCGACCCTGCCTTGGCCAGCGCGGCGCTGCAAGGCGCTAAGGTGGTGGCGATCACCGCGTTTGCCAACGAGTCGATGAAGGCCAACGCGGATGTTTTGTTGCCAGTGGCGACCTTTGCTGAGAATTCGGGCAGCTACGTTAACGCCACCGGCTTATGGCAGTCTTGTAAAGGCGCGGCCACGGCACCAGGTGATGCGCGTCCTGCTTGGAAGGTGTTGCGGGTGTTGGCGAATCTGCTGGATCTGGATGGGTTTGAATTCCTCTCCTCGGAAGAGGTGCGTGATGAGTTGAAGCTGGCGTGTCGGGATCTGAACTTGAATAACGAGCTGCAAGCCAACGGTAATGTGGCTCTGGCGGAGCGACCTGCGGGTCTGCTGCGCAGCGGCGATGTGCCGATTTACAGCGGTGATACCTTGGTGCGTCGGGCGACGGCCTTGCAAGCGACCTTGGATGCGGACGTTGAAGCGTTGTTGATCAGTGCCAGCGAGGCAGAACGTTTGGGCGTAGCCGGAGCCGAGCGAGTCAAAGTCACTCAAGCGGCGGCTTCTTCTGAGCTGCCACTGCGCTTGGATGAGTCGATTCCAGCGGGGACGGTCTGGCTGCCTGCGGGCATCGCTGCTGCTGAAAAATTAGGGTCTCTTTATGCAACCATTGAACTGGAGAAGGTGTAAAGATCATGCCTGACTTGATGCTGTTGTTACCGGAAATATTGCAGACACCGATCTGGATCGTGGTCAAGATTATGGTTATTGTGGGGCCGCTGCTGTTGGCGGTGGCTTACTTGACCTACGCCGAGCGTAAAATCATCGGTTATATGCAGGTGCGTTTGGGACCAAACCGTGTCGGCCCGAAAGGCTGGTTACAGCCCATCGCCGATGCGCTGAAGTTGATGACCAAAGAGATCATCATCCCCACCAACGCCAACCGTTTCCTCTTTTTGCTGGCTCCGGTGATTTCACTGGCTCCGGCGTTGGCCGCTTGGGCGGTGATCCCCTTTGGCGAAGGGATGATTCTGGCCGACATTGATGCCGGTCTGCTCTACATTTTGGCTCTGACCTCGTTGGGTGTTTACGGCGTGATCATTGCCGGTTGGGCTTCCAACTCCAAATACGCCATGTTGAGTACCTTGCGGGCGGCGGCACAGATTGTCTCTTACGAAATCGCGATGGGTTTTGCTCTGGTTGGGGTGTTGATGGCCAGTGGCAGCCTGAATCTGAATAAAATTGTGTTGGCGCAGCAGGGCGGGTTCTTAGACTGGTTTTTGCTGCCGCTGTTTCCGCTCTTTATCGTTTACTACTTGGCGGGTGTGGCGGAAACCAACCGTGCGCCGTTTGATGTCGCCGAGGGTGAGTCGGAGATTGTCGCCGGTTTCCATGTTGAGTACTCCGGCATGGCCTTCTCAATCTTTTTCTTGGCGGAATACGCCAATATGATTTTGATCGCCGCCTTGAGCAGTTTGATGTTCTTGGGCGGTTGGTTGTCACCGATTGGTGCCTTGGCCGATACGCCGATACTCGGTGATGGGATGCACTGGTTTGTGCTCAAAACTGCGTTTATGTCGTTCTTCTTCTTGTGGTTCCGCGCCACCTTCCCACGCTATCGTTACGATCAGATCATGCGTCTGGGTTGGAAGATCTTTATCCCCGTGACCATCATTTGGTTGGCGGTTGAAGGGGTTGCCATTTTATTGGGTTGGCAGCCTTGGCTGTAACACGGATTACTCAGGAGGGGATGTAAATGCTCAATTTTTTAAAGACGTTTATGCTCTGGGAGCTGCTCTTAGGGATGCGTTTGACCGGACGGTATCTGTTTGCGAAAAAAATCACCATTCAGTATCCAGAAGAGAAGACCCCAATGTCGCCGCGTTTTCGCGGTCTGCACGCGCAGCGCCGTTACGCCAATGGCGAGGAACGCTGCATCGCTTGCAAATTGTGCGAAGCGGTCTGTCCGGCGTTGGCGATCACGATTGAATCGGAGCAGCGCGCGGACGGCAGTCGGCGCACCAAGAGTTACGACATTGATCTGTTTAAGTGCATTTTCTGCGGCTTTTGCGAAGAGGCGTGTCCCGTGGATGCCATCGTCGAGACGCGCATTTTTGAGTACCACTTTGAAAATCGTGGTGAGCAGATCATGAGCAAAGAGAAGTTGCTGGCGGTGGGTGATCAGTACGAAAAACAGCTGGCAGCGGATCGCGCTGTCGATGCACCTTACCGGTAGGGTTGAGATATGAACATAGAATTACTGGTATTTTTGACCTTCAGCTTGGTGGCGGTGGTTTCGGCGGCGCGGGTGATTACCGTGCGCCACTCGGTACACGCAGCGCTGTTTTTGGTTCTGACCTTTTTCAGCTGCGCTGGGATCTGGTTGTTGGCGGAAGCCGAGTTTTTGGGGCTGACTTTGGTGTTGGTCTACGTGGGCGCGGTGATGGTGCTGTTCATCTTTGTGGTGATGATGCTGGATGTGGACACCGCACCGACGCGTGAGGGCTGCATTCGTTATCTGCCATTGGGCATTATCATCGGTCTGGTGATGGTGGCCGAGATGGTGATGGTGGTGGCCTCACCTAAATTTGTCAGTGAGAAGCTGACCAATGCGGTGGCGCATGGGGCGGATTACAGCAACACCAAAGAGTTGGGCAAGGCGATCTACACCGATTATCTCTATCAGTTTGAGATTGCGGCGGTGATTCTGTTGGTGGCGATTGTCGCTGCCATCGCGTTGACCTTGCGCCGCCGACCGGAGACCAAACAGCAGAAACCGTCGGAACAGGTGAAAGTACGCAAAGCAGATCGCTTGCGTGTTGTGAAAATGAAGTCGGAACAACCCTAACTTTCAGCAGAACTTGGAGCTGCCCGAGGTGATCGGGTCGGAGATGTGTGAATGATACCTTTATCTTATTACCTGATTCTTGGCGCGGTGCTGTTTGGTTTGAGTGTCGCCGGTATTTTCCTTAACCGGAAAAATGTCATTATTTTGTTGATGTCGATTGAGCTGATGTTGCTGGCGGTCAATATGAACTTCGTCGCCTTTTCACACTATTTGGGTGATACGGCGGGGCAGGTTTTTGTTTTCTTTATCTTGACCGTGGCAGCAGCGGAAGCGGCAATTGGCTTGGCTATCTTGGTCGTGCTGTTCCGTAATTGGCGCACCATTAACGTTAACGACTTGGACAGCATGAAAGGCTAGCCGTATGGAAAATCTCTATCTTGCCATTCCCCTCGCACCGCTTTTGGGTGCCATCGTCGCAGGGCTGTTCGGTCGTCAAATTGGACGTACCGCTTCTCATTGGGTCACGATTTTGGGTGTCGGCAGCGCCTTTGCGCTCTCTCTGATTGCCTTTAACCACATCGTTTTTGACGGCGGTGAGGTCTTTAATCAATCGGTTTACACTTGGATGGTGAGTGATGGCATCCGCTTTGAAGTCGGTTTCTTGGTGGATAACCTCACTGTGATGATGATGTGTGTCGTCACGGGCGTCTCGCTGATGGTGCATATTTACACCATCGGTTACATGCAAGACGATCCTGGTTATCAGCGCTTTTTCAGCTACATCGCCCTATTCACCTTCTCCATGTTGATGTTGGTGATGTCCAACAATTTCTTGCAACTCTTCTTCGGTTGGGAAGCGGTGGGGCTGGTTTCTTACTTGTTGATCGGTTTTTGGTATAAAAAAGAGACCGCCATCTACGCCAATATGAAGGCCTTTTTGGTCAACCGTGTGGGTGATTTTGGCTTCTTGCTGGGCATTGCGGCGGTATTGATGTACACCGGCAGCTTGGATTACAAAACCGTCTTTGAGGCGATGCCTTCTCTGGTGGGACAAACCATTGAGATTATCCCAGGGTTTGATTGGGGTGTGATCACCGTGATCTGTATTCTGCTCTTTATCGGCGCGATGGGTAAATCAGCACAGGTGCCGCTGCACGTCTGGCTGCCCGATTCTATGGAAGGCCCGACCCCGATCTCGGCGCTGATCCATGCGGCGACCATGGTTACTGCCGGTATCTTTATGGTGGCGCGTATGTCGCCCATGTTTGAGCTGAGCGAAGCCGCCTTGAGCTTTATCCTGATCATCGGTGCTACTACGGCTCTGTTTATGGGTTTGATCGGCATGGTGCAGAACGACATCAAAAAGGTGGTCGCTTACTCTACCTTGTCTCAGCTCGGTTACATGACCGTGGCGCTGGGGGCTTCGGCTTACTCGGCGGCGATCTTCCATCTGATGACGCATGCCTTCTTTAAAGCCTTGTTGTTTTTGGCGGCGGGTGCGGTGATCATCGCCATGCATCATGAGCAGGACATTCGCAAAATGGGTGGGTTGAAAAAATACATGCCGATCACCTATTGGGTCTCTCTGATCGGCTCTTTGGCGCTGATTGGCTTCCCTGGTTTTGCTGGGTTTTTCTCCAAAGACGCGATCATCGAAGCGGTGGGACACTCGGATATTTTCGGTTCCGGTTACGCTTATTTTGCTGTGATGGCAGGGGTCTTTATCACCGCGTTTTACAGCTTCCGCATGTTCTTCTTGGTCTTCCACGGTGAGACGCGCATGGACGAAGAGACTAAGTCTCATTGCCATGAGTGCAAACCGGTGGTGACGGTGCCGCTGATTTTGTTGGCGATTCCGTCGGTGATCATCGGTGGCTTGGCCATCGGCCCGATGCTGTTTGGTGATTTCTTTAGCGGCGTGATTTTTGTCGATTCCAGTCGTGATGTGATGGCGCAGGTCGGTGAGCATTATCATGGCGTGATGTCGTTCGTGATTCACGGCATGTCAGGGCCGGCGGTTTACTTGGCCTTTGCGGGGATCTTCTCTGCTTGGTTTATCTATCTGAAGCGGCCGCAGTTGGCGACGATGCTTTATAACCGTCTGCGTCCGCTGCACACTCTGCTGGATAAAAAGTACTATTTTGATGAGTTCAATGCAGCGGTGTTTGCCGCTGGCAGTGTCAAGCTCGGTCATCTGTTGTGGAAGTTCGGTGACATCAAGTTGATTGATGGTCTGCTGGTCAACGGTTCAGCCAGAGCGGTGGGCTGGTTCTCTGGCAAGTTGCGCCAGATTCAGACCGGTTTCCTCTATCACTATGCGTTTGCCATGATCATCGGCCTGTTGCTGCTGCTCACTTGGTTTGTGGTTCGATAATTTTGTCTCTCCAAAGTTTATAAGGTCTTTTGCGAATGTTTGCAGATTTGCCGTTACTCAGTCTGGTGATTTGGACGCCCATCTTCGGTGGCTTCCTGATCTTGTATGCAGGGGATAAGCTTGCGCGTCCGCTGGCCTTAATGGTCTCACTGCTGACGTTTTTGATCTCGATTCCGTTGTACACGGGCTTTGATCTGACCACCGCCTCGATGCAGTTCAGCGAGAGCGCTGAATGGATTCCGACCTTTAACATTCTCTACGCGCTGGGGGTGGATGGCATCTCCATGCCGTTGATTCTGTTGACCACCTTTATCAGTGTGATCGTGGTGCTGGCCGGTTGGGAAGTGATCCAAAAACGGGTCGCGCAGTACATGGCCTCTTTCCTGATTATGGAAGGCTTGATGGTCGGGGTCTTTTCGGCCTTGGACTCCATGCTCTTTTACGTCTTTTGGGAAGCGATGCTGGTACCGATGTTCTTGGTGATCGGCATCTGGGGTGGCCCGAATCGGGTTTACGCGACGATTAAGTTCTTCCTTTACACCTTCCTTGGCTCGGTCTTTATGTTGATCGCTTTGATCTACATGGCCAGCAAAGCGGGCAGCTTTAGCATTCTCGATTTCCATAATTTGCCGCTGACAATCGAAGCGCAGATTTTGATCTTCTTGGCCTTCTTGTTGGCCTTTGCGGTCAAGATTCCCATGTGGCCGGTGCATACCTGGTTGCCCGACGCGCATGTGGAAGCGCCCACCGGCGGTTCGGTGGTGCTGGCGGCGATCATGTTGAAGATGGGCGGTTACGGTTTCTTGCGTTTCTCCTTGCCGATCACCCCCGATGCCAGCCGTGAGCTGGATCTGTTGTTGATTGTGCTCTCGCTGATTGCGGTGGTTTACATCGGTTTTGTTGCCTTGGCGCAGCAGGATATGAAGAAGCTGATTGCTTATTCCTCCATCTCCCACATGGGTTTTGTCACCTTGGGGATGTTCATTGTCTTTGGCATTGCGGCCAACGGCGGCAGTGAAGCGGGCAGCGGTGCGGCGATGGGCATTGAGGGGGCGATGGTGCAGATGATCTCCCACGGCTTTATCTCGGCGGCGATGTTCCTCTGCGTCGGGGTGATGTACGACCGCGTGCATTCCCGTCAGATCAAGGATTACGGTGGGGTGGCCAACACCATGCCGATCTTCGCTGCTTTCATGGTGCTGTTTGCCATGAGCAACGCCGGTCTGCCAGGCACCTCTGGGTTTGTCGGTGAGTTTATGGTGATTTTGGCCAGCTTCAAAGCCAACTTCTGGTACGCCTTCTTGGCTGCCACCACTTTGATTATCGGCGCGGCTTACACCTTGTGGATGGTGAAACGGGTGATCTTTGGTGATGTGGGCAACGAGAAAGTGGCGGATTTGAAGGACGTCAACGGGCGTGAGTTTTTGATCTTGGGTCTGCTGGCGGCGATGGTGCTGCTGTTCGGTCTCTGGCCTGATCCTATGGTGGAGGTGATGCACCCCACGGTGGAAAACTTACTGCAACACATTTCAGCTTCTAAGCTTTAAGCGGACTTTTACAGGACAGATTGATGAGCGATTTTATTACCGCCCTCCCCGAGATATTCCTCCTTAGCATGGTGTGTGTGGTGTTGACTGTGGATCTGTTTCTGAAAGACAGTCAACGCAACATTACTTACCTGCTGAGCCAAATTTCACTGGGTTTGACCCTGCTGCTCACCTTGGCTTATCAGCCAGAGAGCGCGCAGTTGGCCTTTAACGGTACCTTTATCA
>CAZTQX010000002.1:7804-52349 GCA_964615985.1 uncultured Gammaproteobacteria bacterium | reverse complement strand
TATCTTTTATTATCAATAGGTTGCACGTTATCGGTGGGCTGAGTAGTTACGTTATTTTTAAACGAGTAAATCTCTTGTTGCCTCAGTTTTTTCAGCCTTACTCAGATTCCCTCCCTCAGGAACCCATTAGGAGTCCAGCAATAGATGATTCATCCGATCATAGAAGATCTGCTTTGGCGACATGCGACCAAAAAATACGATGCCAATAAAAAAGTGTCTCAAGAGAATCTGAATGTGCTTTTTGAGGCCATGCGCCTGTCTGCTTCATCCATTAACTCACAACCGTGGAAATTCGTGGTGATTGAGAGTCGTGAAGCAAAAGAGCGCATGAGTAAAACCTTTGCTCAGAAGCATCAATACAATCAGTCTCATGTTTTTGATAGCTCACAGATTATTCTTTTTGCTTACAACCCCCGTTACACGCGCGATGATTACGCCAAAGTGGTGGATAAAGCCATTGAGGATCAGCGCATAACAGCAGAAGAGCGAGAAAAGGCCTTCGGTGTTTTTATGTTTGCAGAGTTGAATACCGATGCAGCGGGAGACACCAGCGGTTGGACAAAAGCACAAACGTATCTTGCTTTGGGTAATACGCTGCACACGTTAGCACGGCTAAAAATAGACTCCACGCCGATGGAGGGCATTGATACGGAGTTGGTTAATCAGGAGTTCGTAAAAGAGTTGGCAGGTTATCAGTGCGATGTCGCTTTGGCGATTGGTTATCACCATCCTGATGATGACCCTAATGCAAAAATTCCTAAGTCACGGCACAGCTTAGAGACTGTTTTATTGCGAATATAAATAATGATTTTTAAAGTTTAGGATAACGATGATGACCGTTGATGTGAAAAACAAAGCCTTACCGCCGACGATTCTTTCTTATGTAAAAGATCTGCCCAATCTCTGTTCCTTGGCCGGTTTGGCTTGTACGTTATTGGCCATTTATTTCAGTATATTGGGTGTTTATTCAGCGGCCATGATTGGGATGGTCTGGGCGGTTGCCTTTGACTGGGCTGATGGGCTTGTTGCACGAAGAATGAAGGGGCGAACCGGTGATGACCGTGCCTTTGGAGGGCAGCTTGATGTCCTAATCGACATTGTGAGTTACGGCGTTGCACCGGCTGTGCTTCTGCTCAGCTATGGAAAATTTGAGCCCTTTTTTTTGGTGGGGGCTTTTTTAATGCTCTCCGCTAGCGCAATAAGATTGAGTTATTTCAGTGTGTTTGGTCTTGCGGGTGGGTCGAAGTACACCGGTTTGGCGCTGGATAATAATAATCTCATACTGGTTGCGGTGTTTTTGTTCGAAGGGTTTTTTAGTGTTGGTGAATTTTCCGTTGTGCTGTATCTGAGTGGTTTAGCACTGGCGGCTTTAAATGTGTCGCAACTCAAAACCCCCAAGCTGTCTGGTAACCCAATTAATGTTTGGATCTTGGCTGCTTATACTCTTGGCATAACGGCAATCTACGGTGCAAAACTCATGTAGAAAAATAAAAAGAAAAGTTTGATAAAAATAATGGCGTGAATGTTTTAATTTAGGAGTTGAATAGAAAAATGGTCGTCTATACGGTGGGTACGTTTGATCTGTTGCATGTTGGGCATCTGGCCTTGTTGGAATACTGTGCCACACTGGGCGATACGGTTGCGGTTGGTGTTGCGTCTGATGAGGTGGTCAAGCTGTACAAACCCAGAATTCCTATTGTGCCGCTTGAACAACGGATTGAAATGCTGCAAGCACTGCGTTGCGTGGACATTGTATTGCCATATCATGAATTGGATTATCTGACGGTTTGTAAGGAAGTTAAAGCGGATATTTTTGTTATCGGCGAAGACTGGGGCAGAAAGCCGCATAATCAGAATGTGGAAAACTACTTTAATGTGCAAGGAAAAAAAGTAATTCAAATTAAATACCATCCACGAACATCGTCTACCAAAATCAAAAAAATGGTGATAGCTCAACTGGAAGACGGCAGGTTAAACCAATAGATACGGCCATCATTAAACCTTCACTTCGCCCCATCTTTCGGCTGCTTGCGCCAGCCGCTGGCAATGCTCTGAATGCACATCTGTAAGCCCTCCTTGTTGTAACTGTTCTCCAGTTGTTTGGCTGACATGCGTTTTTTCAGAGCCTCCCAGCGCAGATCTTGGTAGGGTTTGTCACACTGAAGCTTGGCGTTTTCAAACAGGTAGTCGATGTCGGTTCTCGCCCACTGGTTGTAGTTGTCGTAACTCATTTCCTTGAGTACAAAGCGTTTTTCGAGCTGCTGTTCACACTTTTCTTGAATGCATTGCATCACTTCATCGACCTTTTGCTCCAAAGGAGAGTCGTACTGTTTTGGCGGCAGTGCTGCTGCGATGGGAGATAGGGGGCTTTTAGTGGGGATGAGGCTGCAAGCGCTGCTCAAAAGCAGCAGAGTGGAGAGGGTGAAGGTTCGATAGAGGGTGTTGATTTTTTGCATTTTGATGGGAAGTTCAGCCATGAAAATCGCAAGAATACGCTAAAATAAGGCCATTGCACAACAGATAGGGTATAACGTCTCTATTATGGTTTGAAATATGCTGTATGAGGTTGTATTAATGAGATTTTTTGGTTTGAAAGTAAACACGTTGCCCGCAGCGCTGCTGTTCTTGATGGGCGCACCTGCTCATGCAGAACAGCTGATTTTACCGCCCGTAGGCACCGATCTGGTCGGTAGCTTGCGCGAGGTGGTGGCGCAAAAAGAGGAGTCGTTGTCGGACATCGCACGGCGTTTTGATCTAGGACATAACGAGATTGATCACGCCAATCCGAGCGTGGATCACTGGTTGCCACGAGCCGGAACGACGGTGTTGTTACCAACCCGTTATATTTTGCCCGTTGCGCCACGGCGTGGTCTGGTGCTGAATTTGCCAGAGATGCGGGTTTACTATTATCCCAAACCGCTCACCGTAGGTGAGGTGGCGAAGTTGATTACCTATCCCGTCAGCATTGGTCGGATGGATTGGAAAACGCCGATGGGTTATACCCGCATCGTCAAAAAGGTCAAAGATCCCGCTTGGTACCCTCCCGCTTCGATTAAAAAAGAGGCGCTTGAGAAAGGTGAGCCGTTGCCCGATGTGGTGCCAGCGGGGCCAGACAACCCCTTGGGACAACATTCATTGCGCTTGAGCATGAGCGGTTACTTGATGCATGGCACCAATAAACCTTTTGGCGTGGGGATGCGAGTCAGTCACGGTTGTCTGCGTTTTTACCCTGAGGACATTGCCGAGCTGTTTGATCTGGTGGATGTGAACACCAAGGTGAACATCGTTAATCAACCGGTCAAAGCAGGCTGGTTTATGGGAATGTTGTATCTGGAGGTGCATCCGCCATTGGACGAGGATGAACATATTGAACAGACGTTACGTCATGCCGCAATGGAGGCGATCAATAAAGCCAGAGTGGGTCATGAAGAGTTGGGGTTGGTCAGCGGTCGAGCGGTAAAACGAGCGGTGCTGGAACGGCGGGGTATCCCAGTGCCAATTTTGAAACAACCACTGTGATAAAAAATCCGCCGTCCTTGGCGGCAGATGAATTATTTCATCATTGAGCCTTTGAAAGCACTGTTAACGCGTGCGTTAGCATCGTTAGCAGTTGCTTGGGCTTCGCTGGCCATGGTTTTGGCATCTTCAGAGTTGGTCCAAGCGTCTTTAGCCAGACGTTTGGCTTCATCTGCTTCACGACGAGCCACTTCAGCGTTGCTGGCAGCATCGGTGGCGGTTTTAGAGACGGTCGCCATTTCATCTTGCAGACCAGAGAGGTTATCACCATCAGAACCACATGCGCTTAAGCCCAGGGTCAGGACAACAGCGGCGGCGATGGACATAGAACGAGTGACAGCTTTCATAACGTTTTTCTCCGTAGTACTAGGATGTTTTTTGTGAAGGTGTGCCAAAACGGCACGAGGTTGAACCATCTAATGTTCCCCAGTTGCCAACAGAGGGCAATGTCACGTTGTGTTGATTACTCAATGCGATGCAACCATGGGTTCAATTAAATTTCTTTAAAGTTGATCAGTTTAGGGCTAAAAAAGCGCCAAACGGGGTTTTTTCTAGGTTAGGGGCAATCTTGCCAGAGCTGATCTTAGCAGGCAATGCTTTTCTATTCGCCACAGACGGGGCAATTAGGGTCTTTGCGCAATTTCATTGTGCGCCACTCCATACGCAGTGCGTCAAGGATCAGCAGGCGTGCGTTGAGTTCATGGCCTATGTTCATCAAAACCTTCATCGCTTCCAAAGCTTGGATGCTACCGATAATGCCCACCAGAGGGGCTAATACGCCATTTTCGCTGCACGTTTGCGCCTCTTCGCCAGAATCGGGGTAGAGGCAGCGATAACAGGGACTGTTATCCAGATCGTTGCGAAACACACTCACTTGTCCTTCAATGCGAATCGCCGCGCCGGAAACCAGAGGAATTTTTTCGGATACGCAGGCGTGATTGATGGCAAAGCGACTGTGGAAGTTGTCGGTGGCATCAATGACCAAATCGCTGTTACGCACGAGGTTGGGCAGTTGGGACTCGTCGGGGCGTGTACTGATGGTCTGGATTTGAATATCAGGATTGAGCTTGAGGCAGCTCTCTCGGGCTGATTGCACTTTGTCTTTGCCCAGATCCTCACTGCTGTGAATGATTTGGCGTTGTAAATTACTCAGCTCCACATGATCAAAGTCGATTAGGGTTAACTTACCGATGCCCGCAGCGGCCAAATACATGGCGATGGGTGCGCCTAAACCACCGAGGCCAAACAGGGTGACGTGGCTTTGCAGCAGTCGCTGTTGGCCTTCAATGCCCACTTGGGGCAGCATAATCTGGCGGCTGTAACGCAGCAGTTGATCATCGTTCATAAGGTCAGAGATAACGTCGCCAGTGGCCTGGACGACGATCCCGGCAGCCCCGTTCACTCTGGGTGTAACGGCTGATAAAGACGCTTCGAGTGCTGTTTTTTTCTGCTTCGAGGTAACGGTTATGAATTTCGGTCTCTTCGCTGTAGTGGTAAAGGGAGCGGCGCAAATTGGCCAGTAGGGTGTTGTCGAGGTGATAACCCTGTTCTTCCAGAAAGGTTTCCAGCTCTAACAGTGACGTTTCTCGCAGGCTGTAACTGATCTGCAAGTGCAGGCCGTCTTCCAGTGGCAGCGCTTCTAAAACGCCGTCAAAATCGGAGAGCAACAGTGATGCGCTGCGCGCTTGTTGGCGATCGGGGTGGAGTTGACAAAAACTTATTTCACGATGTTTGATTGGCATATAAATGACTCCAAGGCCTAACTTGGCGGATGTTATGGGCGGAGCGGTCTGACTGCTAGAGTAACACGTTCATTTGCGCCTAAATCAGATCGAGTGCCCAGATTTTGGAACTGGGACTTTTCCAGCAAGTTACGCACCTTTTTCCCTTGTTGATGGCCATGTTCCAGCAGTAAACGTCCTTGAGGAGCTAAAAAGGCAGGCGCTTGCTGGATGATTTTGCTGAGATCGGCCAGCCCATTGTTTTCACTAATTAAAGCACTGCTGGGTTCAAAGCGCAGATCGCCTTGTTGTAGATGAGGATCATCGGCGGCGATGTAAGGCGGGTTGGAGAGGATCAGCTCAAATTGCTGAGCGGGGATCTGCTCAAACCAATCGCTAAGCAGAAAAGTGATGTTGCTGTGCCCCAGTCTCTGTGCGTTGTCCGTTGCCACTTGTAGCGCCGCAGAGGAGCGGTCGGTGGCGATAATCTGCACATCGGGGCGTTCACTGGTCAGCGCCAATGAGAGCGCCCCAGTGCCGGTGCCCAGCTCTAAAATGCGGGCTTGAGCTGGCAGGTTTTCCAGCGCGATCTCCACCAACAGTTCGCTGTCGGGGCGTGGGATAAGGGTGTCAGCGGTGACGTTCAGCGGCAGTGACCAGAACTCACGTTCTCCGGTGAGATGGGCGATGGGCTGGCCGTTGTAACGTTGCTGAACGAGGGTGGTGAAGTGCTGTTGTTGTGCTTCAGAGAGGGTTTTGTCTGGCCAACTAAAAAGGTGACTGCGCGGTTTTTGCAGCACAAAACCGAGCAGCACCTCAGCATCCAGACGTGGGCTGTCACTGTTGTGCAGTGTTTGGCTTGCCTGTTCCAAGTGGCTTTTGATGTTGTTCATCGTGGTGATGATTTAGTTACTCAACGGCTTAAAAGGTTTCACTCAGTGCCGCCAGTTGATCCGCTTGATGCTCGCTCAGTAGCGGGTCGATGAGTTGATCCAGTGAGCCGATGAGGATCTCATCCAGTTTGTAGAGGGTGAGGTTGATGCGGTGATCGGTGATGCGCCCTTGCGGGTAGTTGTAGGTGCGGATGCGTTCGGAACGATCCCCACTGCCCACCTGCAAACGGCGCGATTCGCTCTGCTCGGTGGCCTGTTTCTCACGCTGTTCACCGACGATGCGTGATTGCAGCAGCGACATGGCTCTGGCGCGGTTTTTATGTTGCGAACGTTCGTCTTGACACTCCACCACGATGCCGGTGGGCAGATGGGTGAGGCGAATGGCGGAGTCGGTCTTGTTGATGTGCTGACCACCGGCACCGGAGGCGCGGAAGGTGTCCACGCGCAGGTCGCTGGGGTTGATGTCGATCTCTTCGATGGCGGCCAGCTCAGGCAGAATGGCCACGGTGGCCGCCGAGGTGTGGACGCGACCTTGTGATTCGGTCTCGGGAACGCGCTGGACTCGATGTGCGCCGGACTCAAATTTGAGCCGCGAATAGGCTCCGGTGCCGATGATGCGGGCGATGATCTCTTTGTAACCGCCGTGTTCGCCCTCGCGTTCGCTGAGAATTTCGATCTGCCAGCGGTGGTTTTCGGCGTAACGACTGTACATGCGAAACAAATTTCCGGCGAACAGCGCCGCTTCATCACCGCCGGTTCCGGCGCGAATCTCCAAAAAGACGTTGCTCTGATCGTGCGGATCAGTGGGCAGCAGCAGTTTTTGCAGATCCACTTCCAACTCTACCAACTGAGCTTTGACGGTTTTGATCTCGTCATTGGCCATCTCGCGTAGTTCGGCATCGTCTTCCGCCAGCATTTCATTGGCGTTTTCGAGATCTTCTTGGGCTTGTTGGTAGGCGCTGTAGTTTTGCGTCACCGGCTCCAGTTGAGAGTATTCCATCGAGAGGTTGCGAAAACGATTTTGGTCGCTTAACACCTCCGGTTCGGAGAGCAGAATACCGACCTCTTCGTGACGGGCGGCAAGCTGTTCCAGTTTGTTTAAAATTGAGGCTTTCATGTGTCTGAGTCTTTGATGTTGAAGAGTTCACGAGCGGCGATAATCAGCTCACGTTGGCCGTTTTGGCCTGCTGTTCGTAGTTGCTCGCTGGGGGTGTGCAGCAGTTTGTTGGTCAGGGTGTGGGCGAGATAATCCAAGACCTCTTCCGCAGGACGGCCTTGAGCGAGCCGTCTTTGTGCTTGTTCTAGCACTTCTTGCTGAGTTTTTTGTGCTTGCTGGCGGTAGGATTTGATCGTATCGACGGCATCCAGAGAACGCAGCCAAGCCATAAAACGCTCGACGTGGGCTTCGATCATCTCTTCCGCTTGGGCGGCGGCTTCGCGGCGCGATTGCAGATTTTCTTCGATCACCTCTTCCAGGTTATCGACGGTGTAGAGGTACACGTCGTCCAGTTCGCTTACTTGGGCTTCAATGTCTCGTGGAACGGCGATATCGACCATAAACATGGGGCGATGTTTTCGTATCTTGAGCGCGTGTTCCACCGCACCTTTGCCCAAGATGGGCAGCGGGCTGGCGGTGGAGGAGATGACAATATCCGCTTGTGGTAAGACGTTGGGAATATCATTAAGACTGATCGCGTTGGCACCTTCAAACTCATCGGCCAGTGTCCGCGCTCGTTCAACGGTGCGGTTGGCGATGGTGATGTGGCCGATGTTGTTGGCGTGCAGATGGCGCACCGCCAGTTCAATGGTTTCACCTGCGCCGATCATCAGAGCGGAGAGGGGCTTTAGATCACCAAAAATCTGTTTGGCCAAACTGACGGCGGCAAAAGCAACGGAGACCGGACTGGAGCCGATGGCGGTGTCGGTGCGTACCTGTTTGGCAACGCTGAAAGCGTGTTGAAAGAGTTTATTCAGTTGTTGGTTGAGGCTACCAAATTGGCTGGCGGCTTGGTAGGCGGTTTTGATCTGGCCAAGGATTTGCGGTTCACCCAAGACCAGTG
Source organism: uncultured Gammaproteobacteria bacterium (assembly GCA_964615985.1). Taxonomy (GTDB): domain Bacteria; phylum Pseudomonadota; class Gammaproteobacteria; order JAUZRS01; family JAUZRS01; genus JAUZRS01. The sequence continues at coordinate 44,159 of CAZTQX010000002.1, read as the reverse complement.
AGTCGAGGCCGCTGGAGACCCGTAGCAGATGTTTGATCGCATCGCGATCTTGGTGCTGAAACAGATAGGAGGTAATCTGCTCGGCATCAATGTTGTGGTACTGATGGAACCAATCGATCACCGCTTGTGACGAATGATCGTGGAGGCAGCAATAGAGTTCGGTACGATTGCAGGTGGAGACAATGGCAGCTTCACGGACACCCTCAACCTGTTTCAGACTGTTGAGCGCCTGTTGGAGTTTGTCTGGCGCAAAGGCGACTCGCTCACGAATTTCCAGTGGTGCCGTTTTATGATTTAAACCCAGAGCAAGCAGTGACATGGCAAGTGGAGCTGTCCAAAAGCGCAAAATTCTGCGCTATTGGCGAAGGGATTACAAGAGGGGATCCATTGTGTGATTTGCTGGCATCCGTTTTGGCTAAAAAATCGGGTATAGTCGATGTCATCGATGTGGCCTTAAATTAAGGATAAGAGGATTATCTATGTCTAAAAGGTTATTGCTGGTCTGTCTGTTGGGTTTGAGTGGTGCGGCCTGTAGTGGTGTGCCGAGTGTGTCTCAGTCATCGCCTCAGAATAAGAATGATCTTTCTTCGGCGGAGAGGGAAAGCCGCGCGATTCATCGTCAAGAACAGGCGTTAAAATCACCGATCCCTTTTAGTTCGGCTGATGATCCTGATTTGATCTATCGAGTTTTGGTGGCCGAATTGGCGTTGCGACGCGGGGATGTTGCCTTGGCATTGCAGCAATACTTGCTGATTGCGGAGGCTTCTAACGATGTGCGCTTGGCGCGTCAGGCAACTCGCATTGCCCTCTTTGCTCAAGCTTGGCCGCAGGCTTCACAAGGTGTGGCGCGTTGGTTAGATTTGGCTCCCGAAGGTTTGGAAGCGCATCGAGTTTTGGCGGTGGTGCAGTTAAAACAGGGCAATAAAGATCAAGCTCTGAAAGCGTTTAAAAAGATGATTTCACTGCAAGCAGCTAAGGACAGCGTTTCGCAACAGCATGTGCTCTCTTTGATTGCGGCGATTTTGTTACAAGAGAAAAAGTCGCAAGTGGCGCTGCCGATTGTTAGGGCGTTGTTAAAGCAGCATGCTAAAAGTGCGGTGCTGCATTTCGCAAGGGCGCGTTTTGAGTTGCGCAATAACGATCAAGAGGCCGCCTTGGCCTCTTTGGATAAGGCCTTAGAATTGGAGTCCGGTGATGCAGAGGCGCTGTTGTTGCGCGCTAAATTGCTGTTGAAAATGGGGCGTTCGGAGCGGGCGATTGCCGGTTTGTCCAGTGCCATCGAGAAGAGTCCTGATAACAGAGCGTTACGTTTGGGTTATGCACGCTTGTTGGTCAAAGCGCGTCAATATGAACGTGCTGCGGTGCAGTTGAAAGCGTTGTTTAAGCGTTATGCAGATCAAGAAAATGTGGTGTTTGCCTTGGGGTTGTTGGCGGTGGAGTCGCGCCGCTACGATGAAGCTGAGGAGTATTTCTCGCAGTTGTTGGTTTTGGGTCAGCGTGGAAATGAAGCCAATTATTATTTGGGGCGGATTGCCGACAGTCGTCGTGATTATAAAAAGGCACTGGAGCATTACCAAAATGTAACGGAGGGTGAGGATCGTCTTGACGCGCAGGTGCGCATGGCGGAGATGTTGGCTAAGTTGGGAAAAATTGATCAGGCACGTCTGCAATTGAAGCGCTTACGCCTGTTGCACACAGAGGCCTCTTACGCAGTACGGTTTTTCCTTACCGAAGGAGAAATACTGCGTGCGGCAGGAGAGCATGAGCAGGCGTTGCAGCTGTTTGATGAGGCGCTGCAAGATCAGCCAAAAAATGTTGATCTGCTCTATGCACGGGCTTTGGTTGCGGAAAAATTGCAGAAGTTTGATCAGTTTGAAGCGGACTTAACGCAGTTGCTGATCTTGGAGCCAGAAAATGCTCATGGTTTGAATGCCTTGGGTTATTTTTTGATTGAACAGCCACAACGTTTGCAAGAAGCCGGTGGTTATATCCGCCGAGCGCTTGCTCTCAGCCCTGATGATCCAGCAGTGATCGACAGTTTGGGTTGGTGGTATTATCGTTCCGGAGAACATGATAAGGCTTTGGAGTTACTCGGTCGGGCGCATAAATTGTTGGAAGATCCTGAAATTGCTGCGCACTTGGGTGAAGTTCTGTGGGTCAGTGGCGATAAACAGCGCGCCAATACGGTTTGGAATCATGCTCTAAAAACCTCTCCCGATGACGACATTCTCAAAGAAGCGATGCAGCGTCTCAAACCCTGATGAGAGGGTTTATGCTGCTGGTGTTGCTGATTGCCGGTTGCAGCACTGCCCCGAAACCACCCCCTGTGGAAGACATTGAGGCTGCGTGGCAGGAACATCAACGTCCGTTGTTGGCCATTCAGAGTTGGCAGTTGCAGGGCAAGTTGGCTCTGCGTTCTGAGCAACAGAGCGGCTCTGCGCAGCTTTGGTGGCGACAAAATCAACAGCGTTTTGATCTGCGTGTGACACCGCCGTTTGGGGTTGGTAAGTTGCGCATTCGGGGTGATGAGTCTGAGGTGGCTCTCTATCCGGCTTCCGGTCGTCCTCTTCGCGCTGCTAATGCAGAGGAGCTATTGCAACAGACGTTGGGTTGGTCGTTGCCGTTGCAGAGTTTGCGTTTTTGGGTTTTGGGTTTGCCTGCTAAAGCGACGCAGATTGAATTAAACGATCAGGGATATTTGCACTCTTTGGTTTATCAAGGTTGGCAGGTGGAATTTATAGCCTACGAAGCGGTTGCTGATTTAGTGCTGCCAAGTGAGCTTTTTTTACGCTATCGGGGTTTGCAGTTGCGTCTGGCCATTCACGAGTGGCAATTGGCTCCGCTTGAGTCGCCAGCCTCTTCACGCTTGCGTCCGCCAAGCGGTTAAATACCCTTAACTTAAAATTGAGATATGAACATGTTGTTAAAAGCTTGGCCTGCGCCAGCCAAACTGAATCTGTTTCTGCACATTACTGGCAGGCGAGAGGACGGTTATCATCAGTTGCAGACCCTGTTTCAATTTTTGGATTACTCTGATTCACTGGATTTTAGTGTGCGTGAGGATGGAAAAATTATCCGTCTCAACGAGGTTGCTGGGGTGGCCGAAGCGGATGATTTGGTGATTCGTGCGGCCAAATTGTTGGCGGCTCAAAGTAAAGCCTCTTTGGGGGTGGCTGTTACGCTGCATAAAATTCTGCCGATGGGCGGTGGTTTGGGTGGCGGTAGCTCCGATGCGGCAACCGCGTTGGTGGCGCTGAATCAACTTTGGGGTCTGAAATTTGATGTTGATCAACTGGCGGAATTGGCGCTGCAACTGGGAGCCGATGTGCCGGTTTTTGTTCGTGGTTCAGCGGCTTGGGCGGAAGGTGTGGGGGAGCAGTTGACCCTCGTGGAGATACCGCAGCCGTGGTACTTGATAATTGTGCCTGAGTGTCAAGTCTCCACCGCAGAAATTTTTTCAAATTCGCAATTGACAAGGAACTGTTCTGCTATCACAATACGCGCCTTTCTCGCAGGGCAAACCGAAAATGTTTGCGAACCTGTGGTGAAGGCGCTTTATTCTAGAGTTGCAGATGCACTGGATTGGTTATCCGATCACGGTGCAGCACGATTGACCGGAACCGGTGGTTGTGTTTTTTCTGCATTCGAAAATAGAGCGCAAGCGGAGCAGATTTTTTCTGCCTTGCCAAGTGGATGGATTGGGTTTGTTGCCAAAGGTTGCAATCGCTCTCCGCTGCTAAAACGGCTTGAGTTTGAAAAATCGTTGCGCTAGGAACTTTTTATTGGGTCGTCGCCAAGCGGTAAGGCCCTGGGTTTTGATCCCAGTATGCGCAGGTTCGAATCCTGCCGACCCAGCCATTTTTCAGTATTAGAGTAACCAATCGTGGCCGATAGTCCGATGATGGTCTTTGCCGGTAATGCAAATCCTGCTTTGGCTCAGCAGATCGTTAATCACCTCAATATGTCTCTCGGTAAAGCTCATGTCGGAGCCTTTAGCGATGGCGAAATCACCGTAGAAATTCTTGAAAACGTCCGAGGTCGTGATGTCTTTCTGGTTCAGCCTACCTGTGCGCCCACCAATCAAAATTTGATGGAGCTGTTGGTGATGACGGATGCCCTGCGGCGTGCATCTGCCAATCGCATTACCGCGGTGATTCCCTATTTTGGTTACTCTCGTCAGGATCGACGGGTTCGATCACAGCGAGTGCCGATTACCGCCAAGGTGGTGGCCAATATGCTCACCAGTGTTGGTGTGGATCGGGTTTTGACCGTTGATCTGCACGCGGATCAAATTCAGGGTTTTTTTGATATTCCGGTGGATAATGTCTACGCTTCACCGCTGTTGTTGGGTGATATTTGGCGACAGAAATACGAAGACTTGATCATCGTCTCTCCTGATGTGGGGGGCGTGGTTCGAGCGCGAGCGGTCGCGAAACGTCTTGATGATGCGGATCTGGCCATTATTGATAAGCGTCGCCCGAAAGCCAATGTGGCTAAGGTGATGCACATTATCGGTGAGGTGGAAGGTAAGAGCTGCGTTTTGGTGGATGATCTGGTTGATACCGCCGGTACGTTGATGCAAGCAGCAAAGGCCTTGAAAGAGCGGGGGGCGAAAAAAGTGGTGGCGTACGCCACTCACCCCGTGCTTTCCGGTCCTGCGTTGGATAACTTGAACGGCTCTGAGTTAGATGAACTGGTGGTTTCCGATACCATTCCATTGACTGAATTATCGACCCAGTGTAAAAAAATTCGTCAACTATCGGTGTCGGGCATGTTGGCGGAGACCATCCGTCGGATCCACATGGAAGAGTCCGTTAGCTCGCTTTATATGGATTAATCAGCAGCCTTTTTTTATCCCCCTTGGTCGCAAAGGGGGGTTTATGCCGCTTTCGAGCGGTTTTTTGTTATTTTAGGAGTTAAAAATGAGTATCTCTTTTACGGTAGAAGCAGAATTGCGCCAAGACATGGGGAAAGGTGCGAGCCGCCGCCTACGTCGCACAGGTAAAGTCCCTGCGGTGGTTTATGGTGGTACTGCTGAGCCGGTCTCTTTGAGTTTGTCACAGAACGAGATGTTAAAAAGCTTGAGTAATGAGTCTTTTTATTCTCATATCCTCACCTTGAATATTGCGGGTCAATCCGAGAGTGTGGTTTTGCGTGACTTGCAACGTCATCCGTTTAAACCCATTATTTTACATGCTGATTTTCAACGTGTTAGCGTCAATGAAATAATGCACGCTCATGTGCCATTGCATTTTATCAATGAAGACGTTTGTGTTGGTGTGAAAGCCGGTGGTGCAGTCAATCATGTTGTGGTTGAAGTCGAAGTCTCTTGTTTGCCAGCGAATTTACCTGAGTTTATTGAGGTGGATATGAGCAATGTAGCGATGGGTGAGTCCGTTCACCTGTCTGAAATGGTGCTGCCTGAAGGTGTTGAGCTGAGAGCATTGAGTCACGGTGAAGGCCATGACAGTGCTGTTGTTGCTGTCCACGCACCTCGTGTTGTCAAAGATGAGGCAGCTGCTGAAACGCCAGCAGAATAAGGTTTGAACGATGCCGGTTAAGGCGCAGTTTGAACTGATTGTGGGGCTGGGGAATCCTGGCTCCAAGTACCATGAAACCCGCCATAACGCGGGTTTTTGGTATCTGGATGCTTTGGCTGCGGAATATTCTGTGGCATTTTTATCTGAAACTAAATTTCATGGCGAAGTGGCCAAAATCAATCATCGTGGCCGCGATATTCGCCTGTTAAAACCGAGTACGTTTATGAATCGCAGTGGTCAGTCGATTGCTGCACTTGCGCGTTATTTTAAGATTTCTGTTGAAGCGATTTTGGTGGTGCATGATGAGTTGGATCTGCCCGTGGGTGCGCTGCGCTTAAAAAAGGGTGGTGGGCATGGGGGTCATAATGGCCTACGTGACAGCATCAGTCAGTTGGGCAGCAAAGAATTTTGGCGCTTGCGCATGGGTATTGATCATCCTGGTCATCGTGACCAAGTCGTGGATTACGTTCTGGATCGCCCGACGCGCCAGCAAGCAGAGCAGTTGGAAGGTGTGGTTTGGGATCTGTTACGAGCCACACCACAGATTTTAGACGGTGAGTTGGAAAAAGCCATGAACGAGCTGCACCGTAAAATATAAATATTGGCTTGGCATTAATAAAAGGTATAACAACTGATGGGTTTTAAGTGCGGTATTGTGGGCATGCCCAATGTGGGTAAATCAACGCTGTTTAACGCTCTGACACGCGCAGAGATTGCCGCAGAGAATTATCCTTTTTGTACCATTGAACCCAATGTGGGCATGGTACCAATGCCCGATCCGCGTTTGGCGGCGTTGTCCGAGATTGTTAACCCTGAACGTATTTTGCCGACCACGATGGAGTTTGTCGATATTGCCGGTTTGGTGGAAGGGGCTTCTAAAGGCGAGGGGCTAGGAAATAAATTTTTAGCCCACATCCGTGAGACCGATGCCATTGCGCATGTGGTGCGCTGTTTTGAAGATGACGATGTGATTCACGTCAATGGTCGTATCGAACCGTTAGCTGACATTGATGTGATCCACACCGAATTGTTGTTGGCGGACATGGAAACGGTGGAGAAGGCTTTATTACGGGTTGCTAAGATGAGCAAATCGGGTAATAAAGATGCGCTGGCTCATAAAGCGTTTTTGCAGGGTCTATTGGATCATATGGATCAAGGTTTGCCTGCCCGCTCACTGGAAGCAACGGATTTGCAAAAGAGTCAGCTGGCGGAGCTGCATCTGTTGAGCATTAAACCGACCATGTACATTGCCAATGTAGATGAGTCGGGTTTCGAAGAGAATGCGTTGTTGAATCAAGTCAAAGCCCATGCGGCTACGGAAGGTGCCGGTGTGGTTGCGGTTTGTGCTTCGATGGAAGCGGAAATTGCTTTGCTGGATGAGGAAGATAAAGTCGAATTTTTAGCCGATATGGGTTTGCAAGAGGCCGGTTTGGATCGAGTGATTCGTGCCGGTTATGAATTGTTGGGGTTGCAGACCTATTTTACCGCTGGGGTTAAGGAAGTACGAGCTTGGACTATTGAGAAGGGCGACACCGCGCCACAAGCGGCGGGTAAGATTCACACCGATTTTGAGAAAGGTTTTATCCGTGCCGAGGTGATCGCCTATGAGGACTTTATTGCTGGCAGTGGTGAACAAGGGGCTAAAGATGCGGGTAAATGGCGTCTTGAAGGCAAGGAATATGTGATGCAAGAGGGGGATGTGGTTCACTTCCGCTTCAATGTTTAATTGCTTGTAGATAATGCTTGACGGAGTGGCGACGATATTGCAAAATCGCGCCACTTTCGCAGTACACGGCTATGTAGCTCAGTTGGTTAGAGCACAGCATTCATAATGCTGGGGTCGGTGGTTCAAGTCCACCCATAGCCACCATATTTTCCCTTCCAGTTTTTCTTCTCTATCAAATTTGTTCTTACTGAGTTTTTCTGTCGTTCCATTGGCGTGGTTTTTCACCGCGATATTCGATACGTTCACAATGCAGCGGAAAAAAATATCCTTCTGGCTTTTCGCTGGCTTCGATAAAACAGGGATAGATTCCGGCTGAAAAACCCAGCCCCATGAATTGATGCAATTCTTGGCAGGAGAACCCTTGGTCAGCGGCAAGCCCTGCGATCATGGCCGCAATATTCATAAACCCCCGTGGATGTTTTGTTAATAAAACCGCTTCTACCTGGAAAGACAGAGATAGATAGTCTCCTTTTGCTAAGTTCAGCTCTTCGGCTTTGCGTAGCAGGGGAGTGATGCGTTCATCTGGAATGGGGATTGGGCGACTGTAACCAGAGATGGTTTTATATTTTTTCATCTCGTTGGCCACAATGTCTTCAACACTGACACCGAGTTTTTTTTGTTTCATACTGCGCTGGAGAAAATTCATCGAGCGTAACCCAGCTTTCGAACCGTAGACGGTGGCCTCGGAAACTGCTGTGGCGGCAGCAATGGCCAGAGAGGCTGTGCTGCGCGCGGTGCCTGCTAGAGCTGCAACTCGGTTATTCCAGAGTCGCGGATCAGGGTAGCTGATGCAGATGACCCAGATGGCATTAAAGAGTGCTACCTGTTGTTTGGAAAACTCTCGTCCGGTGACACCAAACAGCAGCAGCTCCATCCATGAGAAGTCTTTCAGGTCGTGAAAGAGGTCTTTACCACGATAAACAACCCGCTGTTCTTTGCCAAACCACCCCCCCATCTTTGTTACCCAGAGCCGTTCGGCATCCAGTAAAGCCTCGAGTTGAGTGTCTGTTTTATTCATGGGGTTTATCTTGTTTACTTGGGTCGTTCTCAACCTGTAGACCATCAGCAAAAAAGGGGTAGTGAACCCAGCCCCGAGGCATCTGCTCTAGGGCATGTGCGGCGGCTCCAGGCAGACGCAGCAGCAGATAGAGCATCTCGCCTTGCTGTGGTGTAAAACCCAAATCGTAAAAGGCCGCTGCGGTGACACCGAGCATGGAGAGTGGTTTTTTGGCGATTGCTTCAAATGAGACACGTTCGTGCATTAGCCAATTGAGTGCGCCATCAGGGTGTTGTTTGCTGAGGTGTTGTAAGGCTTGTCGTACTGGAGTGGAGCAGGAGATGCCCTGTGGATCAAAACCTGGAAAGTGTTCCATATCAGGCCAGATGTCAGCACGTTCATCCTTGTTGAGAGCCTTAAACCACGCTTGCCACTCTGTTAGGTCGAGCTGGCACTGCTGCCAGCCTTGCAGTGCCAGAGCCAGTTCGTGAGCGCCACTATTTTGACCGGCACCCACGGCCAGCGCGGCCATTAAACAAGAGGCGCTGGTGGATTGGCCAACGCCACCGTTCATGGCGGCACGAACACTGAGATCTCGTGGTCCTGGATTGGCCAAAATAAGGGCGACATCTTCCAGCAGAGCAGCTTGCCATGGTTGTGGCGGTTGGCGTTGAAACAAGAGGAAAAGGTATTCAGACCAGCGGGCTTTGCCAAGCAGGTCGCCGTAGACATCGTAACCGGAGCAGTAGCAGGTTTTGGCCGTGAAGGGGTTGTCTGCTTCGGCCTCTTCTTGCCAAATATGGCTGCGAATGGTTTCTTGTTTTTTCTGTTTGGACATCAAGCACTGCCCAAGACTTTGACTCTGGCCCCGATGGGGGGGACTTCATTGGGATCAATGTGAATGTCCAGTAGAGTCGGGCCTGGGTATTTACAGAGGGCTTTAAAATCCAGCTGCAATAATTCTTGAGGTTGCCGGATGGTGAAACTTTGTACGCCCATCGCCTGCGCCATCGCGGCATAATTAATGTTGGGTAGAGCGTATCCAATGGTCTCGGCTTTGGCTAACTGTTGACCGTGTTTGACCATCCCCAATGCAGAGTCATTGAGAATAATAAAAATAATGGCGAGTGATTCTTGGATGGCGACGGTGATTTCTTGGCCCGACATAAGCCAGCTGCCATCACCGGTGACGCAGACAACTGCTTGGTTTTGTGTGCCCACAGCGGTACCGACAGCAGCACCAATGGCCCAACCCATAGAGGCGAATTCGAGCGCGCCCCGAAACAGAGGTTTGTCACCGTCTCGAGCCGTTAACCGCCGCTCGGGTGGGTGAAAATAGTGGATCGCCCAGGCAATGCTGTTGCCGGAGTCCGCAAGAAATAGAGTGCCAGAGGGTAATAATTTCCCCAGATTTTGCATCAGCCATTGAGGTTTTATTAGAGCATGGGCATTAGAGGATAACTTCAGTATGTCTTGCTTTATCTGTTGTTGGTACGGTGAAGGTGGGCTAACTGCAGTTTTGTCTTGTTGATGTGATGTTGATTGTGCAAGCAGTTGTGTGCATATTTTTTGTAAATTGCCACAGAGTTGCATTTGTGCCATCGGAGAACGGGTCAGATTAGTTGCGATCTCTTCCACATGCAGCAACCGATGGTTTAATAAAGCGCTGTCCCAGCCGTTGGTGGCCCACTCACCTAAACTGGTGCCGATGGCCATAATTGTATCAATACGATCTTGTCTTAGGGTGGCGAGAGCGCTTTCATGACCGGCAAATCCCAGCACACCACAGAACAGAGGGTGATTGTGATTGATCAGACCTTTGGCGTGTGGGGTGGCAATCAGCCAAGCCCCTAATCTTTCGGCTAGTTGGCAAAGAGGTTCGATGGCGGCTTCGGCTCCATCACCAATCACAAAGGCCAAGCCTTTTGATGCGGCCAGTTTTTTTCCTAAGATTGAGACTTGCTCCAAATCCACAGAAAAATTGGTTTTGGTGAGTTGGGGTAGGAAATATTGCGGTTGCTGTACGGGAGAGGGAGCACGCAGTATGTCTAGGGGTAAGGTGAGATGAACAGGACCCGGTGGAGATTGAAAGGCCGTCATAATGGCGCTGATTAATTTGCGTTCAAACTGATCAAGGTGCGAGATCAAGCTGTTATAACGGGTGCAGTGTTGAAACATGCCCACTGTGTCGATGCCACTGCTGGAGGACTCTTGTAATGCACCTTGGCCAAAATGACTCAGTGAGGTTTGACCAGTCAAAACCAACACTGGGATCTGGTTTTCATAAGCAGAAGCGACACCTGTCAATAAGTTGGTGGCTCCAGGTCCCGTGGTGGCGCAGCAGACGCCCAGCTTGCCTGTTTGGCGATAATAACCGTCGGCCATAAACGCCGCGCCGGTTTCATGGCGGGCGATGACGGCTCTGATGCCACCGGAACGTTGACTGCGAGCGAGGGCATTAAAGAGGGGTTCGATGCCCCCACCAGGAACGCCAAATACACAGTCAATTTTGAGCTGCTCAAGATAAGCCAACAGCAGATCACTGACTTCTGGCAGTGTGTTTTCCTCAGTTTCAGACATATTTTTTCTGATTTAATGTAAAGATAATCGCCAATGATGCGTTACTTTGATTATAAATAGATGAGTTTTGATACTACAGCGCAATGCGTGCCATTCCAGTTTAGGTTGGGTATGTTTGGATTTCTAGCTGAAACTGCTACTTTGATCACAAAAGTACAGGGAAAATCAGTAATTTGTGGGCAACAGCCAGCATGCTTGTGAAATATTAACACATTCATAACACAGACAAGATTTTAAGAAACTTAGGAGGGTTCTTTTAATGCAGAATGATCCACCTCTTATCGAACAACGAGTTCGGCATACGGTGCGTTTGATGCTCAATAGACCTGAGCAGCATAATGCTCTGAATACGGTTTTGATCCAGAGGTTGCGTGAAGCGCTGTGGCGTTTGTCTGCCGACGATACGGTACGTCAAATAGTCATTGCTGCTAATGGCCATAAATTTTGTATTGGCAGTGATATAGAGGAGATGCAGCGGCTGGTGGAGGCTGGTGAGGATAAAGTTGAAGATCTATTGCAGTTAGGCCAACTGTTGCGTGAACTGGATCGTTTTCCAAAACCTGTGGTTGGACTGGTTCAAGGGGAAGTGTATGGCAGCGGTGTGGGTTTGCTGGCCTGTTGTGATGTGGTTTTTGCGACTGAAAAAGCGCGGTTTTGTTTGCCAGAAGTGCGTTTAGGTTATGTCCCTGCGCTTATCAGTCCCTATGTTTTAGCGGCGATTGGCAGTCGAGCCGCAGGGCGTTACATGTTAACCGGTGAGCATTTCAGTGCTGAAGAGGCCAAACAGATTGGGTTGGTACATGAGGTTTATCCGCGCAATCAATTGGCGCTGGAGGCCAATAAATTTTTGAAAAAACTGCAAGCGGTAGCGCCTCTGGCTCAGCTGGAGACAAAAGCCTTGTTGGCTCGTCAGCAGGTGTTGCCGGTTGATAAAGAGGTTATGACGGAGAGTGTGCAGCTAATGGCACGCCTGCGTTGTTCAGAAGAAGGTCGGGAGGGAGTCAATGCTTTTGCCGAAGGGCGGCGGCCTGCTTGGCGATCTGCCTTGCAGGAAGAGTTGGCAGACGACCTCTGAGTATCCAGTTCTCTTTTATTTTGGATCAGGTAAAATGGCACTCAATTTTTGTCCTTAAGCTGATTATTAGGAGTTGAGTGTGAAAGCAGTTCGTTGGGTATTGGGTCGGATTATCCTGCTATTGAATTTTATTTTTTCCCCGAGTCGTCCAAAACACGATGTGGAGACACAGCAAAAATTGGATACGCAAACGGAGCATTTGGCGCTGTATCAATTTGAAGCCTGCCCTTTTTGCGTCAAGGTGAGGCGTGCCATCCGTCGTCTGGGGTTGAATATCGAAATTCGTGATACACGTAAAGAGGGGCAGTACCGCGAGGAGCTGTTGCGAGAAGGCGGTGAAGTGAAAGTGCCTTGTTTGCGCATTACCGACACTGACGGTTCGGTGCGTTGGATGTACGAATCAAACGATATTATTGCTTATTTGCAGCAGCAATTCGCGGATGTTGAAACAGGTGTGTCGTGAAAGAACGCACTCTGTTTTCCATTGTTGAATCACCACAACACCCTCAATTTTCACCGTTGTATGCCAAATTCAATTTTTTGGAGTTGAAGGTCGCATCGCAACGTAAGGCGATGATGGTGGTGAAAAAGACCCCACCAGATTGGTTGGTGGCTGAATTTTTTTACGGTTATGCCAACAATTATGCTGGCATCAACATGAGTAATTTGGACGTGTTGTTGTACGCCTTGCAACGTTACGCACCTAAGACCAAATTGGTTGTGTTGGTACAGAAGCATGAGCGCCAATATCTGGATAAACTCAATGCTATTTTCCCATTGGCAGCGGTGTTGATTCAGCCGGTTTCGGCAGAGGATATGAAGAAACTTCTTGAGAGTTAACATTGTCAGAGGCGTTTAAGTTTCTGTTTAGATTGACATGTTATAACGTTGTTTTTCTTTATTCCTATTTTTGACGAGTTAAGGTGATTTTTATGAGTGAGTTACAACAGACCCAAGGTTATGGAGTGACGGCACGTCTGCTGCATTGGGGAATGGCGATTTTGATTGTGGCGCTGTTTTTGGTCGCTTGGAACATGGAGGATCTACCCAAAGACACGGATGAACGTAGAGATATGTTTGCCTTGCATCGTGCGTTGGGTGTCTTGGCAGGGGCGCTGATTTTGCTGCGCCTGTTGTGGGTTAGTGTCAGTGTTGATTACTTGCTGCCCGCTCAGGAGCCAAAGTGGCAGGCAATTGCGGCTAAATTGGGGCATTGGGGGCTTTATGCGTTGCTGCTTTCTATGCCGTTGACGGGTATTTTAGGCTCGCTTTATGGCGGTCATGCTATTGATGTCTTTGGCTTGTTTACTATTCCACGGCAGCCGGACAGTGATTTCATCGCGGGCTATGTGGACTTAGCGCATTATTTGGGGCAGTACGCTTTGATGGCGTTGGTGGGAGTGCATGTGTTGGCGGCGTTGCTGCATCAGTTTGTGCAGAAAGACGGTACCTTAACGCGCATGATCAAAGGCTAATATTCGACAAAAAAAAGCCCGCCAATTGGCGGGCTTTTTTTTTGGCCTTGGATAAAGGCTAGCGGATCTATTTCTTGCGAGGAATGTAGAGATCGGTGATGGTGCCTTCGGCCATTTCAGCGGCGAAATTGATCGTTTCTGATAGGGTCGGGTGAGCGTGAACGGTGAGGGCGATGTCCTCGATGTCGGCTCCCATCTCCAAAGCCAGTACCGCTTCCGCCAGCAACTCTCCGGCGTTGGTGCCGACGATGCCTGCGCCCAAAATGCGTTTGGTTGTTTTATCAAACAGCAGTTTGGTCAGGCCTTCGTTACGCCCGATGCTCAGAGAACGACCGCTGGCCGCCCACGGGAACGCACCTTTTTCGTACTCGATACCCTGCTCTTTGGCCTGATCTTCGGTCAAGCCCATCCAAGCCACTTCGGGGTCGGTGTAGGCCACCGAAGGGATGGTGAGCGCATCGAAATGGGACTTCATACCGCTGATGACTTCGGCGGCCACTTTGCCTTCGTGGGTCGCTTTGTGTGCCAGCATCGGTTGGCCAACGACATCGCCGATGGCAAAGATGTGTGACACATTGGTACGTTGTTGGGAATCGACGGCGATAAAGCCGCGTTCGTCCACCGCCACTCCGGCGTTTTCAGCGCCGATTTTAGCGCCGTTGGGCACTCGGCCTACGGCAACCAGCACTTTGTCAAAGGTGTCGGATTCAGGGGCTTTTTTGCCCTCAAAGCTGACCTTGAGGCCGCTCTCTTGAGATTCAATGGCGGTCACACGGGTGTTGAGGTAGATGTTTTCGTAGCGTTTTTTGATGCGTTTTGCCAGTGGCCGTACCAGATCACGATCACAACCAGGGATCAGGCCAGAAGAGAGTTCCACCACGCTGACCTTGGAACCCAAGGCATCGTACACGGTGGCCATCTCCAGACCGATAATGCCGCCACCGACCACCAACAAGCGTTCGGGGATGCCGTCCAGCTCCAGTGCGCCGGTGGAGTCGATCAGGCGTGGATCGTCATTGGGAAAGACGGGGATCTGGGTCGCTTCGGAACCGGCGGCAATGATGAGGTTATCAAAGCCGATGATCTTGCTGCCCTCTTCACTGACTACTTGAATCTGATGGGGGTTGAGCAGCGTGCCAACGCCGTGAACCACGGTGACGTTGCGCTGTTTGGCCAGCCCTTTGAGACCGTTGGTGAGCTGATGGATCACCTTGTTTTTCCAGCCCACCAGCGTGCTCAGATCAATTTTAGGTTGGCCGAAGGTGATGCCGTGGGAGGACATCTCCTCGGCTTCGGTGATGATGTGCGCGGTGTGCAGCAGCGCCTTGGAGGGGATGCAGCCGACATTGAGGCAGACCCCACCCAGAGAGGGGTAGCGTTCGATCAGCAGGGTTTTTTTGCCCAAATCAGCAGCACGGAAAGCGGCGGTGTAACCACCCGGCCCTGAACCCAGCACCACCACTTCGGCGTGCAGATCGCTGTCGCTGCTGGCGGCAGCGAGCGTGGGGGCAGTGACAGCAGGCGCTTCTGCAACGGCAGCGGCTGGTTTTTCCTCTGTCGTTGTTGCTTCAGCAGAGTCGGCCAATTCCAGCATGATGATGGCATCGCCTTCACTGAGGGTGTCGCCCATATTAATCAGCAGCTCTTTCACCACGCCTGCTTCGGGGGAGGGAATCTCCATGGTGGCTTTGTCGCTCTCCAGCGTCACCAAAGAGTCTTCGGCGTTGACGCTGTCGCCCACGGAGACCAACAGTTCGATCACTTCCACAGCGGCGAAATCACCGATGTCGGGTACCTTGACGGTAATCAGTTTGTCCATAAATAAAATCCTCAGATTAGAGCAGCACGCGGCGCATGTCGGCCAGCACGCGGCTCAGGTAGCTGGTGAAACGTGCGCCGTCGGCACCGTCGATGACACGATGGTCGTAAGAGAGAGACAGCGGCAGCATCAGACGGGCGGCAAACTCACCATCGGGCTGGTAGATCGGTTTCATCGCGGAACGTGACACACCTAAGATGGCCACCTCAGGTGCGTTCACAATCGGGGTGAAGGCGCTGCCGCCGAGACCACCCAAGCTGGAGATGCTAAAGCAACCGCCTTGCATGTCCTTTGGGCCGAGTTTTTTGTCGCGGGCTTTGATGCTGATAGCGGTCAGCTCCTGTGCCAGCTCGACGATGCTCTTTTTGTCCACGTCACGAATCACCGGCACGACTAAACCGTCGGGGGTGGCGACGGCAATGCCGATGTTGTAATACTGTTTCAGAATCAGGTTTTCGCCGCTGGCATCCAAGGAGGCGTTGAAACGAGGGAACTGTTTCAGTGCTGCCACCACCGCTTTCATCAAGAAGGTCAGCAGGGTGATTTTGATCCCCCGATCCTTGTATTCGCCCACCAACTGTTTGCGGAAAGCCTCCAGATCGGTGATGTCGGCATCATCAAATTGAGTCACATGCGGGATGGTGACCCAGTTGCGGTGCAGCACTTGGCCGGTGATTTTATTGATCTTGCTCAACGGTAGGGTTTCGATCTGGCCAAATTTGCTGTAGTCGATGTTGGGCATCGCAGCAACGGCCAAACCCGAACCACTGGCCGCAGCGTTGGCTGCGGGAGCGGAACCGCTCAGAGCGGCTTTGATAAAGTTCTGCACATCCTCTTTGCGGATGCGCCCTTTGGGGCCAGAACCGCCAATTTGGTTGATGTCGGCACCCAGCTCGCGGGCAAAACGGCGCACCGCTGGGCTGGCGTGAGCCGCTTTGCCACTGGCTGGCGCTGCTGTCGGAGCCAGTGTTGGCGCTGCTGCAACGGGGGCGGCTGCTTTGGGAGCCGCAGCTGTAGGTTCAGCTTTGGCGGGTTCTGGAGCGGCAGCTTCAGGTTCGGGTTCAGCCGCAGTCGCAGTGGTCGAACTGTTGGCCTGCAACCACATCACCAAATCGCCTTCGGCGATGGTGTCACCGATGGCGACTTCGATTTTGCCCACCACACCGCTGGCCGGTGCTGGGATCTCTATCGTGGCTTTGTCGCTCTCTAAGGTGATAAGCGAATCTTCTTTTTGCACGGAGTCGCCGGTGGCGACCAGAATTTCGATCACCTCGACACCGGCAAAATCACCGATGTCGGGTACTAAAACTTTCTCTTCGTTAGCCATGTCTACTCTCTAAACCGTGATGGGGTTGGGTTTGTTGATGTCGATGCCGTATTTTTCAATCGCTTCTGCCACTTTGTTGGCGGCGATCTCTTTGCGATCCGCCAAGCTTTTAAGTGCTGCAACGGCGATGTAATAACGATTGACCTCAAAGAAGGTACGCAGCTTTTCGCGGCTGTCGGAGCGACCAAAACCGTCGGTACCCAGAACTTTGTAGTCGCTGGGGACGTAACCTCGGATCTGATCGGCGTAGGCGCGGATGTAGTCGGTGGCGACGATCACGGGGCCTTGGCTGTCGCTGAGGCACTGTTCCACATAGCTGATGCGGGCTTTTTTCTTCGGGTTGAGCATGTTGTAACGCTCCACATCGTGGCCGTCCCGTGCCAGCTCATTGAAGCTGGTGACGCTCCAGAGATCGGCACTGACCCCAAAATCCTGCTCCAGCAGTTCGGCGGCGGCGATGGCTTCGCGCAAAATGGTGCCACTGCCCAGCAGTTGCACTTTCGGGCCTTTGCTGCTGGATGCCTTGAGGCTGTACATGCCTTTGAGGATGCCCTCTTCAACCCCTTCGGGCAGGGCGGGCTGCTGGTAGTTTTCGTTCATGGCGGTGATGTAGAAGAAGACGTTTTCTTGCTTCTCCACCATGCGCTGCATGCCGTTGTGAATAATGACCGCCATTTCGTAAGCGTAGGTGGGGTCGTAGGCGACGCAGTTGGGGATGGTGTTGGCCACCAGCAGACCGTGACCGTCTTGATGTTGCAGACCTTCACCGTTAAGGGTGGTGCGTCCGGCGGTGGCTCCGATCAAGAACCCCCGTGCCTGCATGTCACCGGCTGCCCAAGCGAGATCGCCAATGCGTTGGAAACCGAACATGGAGTAGTAGATGTAGAAGGGGATCATGTTGATCCCATGATTGCTGTAGGCGGTGGCCGCTGCAATCCACGACGACATGGAACCGGCTTCGTTGATGCCCTCTTCAAGAATCTGACCGGATTTGTCCTCTTTGTAATACATCAGCTGATCACGATCCTGAGGTTCGTAGAGCTGCCCCACGGAGGAGTAGATGCCGAGCTGACGGAACATGCCCTCCATGCCGAAGGTACGCGCTTCATCGGGAACGATGGGAACGATGTTTTTGCCGACTTTTTTATCGCGGGTCAGAGAGGTTAATATGCGTACAAAGGCCATCGTGGTGGACATTTCACGTTCGCCACTGCCTTTGAGCATTGCTGAGAAGCTGCTTAAAGGCGGTACTTCCAGCGGTGCGGCCAGATGTTGGCGTGAGGGCAGATAACCGCCCAGCGCTTTGCGCCGCTCTTGCAGGTAGATCATCTCTTCGCTGTCGTCGGCGGGTTTGAGGTAGTCGGCGTTGGTGGCCTGTTCGTCGCTCAGTGGCAGACGGAAGCGGTTGCGGAAGGCGAGCAGATCGTCGGCATCCAGCTTCTTTTTCGAGTGGCTGATGTTCTGCCCTTCGGCGGACTCACCCATGCCGTAACCTTTGACGGTCTTGGCCAAAATAACCGTGGGCTGGCCTTTGTGGGCAACGGCTTCGGCGTAGGCCGCAAAGACTTTGTGTGGATCATGGCCACCGCGATTCAGATGCCAGATGTCATCGTCGGAAAGGTTGGCCACCATCTCTTTCAGTTCGGGGTATTTGCCGAAGAAATGTTCGCGGGTGTAAGCCCCGCCTTTGGCTTTGTAGTTTTGGTATTCGCCATCGACGCACTCTTCCATCCGTTGCTGCAACAGACCGGTTTTGTCCTTGGCCAGCAACGGATCCCAGTAAGAACCCCAGACCACCTTGATCACATTCCAACCGGCACCACGGAAGACCGCTTCCAATTCTTGGATGATTTTGCCGTTGCCGCGCACAGGGCCATCAAGGCGTTGCAGGTTGCAGTTGACCACGAAGGTGAGGTTGTCGAGTTTTTCCCGTCCCGCCAGTGATATGGCACCTAAAGATTCTGGCTCGTCGGTTTCGCCGTCACCTAAAAACGCCCAGACTCGGCGCGGTTCGGTGTTGGCCAGCTTACGATGATGCATGTACTTCAAAAAACGCGCTTGGTAGATGGCCATAATCGGGCCAAGTCCCATGCTGACGGTGGGGAACTGCCAGAAATCGGGCATCAACCACGGATGAGGGTAAGAGGAGAGGCCGATCTCTTTGCCTTCGGACTCTTGGCGGAAGTGATTCAGTTGATCTTCGCTCAAGCGGCCTTCAAGGAAGGCGCGAGCGTAGATGCCGGGTGATGAGTGACCCTGCATAAAGACCAAATCACCGCCGTGGTCGCTGTTCTGGGCATGGAAGAAGTGATTGAAACCCACATCGTAGAGGGTTGCTGAGGAGGCAAAGCTGGCAATGTGCCCACCGAGATCGGGGTTTTTACGGTTGGCTTTGACCACCATTGCCAAGGCGTTCCAGCGGATGTAGGAGCGCAGACGGCGTTCCAGTTCTTGGTCGCCAGGGCTGCGTTTTTCTAGATGAGTCGGAATGGTGTTGAGGTAGGCGGTGTTGGCACTGAAGGGCAAATAGGTGCCTGAGCGACGTGCTTGGTCGATCAACTTGCCTAGCAGGTAGTGGGCGCGTTCCGAACCTTCTGCATCAATGACCGCTTCCAGGGCTTCGAGCCACTCTTGAGTCTCTTGGGGATCAACGTCGGGTAGTGTAGTCATAGTGTCCTCACGCCAAAGTGACGAGTGATTTTATGGTGGCGGCAAAAGCCTTGCTTACGAATTGGCTCAGCCCTAAAAAAGGGGGTCATTATGCCTGAACTGTCAGATGCTTAGAAGCCTATGAGTTACATACAGGTGTTAGGATTGGTTTTTTTATCTCGAATCAATGACGTTGTCCGAGTGCGCGGTAAAGAATTTAAGGTTAGAATAAGTTTTGAAATTTTTGTTGGCGGCTTTCGAATAACAATAATAACGAATCGCTGTGTATTTAATAAGGGGGAGGGGAATTGATGTTGGGTTATCTGCCATTGCTGTTCTGTTTTGGGCTGTTAAGTGGGGCTGCAGGGGCTGTAGAGTACAGTCGTGAGGAGCAAGATCTGTTGTTGCTTTACGGTGATGAGGAGATGATTACCATTGCCACGGGGGAGCAGCAGCCGATTTCCAAAGCTCCAGCGGTGGCCAATGTGATTACTGCCAAGCAGATTCGGGCGATGGGAGTGACCGATCTGGATGAGATTTTGGAGAGTATTCCTGGGCTGCATGTTTCTCGTAGCAATGGTTACAACCCTCTCTATTTGTTTCGGGGTATCGCCTCTACTTTCAATGCCGAGGTGTTGATGTTGATCAATGGGGTGCCGATCAACAGCCTGTTTGTGGGTGATCGTCATCAAGTCTGGGGAGGGATGCCAGTCAAAGCCATCGCCAGAGTTGAGGTGATTCGTGGCCCTGGGGCTGCGATTTACGGTGCTGATGCCTTTGCTGGGGTGATCAATGTCATTACCAAAAATGCGGCGGATATTAACGGTACCGAGGTTGGGGTGCGTTACGGCAGTTTTGCTGCTCAGGATCTTTGGTTGTTGCACGGCAGTGAGTTGGCGGGTTGGCAGTTTGCTTTTACCTTAGAGAGTCATCGCACGGATGGGGCTAAGAATATTATCGAACAGGATGCGCAGAGTGGTTTAGATCAACTGTTTGGCAGTCAATTCTCCTTGGCTCCAGGATCAGTGAATCGACAGCGGGATAATCTGGATCTGCGCTTGGAGCTGGGGCGGGGCGATTTTATCGCACGTTTGGGTTGGCAGCGTCGCAGCAACAATGGTTCGGGGGTCGGTCTTGCCTCGGCACTGGATCCCAGTGGTCGCTTGGGCAGCGAACGTTGGAATTTGGATCTGAATTATCATAATCCTAATTTGGCTGACGATTGGGACATCAGTACTCAATTGAGTTTTTACGACACCTCCCAGCGGGTTGAGGAGAATTTAAATCTTTTTCCTGCAGGTGGTCTGGGTTTTCAAGCGGGCGTTATTGGTAATCCTGAAGTGTTTGAGCGGCATGCTCGCTGGAACGTTTCGGCCTCGTATGCTGGTTTTTTTGCTCATCGTCTTCGTTTAGGCGTGGGTTACAGTGACAGTGAAATTTACCGAGTTAATGAGAGCAAAAATTTTGAATTTCCCATGGGCTCTCCTCTCCCTGCACCCTTGGGCGCCTTGGTGGATGTATCGGACAGTGCGGCGGTCTTTTTACCTGAAGGGGGGCGACAAAATGCCCATCTTTTTTTACAGGATATCTGGAAATTGGCTAATGATTGGGAGTTGACCTCTGGGGTACGGTTGGACGATTACAGTGATTTTGGCCAGACGCTTAATCCGCGTTTAGCCTTGATTTGGTCACTGCAGCAGAATATGACGCTTAAGCTGCTGTACGGTCAGGCATTCCGTGCTCCTTCGTTTGCAGAGACCCAAAATCGTAATAATCCGGTGGCGTTGGGCAATGCGGATTTGAAACCAGAGACGATACAAACCACTGAGTTGGCTTTTGAATACTACCCTCAAGAGAGACTGCGTTTGAGCGCCAGTCTGTTTTCCTATTTATGGCAGGATATTATCCGTTTTGAACCCGTTGATCCCAGTGGCTCGGATCTGTCAAAGCGAGCACAAAATGGTGGCAGTCAGAGTGGCGGTGGATTGGAGTTTGAGGTGGATTGGCGGGTGACCTCTGATCTGCATTTGATGCTGAATACAGCCTATCAATCCTCTTTGGATAACAGCAGCAATCAATCTGCCGCCAATGCACCCAATCATCAGCTCTATCTGCAGGCAGACTGGCAATTTCAACCCGCCTGGAGCGTGAATTCACGTTTGAATCTGCTGATGTCAAGAGCCAGAGCGGCGGGAGATCTGCGAGCAGAGGTAGCCGATTACAGTTCGGTGGATCTGACGGTGCGACGTCGTTCTGCATCTTCAGGCTGGGAGTCTGCGCTGGGGGTGCGTAATCTGTTTGATGCGGAGCGTCGTGAACCGTCGGCAGCAGAGATTCCAAATGACCTGCCTCTGGCAGGGCGGAATGTGTTTGCCGAGCTGAGTTATACTTTTTAGGGCGGGTTGAAATTCGATTTATGGATGCAGATTATTTTACACATGTTTTTACCTAAGCGAATGGCCTGGCTATGGTTGCTGTTGTTGTGTTGCATGCCCTTACAAGGTGTGTTGGCACAGCAGCCTGTGGCGGTGGTTTATCCGCAGGTGGATGGGCATTTTAAAGCGATTTTTGACGAGATGTTAAAGGGAATTACGGCGGTTATCGGTGAGCCGGTGCGCAGTTATGCTCTATCTCCAGATTATCAATTGGATGCGTTGGATGCGTGGCTTGATCAGCAAGAGATTGAGGTGGTTATTGCCTTGGGAGGAGCAGGTTCGAGAGCGCTGTCGCAGTTGGATGGGCTGGTAAAGGTGGTGTTTGGCGGGACCGATCTGTCGGTGAGCCGCAACGCTGGCACGGGCATCAGTTTGATGCCTGACCCTAAGCTGCTGTTTGAAACCTTGGTTTCTCTGGTTCCCGAAGTGGAGACGATCACGGTGATCTATAATATGGAAAATAACGCCTGTTTGATTAAAAAGGCGCAGCAGGAGGCGCTCAGTCGAGGCCTGCGTTTGAATGCCATCCCAGCAGAGAGTATGAAGGAAGCGGCGGGCCATTATCGTCGTTGGTTGAAACAGTTGGACGCTAAAAAGGACGCATTGTGGCTGCCGATGGATCGGGTGACGGTGGATCAAAGTCGGAATTTTTCTAATCTGTTGAGCCAAGCATGGGAACGGGAATTTGTGATTTTTTCCAGTACTTCGGTGCATGCTAAAAGAGGCGCACTCTTTTCTCTTTATGCAGATAACGAAGCGTTGGGTCAAAGCTTGGCCAGAATGGCGCAACGTCAATTACAGCAAGACGCTACTGATGAGGGGGTTCGTGCGCTGTTAGAGGCTAAGTTTGCCCTTAATCGGCGTACGGCGGATCACCTTGGTTTGCGCCTTTTACCGCGTCAAATTCGAGCCTTTGACCTGCTCTTTCCGCGCCGTTATTAGCCAAAATTTGAGCGATAAGCATGAATTTTACGCATATTTCACGTTGGGGTTTTAAGCAACAGCTTATTCTGGCTTTTACGCTGGGTATTTTTTGTTTGGCGTTGATCTCTTCGTTTACGATTTCGACTTACTCCAGTGATGGGCTGCGTCAGCAAGCGCTTGAGCAGGGCCTGAAAGTGACCGAATCTTTTGCTCAGCAAAGTGCTTTGGCGTTGCTTTATGAAAGTGCGGAGAACGCCAAAGAAGCCGCACGTCTGACACTCTCTTTTCCAGATGTAATTTCGGTTACTATTTTTCAGGTCAATCATGATGTGCTCTTTTCGGCAGGTGCAAAAACAGCCCCGTTACAACAAGGTGGTGCTGCTGTGTGGCCACTGAAGGCGCAACTGGGTGGGGAGACGGATCAGGTTTGGTATTTTATTGCTCCGGTGTTCAGTGATGAAGTTACTGACAGCTCACCTTTTAGTGTGCAGACAGCAGCTCCTGATTTGATCGGTTATACCCGCTTGGTGATGAGCAAAGCGTCTCTTGATCGGGTTCTGAATCAAGTTTTTAGAGTTAACCTCTACATCTCTCTGTTGCTGGCGTCGTTGCTGTTGTTGGTTTTGTTGGCCATTACCACGCGAGTGACCAAGCCGTTGCAGCAGTTGGCTGAAGCGATGAAACGCGCGCAGCGCGGGGAAAAAAAGGTACGTTCTGCTGTGGATGGGCCGCAGGATATTATGCGCATGGAAGAAGCGTTTAATACCATGATGAATGTATTGGAAGCGCGTGAATCGGAGTTGCAAAAGGCGCGTGATATAGCCTTGAAATCGGCGCGTCTGAAAGGTGAGTTTGCGACTAATGTGAGCCACGATCTGCGTACCCCATTGAACGGTGTGCTGGGGATGTTGGAGTTATTGGGTTCTATGGGCTTGACCCCAAAACAACAAGAGTACATAGAGGTTGCTTTAGGTTCTGGTCGTGCCTTGCTGTCGTTGATTGAAGACATTCTCGATTTTTCTCGCATTGAGGCCGGTCGTCTGAAAAGCAACAACGAAGATTTCAATCTGCGCGATGTGCAAAAGGACGTTGTGGGTCTGTTGGCTGGACAAGCGCAGCGCAAGGGTTTGGACATCGGTTATCTGATTGAATCCAATGTCCCCGCTCGATTGTTTGGTGATGCGGGACGTTTACGACAGATTTTAATGAATCTGTTGGGCAATGGCATCAAGTTTACTGAGCGTGGAGAGGTGTCGGTGTTGGTCTCGGTGGTTTCCCATCAAGAGCGTCGTTATTTGCTGCGTTTTGAGGTGAAAGACAGCGGCATCGGTATCTTAGAGGAGGCGCAAGAGAGAATTTTTGAACCGTTTTCACAAGCGGACGGTTCCACTACTCGACGTTATGGCGGTACCGGTTTAGGGTTGGCCATCTGTCGTCAGTTGGTGGAGTTGTTGGGGGGCGAAATTGGAGTGGGGAGTCGCTTGGGCAGAGGCAGCCGTTTTTGGTTTACCTTGCCGATGGATGCGGTTGAGAGAGAGGAGGAAGGCTATTCCAGTACTCTGGCGGGTGAGAAAGTGCTGGTGGTGGATGACAGTGAGGTCAATCGTCAATTTTTGCAGCAGACCTTGGAGCGTTGGGGGATTCAGCAGCATGGAGTCTCTTGTGGTCACGATGCGTTGAAAGCGCTCAAGGTGGCCGCTGCGATAGATAAACCGTATCGGGTCGTGATGGTGGATCAGGAGATGCCGCACATGGATGGAGCCAGTTTGAGTCAGGCGATTAAGGCCGATGCAAAGTTAAGCGACACCGCTGTGATTATGATGATTCGTCGTTGGCAGGTGGGGCACGAGACCATTCAACTGGTGGATGCGGCCGGTTACATTGAGACTCCGGTGGAAGAGTCGGCGTTGCACGATGCGATTGCCAATGTGCTACGGCCACCGCAACGCTTACTGAAGCCAGTAAAAACCGCTGCCAAGCGGAGCACGGTTCATTTTGCTAAATCGGTGTTGGTGGTGGAGGACAACCGCGCCAATCAGCAGGTGGCTTTGGGCATGTTGCAGCGTTTGGGCTGTACGGTGGAGTTGGCTAATAATGGTCAGCAGGCGTTGGAGATGTTAGCCGAGCGCACGTTTGATGCGTTGTTGATGGATTGCCATATGCCGGAGTTGGACGGTTACGAGGCGACCCTGCGCATTCGAGCCGAGGAACAGGATCAGCATCTGCCCATTATTGCCATGACCGCCAATGTGGGTGAAGCCGAGGTTGAGCGTTGTTATGCGGTTGGGATGGATGATTACCTCAGTAAACCGCTTAATTTGCAACGTCTACAACAGAGTTTGCAGCGCTGGTTTGTCAATAATAATGATTCCGTATCTAAACAAGATCCCTTGTTTCAGCAATCATCAGAGCGGCAGTCGGTTTCTCTGGATCACGCTTTTTTAGATGAGTTACGTGACAACGTGGGCAGCTCCTTTTTCATGTTGTTGACGGTGTTTATGGAAGACATGCCCATCTATCTGCAGGCCTTACGCAATGCGATCAGTGATCAAAATATGACTGAAATGGCCAATGTTGCCCACAGTGTCAAGGGCAGCGCCCGTAATTTGGGTGCGCAACCGATGGCGAAGTTTGCAGCGGCTTTAGAGGAGTTGGGACGTTCAGAGCAGTTGGGTAATGCGGAGGTATTGCAGCGCAGTTTGGAAACTGAGTATCACGCGGTCAAATTGGAGTTGGAGTCGCTTTCTGGGGTTGAGGTGGAGCTTGTGAGTGTGCAAGAGGTCGGTGATCCGTTCTCTGTGGTGGTGGTGGACGATGATCGCGGTATTCGTTTGGCGTTACGGACGGTGTTGGCGGGAGACGGTTATCAGGTTAAAGAGGCCGGTAACGGTGAGCAGGCTCTGGCTCTTTGTGAACGTCAGATGCCTGATTTGGTGTTGATGGATGCGCTGATGCCGGTGATGGGTGGGTTTGAAGCCTGTCGGCGGATTCGGCGTTTGCCCTCTGGTGAGAGTCTGCCGATTGTGATTATTACCGCTCTGGACGATGAGCACTCCATTGATAATGCCTTTGCTGCTGGAGCGACGGATTTTATCCCCAAACCACTCCACTTCGCTGTCTTAAGACAGCGTGTGGCGCGATTGTTAAGCGCCAGTCGAGCAGAAAAACATGTGCATCAATTGGCTTATCACGACACTTTGACCGGCTTGCCCAACCGCGCTCTGTTTATGGAGCATATTCAAACCTTGTTGAGCGATGAACAAGAGAAACGCCGTTTTGCGGTGCTGTTCTTAGATTTGGATCGGTTTAAAAGTGTCAATGATTCTCTGGGGCACGATGTGGGTGATCTGTTGCTGCAGGCGGTTGCAGAGCGATTGTTACGCTGTGTGCGCAGCGGCGATGTGGTGGCGCGATTGGGTGGCGATGAGTTCACCATTATTTTGGATAATATTCGTGAATTGGAGGCGGTTGCCAAGGTGGCTGAAAAAATCTGTGAAGTGATTTCAGAGCCGTTTACGTTTATGGAGCAGCCGGTTTACATCGGCACCAGTGTCGGTGTTGCGGTTTATCCAGAAGATGGTGAAAGCAGCAGTGATATGCTCAAACATGCCGATACGGCGATGTTTCGAGCTAAGGAGAAAGGCGGGCATTTTCAATTCTATGAGCCTGGGATGGGAGCTGAGGTTAGTCGGCGTTTGAAACTGGAACATGACCTTCGTGGTGCCTTGGAGCGGCAGGAGTTTTTACTCTACTACCAACCACAACGCTGTCTGAAAAGTGGCCGCATGGAGAGCATGGAGGCTCTGTTGCGTTGGCAGCACCCAACACGAGGTCTGATCTCGCCAGCGGAGTTTATTCCCTATTTGGAAGAGAGCGGTATGATTGTCGCGCTAGGTGAATGGGTTTTGTCTAAAGCCTGCCAGCAGGCTCGGATGTGGTTGGATGAGGGCTATCGAAGCATTCGCATGGCGGTTAATCTTTCTGCTAAACAGTTGGATGAAGTGGCTCTGTTGGAGATTGTTAATAAACATTTACAACAAAATCGTCTGCAGCCTCACGTTCTTGAGTTGGAAATCACAGAAAGTGCGATGATGAAAGAGCCAGAAAATGTCATTAATACCCTGATGGCTCTGAAAAAAATGGGTGTACAGCTGACCATTGACGATTTTGGCACCGGTTACTCCTCTTTGAGTTACCTGAAACGCTTTCCAATTGATTGTTTAAAGATAGACCGTACTTTCGTTAAGGGGATTGTCACCGATCGGACGGATGCTGAAATTCTTCGTGGCATTGTTGCCTTGGCGCACGGTTTGGGTCTGCAAGTGACCGCTGAAGGGGTTGAGTCACAGCAGCAAGAGCAGTTTTTAGAGGAGTGCGGGTGTGATCAGATTCAGGGTTATTTCTTCAGTCGTCCTCGACCCGCTGCGGAGATTGAGAGTCAATTTTTGCAACGACAGAGTGATTAAGTAAAAGACTGAAGTGTTTAATCGGATTCGGGTTTCGGCTTGGGTTTTTTACGCCGCCGCCAGCTCGTTTCCAGCGCATTGATTTCGGCTAAAAATTGCTCGTAAGGTAAGTTGTCCAACTCTTGAAATTGCTCTAAGGCCTCTTCCACAAGAGCAAAAATATCTTCGACAATCCCTTCGCTGCTCTCCCCTTGTACTGCTTTTCGTAATCCTCGTAAACCGCCAGTTTGTACCTTAATCTCTTTTGAATGAGGCAGTGGCCCTTCGATTTCGGTCAGTTTGAGGCTGAAGCGAGCGTTGTGGCGGAGCAGTTTCAACAACTGCTGACAACGCGGCTGGGCGGTCGCCGATTGGCAACTCAGACCGCTGCGATCCGCAATCCGAAACTGTTGGGCATAACGACAGCGACTGTGACGCGCTAGCTGAGTTTTTTCAAACGGGCAGGGGCGATAACTGAGGGCGTGATAGGCTTTTTTAAACTCAGGCTCGTCCATAAAAGGTTACTTTTCCCACTCTTGCAAGATAGGCGCTTCGCGTTTTTCCATCAGTTGTTCTTCTGCTTGTAGAGCATTGGCGGCAAACACCACTTGATAGCTGTGTCGGCTGTCGCTGGCCAGTTTTTTACGTTGTTCCTTGAGATAGTTTTTGGCTTCACGATAGAGTTCAAAGGTGGCTTCCAGTTTAAGCCGTTTGAGTATGTCGGTGGGGCCGAGTGTTACTTGGTAAACATAATAAGGCATGTTCATTCTCGATTAGTGAAGGTTGGTAACCATTGTTGAAGAATTATACCCGCAACTGCGGCTGTGACAAAGTGGCCTGAAAATTTTGTATGACAGACGTTCTATCTGCTTTTTTCGGGCTTTGGTAGGATTTTTGCTCGTGTAGTGAGACAGATATTCTGGAAGCTTCCATAATGCGCCTATGGTTTTTTAATAGGATTTTAGGTCAATGGAAATGAAAGGTGTGAGTCTTTGGGGGTCCCTCTGCTGGGCAGCTGTTTTAGCTATTTCAGGGTGTAGTGAGTACGATCTCAGTCAAGATCAGACGCAGCCCTCGCTGGTGCGTGCAACGGCCAGCAGCGATGCCATTTTGGTGCAGTTTGATGAGGTGATTGAGGCCTCTAGTCTGAGTTATCACACCTTTACGATACACGATGATCAGCAGCGTGAGATGACCAGAGAGGGGCAATTTTATCTGTTTGACGAGTTTATTGAGTTTCGTGCAGAACAGGCCTTTCAGAGTGGCAAAAAATACCACGTCACTCTCTCCGGTTTGACCGACAGAGCGGCTAACCCGCTGCCAAAAACAGTGGTCAGTGTGGAGCCGAAGGTGCTGGTGGTTAACAACGCAGTTGCGTTTGATCAGAGTGTTCCCCGCTTGATTTCACATCGACCGACTGCTGATGAGCGTGCCGTTGGTTTGAGTCAGTCGTTGATTCTGAATTTCAGCGAAGCGATGGATTGCACCAGCTTGCAAACGGCTTTGACTCTTTCTGGTGTTGTGACTGAATTGAGTTCCTGTCAAGAGCGCACCGCTGTTTATCAACCAGCAGAACCTCTGCAAGCAGAGTCCAGTTACGAGGCGATTTTGCTGGGGGCGATGGATTTGGCCGGTAATCTGCTGCCTTTTTTCCGTTGGGATTTTTCCACGGTGGGTTTATTGGAAACCACTCAGTTGGATGTAACGGTACCGGTCGTTCTGTCCCTGTTGCCTCAAGATGGCAGCTTGGAGGTGAATCATGATGCGATAGTGGTAGTCAGCTTTGATGAGGCGATTGACTGTGGAACGGGGCGGTTGGAATTTGATGACCTGGCGGTTTTGGGGGAGCTGAGCTGTGATGCTCATCAGGTTTATTTTACTCCAGATGATTCATGGGATGAGGCTGGTTTTTATAGCCTGCGTTTGAGCGCAGTGCAAGATTTAGCGGGTAATGTGATGGATGGGGTGGTGACTTGGAGTTTTCATGTTGAGTGATTTAATCTTTGTGGGAAGGATCAAGTTTTAGACTTTTGAGCTGATTGTTAAAGTTGATAGTGTGAACTGGGTAATAAAAAGATCAAAGTAGATGGGTATTCTGGTATCTTTAAGTCTTTGTTAAGTTATGTGTCGTGGATTTTACGTTTTGGTTGAGATCAGCGTGGCATGTTAAGGAGTTAGGTGATGAACACAAATTGGAAAGGTGGTTCCGTGCTGTCGATTGGATGCCGTTGGTTGGCTTGGCTGCCGCTGTTGTTTGTGGTTGGTTGTGGCTCTTCTAATCCTCCTGCTGCTGGAAATTCTGATACCACGGCACCCAAGGTGCTGTTGATCAAAGCCGATTTGCAGAAGATTGAGGTGCAATTCGATGAACCGATCAGCGCAGCAAGCCTCAGTTTAGCCTCGTTTTTGGTGGTGGATGGCGGCGGTGAAGCCATTGCCAATAACGGTGAATTTCGTATTGTCGATAACCGTATTTTCTTTTTGACCGGCCAAGATTTTGTCGTGGGTCAGAACTACAACGTGACTCTCTCTGGTCTGACCGATCAGGCGGGCAATGCGATTGTTTCTGTCACTCTGACCGTGACCCCCAGTGTTGATACTGGTGCCAGTGCTGGTGCCAATGGCGTGGATAATCTGGTGCCGGTGGTGACGTCACGAACCCCAGGCATCGGTGCCAGTGGTATTGCTGTTAACCAGATTATCAGCGTGAGTTTTAGTGAGACGATGGATTGCAGCACGATTGAGAACACCTTTACGGTGTTTGGTCTGCACGGTGGCCAAGTGGTCTGCACGGGAAATACCGCCGTTTATCAACCACCGCGAGCGTTGCAAGCCGATACTCGTTACACCGTGGCTGTGGTGGATGTTGCCGATTTAGCGGGTAATAAAATCAACAATATTAGCTGGAGTTTTACCACCGCAGCAGTCAGTAGTGGCGGTACGGGCGGAGGAAATGCTGGTGGCGGCTCAACAGGTGGATCTAATAACGGCGGCTCAGCAGGAGGTGGGACAACCGCACCTCCAGTGAAACCTGCTGATCCAACTACTCCAGGGGTGGGAACAGGACGTACTTATTATGTTGCCACCAATGGCAATGATGCTGCTGATGGCAGTTTAGCCACACCCTTTTTGACCTTGAAAAAGGCGGTGAACAGCGTCTCTCCTGGAGATGTGATTGAGATGCGAGCGGGCAGTTATGCCGGTAGCCTGATCGGACCGAGCAGCGCGGGTTTGGCTAATGCTTGGATTACTTTGCGTCCCTATAAAAATGAGAAAGTCATTTTGGATGGTGGCCGTTCTGAGACCCTTTACTTTTATATTGGCGATACCAATGCCGATGCGGGTACCAGCACGCCAATGTACTGGCGGGTTGAAGGGCTGGAAATTATTGGCGGCAGTCGCTACGCAGTGCAGATTGAAAACCCCAATGTGGTGTTGATTAATAACGATCTGCACAGTGCGCCCAATGACATTATCAAGGTCAATAACAAAGCTGATAATGTGGTGATTGCCAATAATAAAATTCACGATAATTTGGGTTGGTCGGCTTTGGCGGCTCAAAACCCTCCCAATTCTCAGACCTTGGCTGTGCGTCCTGCGAACGCGCAAGGAATCGATTGTGTGAGCGTGGACAATCTTTGGGTGGTTAATAATCATGTCTACAACATCCCTTCCATTGGCATTTATTGCAAAGGTAACGCGCGTAACGCCTTGATCGAGAATAATCTGGTGGAGAACGTCTACGCCGAGGGCATTATGTTGGGGCAGCAGACCGATGCCATTCTACTGACCGATGGCCCTTATGAGACCTACGATGGGGTGATTCGTAATAACGTCATTGTTAATACGCAAGAGTCTTGTCTGGCCACGGCATCATCACGGGATGTAAAGATCTACAACAACACCTGTTACAACGCCGCCAGTAATCGTCATGCTGCAATTCACATTTCCAATCAATCAGAGGTCAGCGATCAAACCTTTGGTATCAACATCAATGTTTTTAATAATATTATTATTGGTACCGGTGCGCGTTCGGTAATGAAAATTGATTATCGCTCCTTGGTTTCGCCAGCTGAATTGCACATGGATAACAATATTTATTGGAGTGTCGATGGTTCCTCGCCAACGCTGATCTGGAAAGATAAATTAGGTGATACGGCTGTACCGTTCAGCGAGTGGGTCGCTCGTAGCGGCGTGGATCAAAACAGTTTGGCGCTTGACCCACTGTTTAATAATGTCAGCGGTGGTGATTACCGTTTGACTGATAACAGTCCCGCACTTGATGCAGGAGCCAATTTGGCCACTGATGTACCGAAAGATTTTGCCAATACACCGCGTCCGCAAGGCAGTGGCTGGGACATTGGCGCTTTTGAAAGTAGCGTGGGATTGACGGTCAGCAGTGGCGGCACGACGGGAACTGGAGGCGGAGCTGCTGGTGGCGGTGGCAGTGTGGTGGCAGATATCAGTGGTTTGGCCACCGAGATGCCCACCGCAGCCGGTAAATCAATTTTGCGTCGTTACCCTTATATTCAAGGTTATACCTCAGATCTCATCAAGGTGATTTGGGGTACTGAGAATGCAGGTAAAGCGACCATTACCTATCGTAAATTGAGCGACACGCAATTTACCACCGTGATTGCGCAATCCATTGCTAACAGTCGCAGTTACGTGTATCAAAAAGCTGGTCTCTCTGGGCTGCAAGCGGACACCCAGTACGTCTACAGCCTTTATCATGACGATGTGTTGTTGGTGAAAGATATGACCTTTAAGACCCTGCCGGATACCAGTGCCAATGGAACCAGCTTTTTGGTGATTGGCGACAGTGGCACACGTTACAGTCAACCGCGCGGGGTGCGTGATCAGATGTCACGCAAAGATTCCACGGGTAATTTTTATTATCCCCATGATTTTATCGTTGGGGTGGGGGATCTGGCCTACAGCAGCAACGGTTTTATTGATGGGACGTTGCACAAACTGGAGGACGGTACTCCTGAGACCTTTGATTTTAATTTCTTTGATCTGATGAGTGGTAAGGCCAATGTGGCCTCACTTGATCCAGCAGAAGTTTCCATTCTTTCGCGGCGGCCCTTCTTTGGTACTCTGGGAAATCACGAGTACGGCAATGTGGCCAGCAATATTCCGCTGGGCTTTACTGAGTCGTTTGAGTTTCCAATAGAGCCAGGTATTCCACCTGAAGATGCGGAACATTATTACAGTTTTGATGTGGGTAACGCCCATTTTGTGATGTTGGATACAGAGAAGTTTGTCCCCAGAGACCCCGCTGTATTGCGTTTGCCCGCGATGCTGGCTTGGTTGGAGGCTGATCTGCAAGCGAGCACGAAACCGTGGAAGATCGCCTTTTTCCATCACTCCATTTTTTCATCGGGTAAACACGGTTACGCAGCGGATAAACGAGAAAATGTGGATATGCGCAAAAAGCTCTCGCCTCTGTTTCAGCAGTACGGGGTGAAGATGGTGATGTTTGGTCATGAACACGCTTCTCAACGCAGTGTGCCGTTAAAAGTGGATGCTGCAACGGGGCGCATTGTGCGTCATGCCGATGGCTCCATTGATCAAACCAACGGTGTGACTTACGTTTTGAGTGGTCACGGTGGTAAAGACCATCATCAACGGGAAACCAGTCCCACGATTCCGAATACAGCAGCGTGGGATAAGCAGGTTAAGGAATCGGGTGTTGGCCATGATTTCACCGCCACCAATCCACAGACCGGTGAGCCGGTGCTGTTTGATGATCCCAGACGTAATGAGGTCAGTGGGAAGACCGATCAGCCGGAATTTCCGTTGGATCGTTGGGGGTTTGTGCATGTGGTGATCAGTGGTAATTCGGTACGGGTGGGCAGTTACAATCGCAGTGGTGAGGTTTTGGATGAATTCACCTTACAGTAACCGTTGCTGGTTGTGAAAAAGGGCTAACACAAGGTTAGCCCCTACAGGTTGTTTGCCTTCAAACTCAGCCAATACGTTCCACTTTGCTCACAACCGTTCCCTGTGAAAATTGGGTTTCAATGCGCTCTCCAATGGAGAGCGTTTTGCTGTTGTGGATAATGTTTTTACCATCGAGTGAGCGAGTCACACTGTAACCGCGACCCAAAGTGGCCAGTGGACTGACCGCATTCAGAGTGCGCCCCAGCGCCGCCAGCTTTAGCCGCTGCTGTTGCAGTTGTTTTGTCTGTGCCTTGTGCAGTCGCTGTTGCAGTTGGTTGAGGGTTTGGTGCTGCTGCTGGAGCTTTTTTTGTGGCGAGTGGCTGCTGAGGCGTTCGCTGATTTGGAATAGGTGGCGTTGATGTTGTTGGAGGCGTTGTTTTTGGCTGCGAATCAGGCGGCTTTCCAGTTGATCCAACTGCTGCGTTTGACGCTGAATTTGCTGTTTGGGGTGTTGTAAGTGCAGCCGTTTTTGCAGATTGTCGAGTTGGTTTTTAGCGTCGCTCTGTTTTTGTTTGATGAGTTGGGTCAGGCGTTGTTTCTGGTGTTGAAGCTGCTGCTGGAGTTCTTGTTGATCCGGTGTGGCCAGCTCGGCGGCAGCGGAGGGCGTGGGCGCGCGCAGGTCGGCCACAAAATCGCTGATGGTGAAGTCGATCTCATGGCCGATGCCGCTGATGATTGGCAGTGAACAGGCAAAAATCGCTTCGGCAACGATTTCCTCGTTAAAGGGCCAAAGATCTTCCAAGCTGCCGCCCCCGCGTACCAGCAACAGTAGGTCGCACTCGGCGCGTTGTTGAGCCAGTTGCAGCGCGGTGACGATCTCTGTGGCAGCGGTTTTGCCCTGCACCGCGCAGGGGTAGACGATCACCGGCAGGCTGGGATAACGCCGTTTTAGAACGTGCAGCACATCGTGCAGCGCAGCCCCTTTGCTGGAGGTGATCACACCGAGGCGAGTCGGAAAACGAGGAATGGCCTGTTTCTTTTCGGCAGCAAACAATCCTTCTGCTTGCAGGGCGGTTTTCAGCGCCTCAAATTTACGTTGCAGCAGACCGCTGCCCACTTCTTCCAGTTGTTCGACAATAAATTGATAATCCCCCCGAGGTTCGTAGAGGCTGATTTTGCCCCGCGCCAGCACTTGCATCCCGTTTTTGGGGCGGCAACTGAGATAACGACTGCGGCCTTTGAAAAGCGCACAGCGGATTTGAGCTTTGCTGTCTTTGAGACTGAAATAACAGTGACCAGAGGCAGCGCGGAGAAAGTTAGAGATCTCGCCCTCGACCCAAACGTGACCTAAATGGCCTTCCAATAAATCGCGGCTCTGGCGGTTGAGCTGAGTGATGCTGAGGGGGGTTGGATTGTTTAGGGGGTTGGTTTTGGGCATGGGTGATAATTTATGTTGTGGTAGAAAGGGCTGCTGATGAATTTTTAAACCAGCTAGAGAGTGTTTCTTCGTTTATTTTACCTGCGGCCAGTTGCTCGATGATTAATACGGCTTCCGCTTCGGGGGCATTGAACGACACTCCATTGAGTTCCAAAAAGAGGGCGGAAATGGTTAAAGAGACTCGCTTATTGCCATCAACGAAAGGGTGGTTTTTGGCCAGCCCGTAACCGTAAGCAGCGGCGAGATCAAACAGCGATAGTTTATTGCTGTAACTGAATTGTTGGCGAGGCCGGTGTAGGGCTGATTCGAGCAGTCCCGCATCACGGATGCCTATCAGACCACCATGTTCCTCCAACAGCATTTGATGCACGGCTATCACAACGTCGAACACGACCCAAGTGGGTTCGTTCATTTGGCCAGTTCGTGCAGTGCATTGCGATATTTTTTCATTACTTTTTCTGCTGCTTGCATCTGAGTGTCGAAATCTTTCTGGTAGGGGGTGAGGGTTAACCCCCCAGGGCTGTCCACCAAGTAGAGTTGATCTCCTTTGCTGGCTTTCAATTTCGCCAATGCTTCTTTGGGAAGCACAATGCCAACCGAATTGCCGATGGCGGTGATTTTGACTTTTAGCATGATGTTCTCCTTGTGTTCATACAAGTGTAATAACAAGAGTGTAGTGGTCGAAGGCTAAGGGCGTCAATATTCTCCCTGTTTCTCTCTATAGGGCAATCCTTGTATAATACCGCACGACTGTTTTTCCACTTCTACTTTTTGGGCCACTTTTCCATGCGAATCCTTCAGGAAGCACTGACGTTTGACGACGTTCTGTTACAACCCGCTCACTCCACCATTTTGCCTGCTGATGCCAAGCTAGGCGCGCCGCTGACGCGCGGCATTCGCCTCAACATTCCGCTGGTCTCGGCAGCGATGGATACCGTGACTGAATCCCGTTTGGCGATTGCCTTGGCGCAAGAGGGTGGCATTGGCATCATCCATAAGAACATGTCCCCCGAACAGCAGGCCAACGAAGTCCGCAAGGTGAAAAAATTCGAGAGCGGTGTGATCACCGATCCCGTCACCACCTCCAAAGAGACCACCATCCGTGAGTTGCTGGAGCTGACCGCTTATCACAACTTCTCGGGTGTGCCGGTGGTGGAGGGTAAAAATTTGGTGGGGATTGTCACTCACCGCGATGTGCGTTTTGAAACCCGTCTGGATGAGCCGGTCTCCTCGGTGATGACCCCAAAAGAGAAGCTGGTGACGGTGATGGCCGGAGCCAAAAAAGCCGAGATTGTCGAGTTGTTGCACAAACACCGCATTGAAAAATTGTTGGTGATTGATGAGGCGTTCCATCTTAAGGGCATGATTACGGTCAAAGACATTCAAAAATCCACTGATTTCCCCAATGCCTGTAAAGACGATGAAGGTCGTCTGCGCGTCGGTGCGGCGGTGGGAACCGGTGCCGATACCGACGAGCGAATTCATGCGCTGGCGGCGGCGGGTGTGGACGTGGTGGTGGTGGATACCGCCCACGGTCACTCCCAAGGGGTGTTGGATCGGGTCAGTTGGGTGAAACAAAACTACCCTGATCTGCAAGTGATCGGCGGCAACATCGCCACTGCCGATGCGGCCAGAGATTTGGTGGCAGCGGGTGCCGATGGGGTGAAAGTCGGCATCGGTCCGGGGTCTATTTGCACCACCCGCATCGTCGCCGGTGTCGGTGTGCCGCAGATCAGCGCGGTCTCTAATGTGGCCGAAGCGCTGGAAGGTACCGGTGTGCCACTGATTGCCGATGGTGGCATTCGTTACTCCGGTGATCTGGCCAAAGCGATGGCCGCCGGTGGCCATGTGGCCATGATTGGCAGCATGTTGGCGGGTACCGAAGAGGCACCTGGCGAAGTGGAGCTGTTCCAAGGACGTTCCTATAAATCTTATCGTGGCATGGGGTCTTTGGGGGCGATGCAGCAAGGTTCCAGTGATCGTTATTTCCAAGATAAAAGCGTTGGAGTGGAGAAGTTCGTCCCCGAAGGCATCGAAGG
>CAZTQX010000002.1:0-7704 GCA_964615985.1 uncultured Gammaproteobacteria bacterium | reverse complement strand
CATCAGCAGCGCCTGCTTATTCTTGATTTTGGTTCCCAGTACACCCAACTGATCGCCCGCCGAGTGCGTGAAGCGGGGGTTTACTGTGAACTTTACGCCTACGATTGTGGCAGCGAGGCCATTGCCGACTTCAAACCCAGCGGCATTATTCTCTCTGGTGGGCCGGAGTCGGTCTCGTTGGAAGACTCGCCTCGTGCCGAGCCGATTGTGTTTGAGTTGGGGGTGCCGGTGTTGGGCATCTGCTACGGGATGCAGACGATGGCGGAGCAGTTGGGCGGTACGGTTTCCAGCTCGGATAAACGCGAGTTTGGTTACGCTCAAGTGCGGGCGCGAGGGCATTCGGAGCTGCTGCGTGAGATCGAAGATCACGTCAATGCAGAGGGTCATGGCCTGCTGGATGTCTGGATGAGCCACGGCGATAAAGTCAGCGAACTGCCGGACGGTTTTAAGGTGATCGCTTCTACAGAGAGCGCGCCGATTGCCGGTATCGCTGATGAGAGCCGAGGTTTTTACGGGCTGCAATTTCACCCCGAAGTGACTCACACCCAGCAGGGGGAGCGCATTATTCAGCGTTTCGCCCATGAGATCTGCGGTTGTGAATCACTCTGGACAGCGGAGAACATCATTCAAGATGGCATCGCGCGGGTGGTGGAGAAGGTCGGCAGCGATGAGGTGATTTTGGGCTTGTCGGGCGGCGTGGATTCGTCGGTGGTGGCGGCGATGCTGCACCGTGCCATTGGCGATCAGCTCACCTGTGTGTTTGTGGACAACGGTCTGCTGCGTCACCAAGAGGGTGATGCGGTGATGGCGATGTTTGCGCAAAACATGGGCGTTAAGGTGATTCGAGTTGATGCCGAGGCGCGTTTTTTGGGTGCTTTGGCGGGTGAAAGTGACCCTGAGAAGAAACGCAAAATCATCGGCAATCTGTTTGTGGCGATTTTTGAAGAGGAGGCCACCAAACTCAGCTCGGCCAAGTGGTTGGCGCAAGGCACCATCTACCCCGATGTGATCGAATCCGCCGGAGCCAAAACCGGCAAAGCGCATCTGATCAAGTCGCACCACAACGTCGGCGGTCTGCCCGACAACATGACCCTCAAGCTGGTGGAGCCGTTGCGGGAGTTGTTTAAGGATGAAGTGCGCCGCATCGGGCTGGAAATGGGGCTGCCTTACGACATGGTTTATCGTCACCCTTTCCCAGGGCCTGGTTTGGGAGTGCGGATTTTGGGCGAGGTGAAAAAAGAGTACGCCGATCTGTTGCGGTTGGCGGATCACATCTTTATCGAAGAGCTGTACAAACACGATCTTTATCACAAGGTGTCACAAGCGTTCACGGTTTTTCTGCCGGTGAAATCCGTGGGCGTGACCGGCGATGGTCGGCGTTATCAATATGTGATTGCCTTGCGGGCGGTGGAGACGATTGATTTTATGACCGCGCGCTGGGCGCATCTGCCTTATGATTTTTTGGATCTGGTTTGTCGTCGTATTGTTAATGAGGTTGAGGGTATTTCGCGGGTGGTTTATGACATTACGGGTAAACCGCCTGGGACGATTGAGTGGGAATAACTGAGATAGGAAGAGAAAAAATCATGAAATGCGTGATTTGCAAAACGGGAGAAACCGGTGAAAGTAAGGTAACCGTGACGCTGCTGTTGAAAGAGGTGCCAGCTCAAGTTTGTGATAATTGTGGTGAGTATTACCTCAGCGAAGAGATCAGTCGGCGCGTGTTGGAGCAAGCTGAATCTTCAGTAGGTCATAATGCGGAGCTGGAGATGTTACACTTTTCTGCTTAAAAATTGAGTCGTGAATATGACAACACCCATTGCGCATGTCAGGGAGTCATCAGAGGGTTGTTTTGTTGAGCATAGACTCTCGGATCATCTGTTGGAGGTGGCTCAATTAGCCAGTGAATTCGCCTCACCGTTTCAGGGTGAGGGGTGGGCGGCGGCAGCGGGACGCTGGCATGATCTGGGTAAGTATTCCGGTGATTTTCAAAACTACATTCGGCAGGCCAGCGGCTACGAGCGGCAACAAGCGCATGTTGAAGATGAAGTGGTTCGAGGGCGGGTTGACCACTCCACTGCTGGGGCGATCTATGCCATTGATCAGTGGGGTCTGTTGGGTCGGGTGCTGGCCTATCTGATTGCAGGTCATCATGCAGGCTTACCGGATTGGGAAAAGCTGGAGGAGGGAACGGGTGGTGCGTTACGGGAGCGATTGGCCAAAAAGGAGCTGCTTGCTAACGCCTTGAAAGGGGGGCTGCCGTCGAAGGTTCTACAAGCGGATGCGCCAAAATTTCAGGTGCCTGGAGGAAAGGCTGGGTTTGCGCTTTGGGTGAGGATGCTCTTTTCTGCTCTGGTGGATGCCGACTTTCTTGATACCGAGGCGTTTATGGATGATAAGCGCACGGGGCAGCGTGGGGGTTATTGCTCACTCACCTCTCTGCGGGAGCCGTTTGATGGTTATCTGAGCCAGCTGCAGGCGCAGGTCAGTGACACAGCGGTCAATCGACTGCGCAGTGATATTTTGCACCACTGTCGAGAGAAGGCGGAAGATAAACCAGGGTTTTTCTCGCTCACGGTGCCGACCGGCGGCGGTAAGACACTTTCTGGAATGGCGTTTGCGCTAGATCATGCCATTGTCCATCGTAAGCGGCGGGTGATTCATGTCATCCCCTACACCAGCATTATTGAGCAGACTGCCGACACCTTTCGCGGCATCTTTGGTGAGGCGGTGATCGAACATCACAGCAGCCTTGACCCTGACCGAGAGAGTGCTCGTTCCAGGTTGGCAACGGAAAATTGGGATGCACCCATTATCGTGACCACCAGTGTGCAGTTCTTTGAATCTCTGTTTGCCGCAAGAACCAGCCGTTGCCGTAAGTTGCACAACATCGTCAACAGTGTGGTGGTGTTGGATGAAGCGCAGTTGTTGCCACCTGAGTTTCTCCAACCGATTCTGACCGTTTTGAATTTGCTGGTGGAGCATTATGGTGTCAGCGTTGTCTTTTCCACCGCGACTCAGCCCGCTTTACAAAGTCGAAAAGACACTTTCGGTAAGAGCTGGATGCGAGGCATAGATTGCGTTGAAGAGATTATTCCTGATCCCAGTCAGCTCTATCAAAAGTTGGATCGAGTTGAGATTCAATTGCCTGATGATTTGAGTGTCGGCTGTTCATGGCAGGCGATGGCAGAGTCTGTTGGTGCTCACGAATCGGTATTGGTGATTGTGAATACCCGTCGTCAAGCTCGGCAGCTTCACGCTTTGCTGCCTGCGGAGACCGTTCATCTTTCGGCACTGATGTGTGGTGAACATCGCAGCCGAGTGATTGGGGAGATAAAGCGCAAGCTCTCTGCGGCTGAGCCGGTACGGGTGGTCAGCACACAATTGGTTGAGGCGGGCGTTGATCTTGATTTCCCCGTTGTGTTTCGTGCTCTTGCGGGACTTGATTCGATTGCTCAGGCGGCTGGTCGCTGCAATCGAGAGGGGCGGTTAGCAGAGAAAGGAAAGGTGATCGTCTTTGTACCTCCTGAACCAGCTCCAGCTGGGGTGATGCGTCGAGCCGTTGCCAAAACCATCTCTGTTCTGGCTTTGAATAGGAGCGCGCCTTTGGCGAGGGAAAATTTTACCCGATTTTTTGAGCTGTTTTATGCCGATTGTGATCTGGACAAACAGGGCATTGAAGATTTATTGATGCCCAAGGGAGAGGGGAGTGACGCTCTCCGAGTGCAGTTTCGTAGCGCTGCCCAGCGATTTCGCCTGATTGATGAACAAGGACAAAGCATTCTGGTACGTTACTCCTGTGATGAGCAAGGTCTGGAAATTGATGGCTTGTTGAATCAATTAAAAAAGGGGGATTCCAAGGGGGATTCCAGTCGTCGGTTAATGCGAAAGTTACAGCGTTACAGTGTCACGGTATCGGAATGGCATTTCTGTCAGCTTCAGGCAGAGGCTCAAGTTGAGGAGGTTATTCCTGGGCTTTGGGCGCAATGCAAGGGGACGGCACTTTATGATCCCATTCTCGGGGTTGCTTTGGAGATTGACGCGCCATCTGCGTCCTATCTGGTGGTTTAAGCCGAACAAGAGGAACGTTCGATCATGACAATTCATTGTCTTGAAGTCAGTGGTGATTTTGCTTGTTTTACTCGACCAGAGATGAAGGTGGAACGGGTCTCTTATGATCTGATTACCCCATCTGCTGCTCGTGCCATATTTGAATCCATTTTGTGGAAACCGCAAATTCGCTGGCACATTAGCCAAATTGAGGTACTTAATCCCATTCGTTGGATTAATTTGCGGCGTAATGAGTTGAGTGGCGTGATTTCCGCAAGGAACGTTAAAACCGCAATGAAGAGAGGCAAAGGTCAGCTCGGTACCTTTATCGAAGAGGATCGCCAACAGCGTGCGGGACTGTTTTTGCGAGACGTTCGTTATCGTCTCCACGCTCGTTTGGAGCTGCTGGATAAGAGTGAACAACTGGAAAAATACGCACAGATGTTTCAGCGTCGTGCTCGTAAGGGGCAGTGTTTTAATCAGCCCTATCTCGGTTGTCGTGAATTCAGTGCTGATTTTCGCTTGCTGGAGAACAGCGATTCTGATCCAGCTGCCATTGCCGAAACCCGCGAATTGGGTTGGATGCTCTACGATCTGGATTACCGTGATCCTGCGTCACCTACGCCGCGCTTTTTCAATGCTCGGTTGGAGGAGGGTGTGGTTGTCGTCCCCTCTTGGGAAAGTGATGAGGTGCGGGGATGATTTTGCAATCGCTTTATGCTTATTACCAGCGCAAGCAAAATGATCTGGAAGATGCGCTGCCTCCCTTTGGCTTCGAATGGAAAGAGTTCCCTTTTATCATCGAGATCGACGCTGCTGGCAATCTGATTCAGATTGAGGATACTCGTGAAGGCAGTGGTCGCAAAAAACAGGCGCGGGCTTTTCTTGTACCGCAAGCAGTGAAAAAAACCTCAGGCATCGCCAGCAACTTGTTGTGGGACAACGCCGAATATCTGTTGGGTATTCCCCGTAAGGTGAAACTGGGCCAAAAAAAAGCGGATCCCGCTCGTGTTATGGCGCAGCACGAAGCCTTTGTTCAACGTATTGAACAGCTTCTGGAGACGATGGGGTCAGATGTGGGAGTGGAAGCCGTGCTGGCCTTTTTGGACAGTTTGGCCTGCCGTGAGCTGATCCGTTTGCCCGTATGGAAGGAACTTCGACTCAATCCAAATCTCACCTTCCGGCTTGCTGGAGAGAGCGAACTCGTCTGTCAGCGCAGAGACGTAAAAACGGCCATTGAGCAGTTGGCCGAGACGGCTGCTGATAACAGCGCCAAGGGTATCTGTTTGATCACGGGTGAGGAGCGCGGCATCAGCCGCCTGCATCCGGTGATCAAGGGGGTCTGGGGGGCGCAAAGTTCTGGGGCGAATATTATTTCGTTTAATCTTGATGCTTTTTGCTCTTGGGATAAGCAGCAGGGCAGTAACGCGCCTGTCGGTGAGCGCGCTGCATTTGCTTATACCACCGCTTTGAATCACCTGTTGCGTAAAGGCTCACCTCAACGTCTGCAGGTGGGCGACAGCTCCACTGTTTTTTGGGCAGAGCAGGCAAGCGAGATGGAAACGGCGATGGTTGATATTTTTGGTGAGCCGCAAAAAGACGACCCTGATCGTAATCGTGAAAAAGTAACGGCGTTATTCAAGTCTGTCCATCATGGACGTTACGCTCAAGACGATGCCGCGACTCGTTTTTATGTGTTGGGACTTGCGCCCAATGCGGCTCGTATTGCGGTACGTCTTTGGAAGGTGACCACGGTGGGGGAGCTGGCCGAACAGGTTGTACAACACTTTGAAGATATGTGCATTGAACACAGCAAAAAGCAGCTTGAATACCTGCCGCTGTTTCGGTTGCTGGTGGCCACAGCAACTCAAGGAAAAGCTGAGAATATTCCACCTAATCTGGCGGGTGATACCCTGCGCGCCATTTTGGAGGCCAGACCTTACCCCCGCACGCTGCTGACCACTGGAGTACAACGCATCCGTGCTGAGCGGGAAATAACGTATCCTCGTGCGGCTCTTATCAAGGGTTGCCTTAATCGTGCTATTCGTCACTCAAATCCCAATATGGAGGAGCAACTGACCGTGTCTCTTGATCTTAAAAACAGCAATATTGGTTATCGTTTGGGGCGGCTGTTTGCCGCACTGGAGAAGATCCAGGAGGAAGCTCATCCGACACTCAACGCCACGATACGTGATCGTTATTATGGTTCAGCTTCCAGTACGCCGGTGACGGTTTACCCAACACTGATCAAGCTCTCTAAGCACCATCTGAGCAAATTGGAGCAGCGAAGAGAAGTTTACTTTGAACGTCTGTTGGGTGAAATTATCGGTGGCATTGGTGATTTCCCTGCTCATCTTTCGTTGGAAGATCAAGGGCGCTTTGCCATTGGTTACTACCATCAGCGTCAGAACTTTTTTCAGAAACGCAGCAGTAAATCAGAAGAGAAACAAGGAGAGAAAGTATGAGCCTGAAAAACCGTTACGACTTTGTATTGCTGTTTGATGTCAAAGATGGCAACCCCAATGGTGATCCCGATGCCGGTAACTTGCCGCGTGTGGATGCAGAGACGGGCTTGGGGTTGGTAACCGATGTCTGCCTCAAGCGTAAGGTGCGTAACTATGTGGGGTTGGTGAAGGAAGAACAGCCCCCCTTTGAAATCTATGTGAAAGAAAAAGCCATTCTTAATAAGCAAAATGAGCGGGCTTACATCGCCATTGGTGAGGAGGGTTTGCTCAAAGTTGATGGCAAGAAGCGCAAGGGAGGTAACAAAGTAGGTGAAGCTCGTCAGTGGATGTGTAAAAACTTCTACGATGTGCGTACCTTCGGTGCGGTGATGTCCACGGGAGTGAATTGCGGTCAGGTGCGAGGGCCGGTACAACTTACGTTTGCTCGCTCCATTGATCCGATCTTTTCCCAAGAACATTCCATTACTCGCATGGCCGTGGCCACCGAGGCTGAGGCAGAAAAACAGGAGGGTGATAACCGTACGATGGGACGTAAACACACGGTTCCTTATGGCCTCTATCGTGTTCATGGTTTTATCTCCGCCCCATTGGCAGGGCAGACGGGCTTTTCGGAAGAGGATTTGAGCTTGTTTTGGGAATCATTGGAATATATGTTTGAGCATGATCGTTCCGCTGCCCGAGGTGAGATGGCGACACGTGGGCTGTATCTGTTTAAACACGAGGGTCGGCTCGGCAATGCTCATGCGCATGATCTGTTTGAGCGCATCAGGGTGACGCGCAAGGCGGGGGTTGCAGTACCGAGGTGTTTTGCTGATTACGAGGTTAAGGTGGATGAAACAGAACTGCCAGAGAGCGTCACTCTAAAACGGCAAGTCGGCTAATGATGGTCAAAGTTCATGTGCGCTAGTGATGGGTTAATTATGCTGTCGGCGCTACAGCATTACAGTTACTGTCCGCGTCAATGTGCGTTGATCCACCAAGAGCAGACCTTCACGGATAATCTGTTTACGGTGCGTGGGCAGTTGGCGCATCAGCGGGTGGACAGCGGTGAGAGTGGCATGGAGGGAGAGATTCGTATTGAACGCACCTTGCCTCTGTTCAGTGATCGGTATGGGCTGGTTGGTAAAGCCGATCT
This sequence comes from uncultured Gammaproteobacteria bacterium, assembly GCA_964615985.1. Lineage (GTDB taxonomy): Bacteria > Pseudomonadota > Gammaproteobacteria > JAUZRS01 > JAUZRS01 > JAUZRS01. Next base: position 54 of record CAZTQX010000002.1, on the reverse strand, counting down.
GGTGGCGTATCAGGAGCGTAAGAAAGATACGTTGAGCCATCCGGTCTTGGAGCA
>CAZTQX010000001.1:88038-116655 GCA_964615985.1 uncultured Gammaproteobacteria bacterium | reverse complement strand
TCGTTCCCAAATCATCTTTGGACGGCAGTCATAATTTTATATGCGCTTGCCCTGGATCTGTTATCAGCCATTGATTTCGCCTTTTATTATTTTGGTGTGGAGATATGAACACCCCCATTTCCAGTATGCACGATGCTGGTAGCTCCATCGCCACTGGCCACCGAGTTTATTTCTGTGTTTAAAGAGAGAGAAACAAAAGCAACCAGCAGGACAACAACGATGACAAATAAAGAAATAAAAAGTGTTTTAAATGCTGGCGGAGGCTCTGGTTTAGAGGATGTTGTATGGATATGAACATCCCCCGTGCCGTTCTGAACGACGTTGGTCTATTCGTCTATTTTTTGTTCTTTTTGATCAAACTGAGAGGACATGGAGAGCTGACTCCAAAAAAGAGAGGTTTGGAGATCATATTCCTGGGAAGAGAGAATGTCGAATCTGCTAACGAATGTTACGCCAGTTGTGGCTTTAAGCAGAGCAATCCAATATTTATCCCGCTTTGCGAATCTCTTCACGAATAACGCGGCGAAGCACCACCTCTAGCGGCTCTTTATTCTCTGCATTCTGGATGTGTTTGTGAAGCGCTTTATTAATCAAAGATTGATAGTTACCACCACCAGCCACTTGACCTTTAAACCACTCGATTATTTCGCTATCGAGACGAATGGTAATCCGTTCCTTATTGGTTTGAACCACCGCACCCCGTTGGGCTTCGCTAAAGTCATAATGCTCTCTCATGCCTTACCCCTCATACTGTTTTCGTTCTCGTTTATTTGCCTTACGAGCGGAGATAATCCGAATAATATCCCCTATCTTCTGAATGTTGACTACCAATAAAACCCTTCCCTGAAAATCTATTCCAAGCGTTAGCAGACGCGACTCTTGATGATGATCGGGATCGTTTTGGGTCAATGACATATCATCGTAGAAGACCCCTACCGCATTCGCAAAGTCCACACCGTGCTTACTTAGATTGGATTGACGTTTGTTTTCATCCCATTCAAAGTTCATGATCTAGATGTATGCCATTTGTGCATACAAGTCAAGATGAGAAAAGAAGAGGCAATAATGGGACACACCCATCAAAGCGAAGCATTAATATCCAACAACGCCTGATAAGGATCAGCCGCTTGGGTAATCGGGCGACCAATCACCAGATAATCACTGCCCGCTTGCAGGGCTTTTTGCGGAGTCATAATCCGTTTTTGATCCCCCACATCAGCACCCACGGGACGAATGCCGGGAGTGATCAGAGCAAACTCATCGCCGCACTGCCGACGCAACAGACTCGCCTCTTGCGCCGAACAGACCACCCCATCAAGACCGCTCTCTTTAGTCAAAGCCGCCAAACGCTGCACCATCTGCGCGGGTGAATCCTGCAAACCCAGCTCCTGAAGATCTTGCTGCTGCAAGCTGGTGAGCACCGTCACCGCAATCAACAGCGGTGGCTGCTGTACCTTGTCCAACGCCTCAGCAGCGGCCATCATCATACGGCGACCACCCAAAGCATGAACATTCACCATCCAGACCCCCAGATCCGCTGCGGCTCGGCAAGCGGCAGCGGTGGTATTGGGAATGTCATGGTATTTCAGATCGAGAAACAGATCGTAGCCCAAGCCCACCAACTGCTCGACCAGCGCAGCACCGGAGCGGGTAAACAGCTCCTTGCCGACTTTCAAACGACAGAGCGTTGGATCTAACTTGGCCACACAGGCCAAAGCGGCTTTGGGATCGGGGTAATCGAGGGCAACAATAACGCGGGGATTAAGCTCGGAACGGCTCATGATGAAACTTTTTTACGATCCAGACGCTGAAGACGGCGAATCTCCGCTTTTTGACGAAAGAAAAACGGCAGATAGAGGAAATAACAGAAGATACAACCGAGGGCAAACGCCATCGCCACAATCAAAGAGAGCGGCATGGTCAACTCACCCCACAAATAACTCAGCTCCACCGGCAGGGCATTAAAGTACGTAAATACCACCACCAGCGCCAACAACGCCATCACCACCAAGATCCACAACAGGCGCAACATCTGTTTAATCCTTATCTAAACCGTTATTGACCCGCTCACGCAGCTCTTTGCCCGGCTTAAAATGCGGCACATATTTACCACTGAGCAGCACTGATTCACCGGTTTTTGGATTACGTCCCGAACGGGGTGGCCGAAAGTGCAGGCAAAAACTGCCGAAGCCACGAACTTCAATCCGATCACCGCCAGAGAGCGTTTGGCTCATTTTCTCCAGCAAGCTTTTCACCGCCAACTCAACGTCCTTTTGAGGCAGGTGACCCTGCTTTCTTGCCAGTATTTCGATCAATTCAGACTTAGTCATGTTTTTTTTCCTAAAAATCATAAACTGAACGACAGACCATACAACGAAAGCCGCCCTTAAACAAGGGCGGCTTTCGTTGATAAGGCTAATAGAAACAACTGCTTAACCCTATAAAATCAGATGAAAGGCACATGTGTGCCTTTCATACTTAAGCAAAAATTATTTCTTGCTCATCTGCTCTTTGAGAATGTCACCCAAAGTGGTGCTGCCCGCAGGAGCGGCGTTGCTGTAATCCTGCAATACTTCCGCCTCTTCATCGCTCTCTTTCGCTTTAATAGAGAGGCTGATGACGCGGTTTTTGCGGTCGATACCGATGAACTTGGCTTCCACTTCGTCACCTTCGTTCAAGATGCTGCGCGCATCTTCAACACGGTCACGAGAGAGTTCGGTGGAGCGCAACATGCCTTCCACGCCGTCACCCAGATCAATGGTTGCACCTTTGGCATCAACAGAAAGCACGGTACCGGTCACGATGCTGCGTTTGGGGTTGTCAGCAACAAAGTTCGCGAAGGGGTCTTTGTCCAACTGTTTGACACCCAAGGAGATGCGCTCACGCTCAGGATCAACGGACAACACAACCGCTTCGATCTCGTCGCCTTTCTTAAAGTTATGCACCGCCTCTTCGCCGGTTTCGCTCCAAGAGAGATCAGAGAGATGGATCAGACCGTCGATGCCGCCTTCCAGACCGATGAAGATACCGAAATCGGTGATGGATTTGATCTTGCCAGAAACACGATCATTTTTGCTGTTGTTAACCGCAAAGTCGTCCCAAGGGTTGGATTTGCACTGTTTCATGCCCAAGGAGATACGACGACGCTCTTCGTCGATGTCGAGAATGACCACTTCAGACTCGTCACCCAACTGCACCACTTTAGAAGGATTGACGTTGCGGTTGGTCCAATCCATTTCGGAAACGTGAACCAGACCTTCAACACCCTCTTCGATCTCAACAAAGCAACCGTAGTCGGCGATGTTGGTGACCTTACCGAACAGGCGGCTGCCCACAGGGTAACGGCGGCTGATTTCGACCCAAGGATCTTCGCCCAGTTGTTTCAGGCCGAGAGAAACGCGGTTGCGCTCGCGGTCGAACTTGAGGACTTTAACGTTGACTTCATCACCCACTTCAACCACTTCAGAAGGATGCTTGACCCGTTTCCAAGCCATGTCGGTGATGTGCAACAGACCGTCGATGCCGCCCAGATCCAAGAACGCACCGTAATCGGTGAGGTTCTTGACGATGCCTTTGACGTCTTGACCTTCTTGCAGATTTTTCAGCAGCTCTTCACGCTCTTGACTGAACTCAGACTCGACCACGGCACGACGTGAAACCACCACGTTGTTGCGACGACGATCCAGTTTAATGACCTTGAAGTCCAGCTCCTTGCCTTCCAAGTAAGCGGTGTCGCGCACAGGGCGAACATCCACCAAGGAACCTGGCAAGAAAGCACGAATGTCGTTGATCTCAACGGTGAAGCCACCTTTGACTTTACCGGTGATCATACCTTTGATGATTTCGTCTGACTCTTGCGCCTCTTCAAGCACAGTCCAAGCACGAGCACGTTTGGCTTTTTCACGCGAGAGGCGAGTCTCACCGAAACCGTCTTCAACGGAATCCAGTGCCACTTCCACCTCGTCACCAACGGCAACTTCCAATTCACCCTTTTCGCTCATGAACTGATCCAGAGGAATGACACCCTCTGATTTCAGACCGGCACTGACCATGACAAAATCTTGATTGATTTCGACCACGGTACCCATGAGGATGGAACCCGGTTTCATTTGGGTTGTCGCTAAACTTTCTTCGAAGAGATCCGCAAAACTTTCAGACATTTAAGTATTAACCTTGAGATGAACTAAGCGATACGAACTTGAACAACATCCTTGTCAAGCCGTACGGTTATGAAAAATAACGCAACCGGCACTCCGGCCATTGCGTTGCTAATGATTGCTGGACTCCAGTAACGACAACAGTTTTGCTTCCACCGCGTCAATGGACATGGAGGTGGAATCGAGCAAAATGGCATCGTCAGCCGGTCTGAGAGGAGCAACGGCGCGGTTAATGTCTCGCGCATCACGCTCTTCAATGTCCTTAATCAAGCCGCGCAAACTAACATCAATTCCACGCGCCTTCAACTGTAAAAAACGCCGATTGCCCCGTTCTCGTGCTGAAGCGGTTAAAAAAACCTTTAAAACCGCTTCAGGAAAAACCACGCTGCCCATATCACGGCCATCGGCCACCAGCCCAGGTGCTTGGCAAAAATCACGTTGGCGCTGCAAAAGAGCGGCGCGCACCGAGGACAAAGCGGCAATTTTAGAGGCGTTCATGCCGCATTTCTCGCTGCGAATATCCAGCGTCACCTCTTCGCCTGCCAGCATCACCTTGGCCTCACCCTCGGCTTGGGCAACAAACTGCACATCCAGCTCGGCGGCCAACTGCGCCAGACGTGGCTCATCGCTCATGGCCACCGAATGCTTGCTGGCCGAAAGCGCGGTCAGACGATACAACGCCCCGCTGTCCAGCAAGTGATAACCCAAATGCTTCGCCACGCGCTGGGCAATGCTGCCCTTGCCAGAACCGCTGGGGCCATCAATCGTAATCACTGCAATGCTCATAATTGACGCTCCCGCACATAGAGACCCACCTTGCCAGCCAGACCGACAAAGTTAGGAAACGAGGTATTCACATTGTCGCAATCGTCGATGTTAATCGAACCTTGCGAGCGCAAGGCGGCCACCGCAAAGGCCATCGCAATACGGTGGTCACCTTCAGAATTCACCGTGCCTGAAGTCAAACGCCCACCTTCGATGATCATGCCATCGGAGGTGGGCAGAGCATCAATGCCCAAGGTTTGCAGACCGTCCGCCATCACCTGAATGCGGTCGCTCTCTTTAACCCGCAGCTCTTCGGCACCGGTTAAAACGGTGCGCCCTTTGGCGCAAGCAGCGGCCACAAACAGCACCGGAAACTCATCAATGGCCAGCGGCACCAACTGACGGGGAATATCAATACCTGTCAACGGCGCACTGCGCACGCGCAGATCCGCCACCGGCTCGCCCCCCACCAGACGCTCATTTTGCAGCTGAATGTCCGCTCCCATCAGTTTGAGAATATCAATAATGCCGGTACGAGTGGGATTCACCCCCACATGACGCAAGGTCAAATCCGAACCCTCGGCAATGCTGGCCGCCACCAAGAAAAAGGCCGCCGAAGAGATGTCCGCAGGCACATCAATCTCTGTGGCAGTCAGCTCACCACCGCCACGCAAGGCAACACGGTTGCCCTCAACCTGCACCGGATAACCGAAGCCTTGCAACATGCGCTCACTGTGGTCACGAGTGGGAGCCGGTTCCAGCACCACCGTCTCGCCGTCGGCATAAAGACCCGCCAACAACAAGCAGGATTTCACCTGCGCGCTGGCCATCGGCATCTCATACTCAATGCCCTGCAATTTCGCCCCACCCTTGAGTTGCAACGGCGGCGTACCGTTTTCAGCGGTCTCAATCTCAGCGCCCATCAGCGCCAACGGGTCGGTGACGCGGCGCATGGGGCGTTTGCTCAAAGAGGCATCCCCCACCAGCTCGCAGGCAAATTTTTGCGCTGCCAACAGACCGGACAACAGCCGCATGGAGGTACCGGAATTGCCCACATTGAGCGGCGCTTGAGGCGCATTCAGACCGTGCAGACCCACACCCTCAATGACCACGTTGCCCTGCTCTGGGCCGTCAATTTTGACCCCCATCGCTTGAAACACGCGCAAGGTATTGAGGCTGTCTTCGCCCTCCAAAAAACCGCTGACATGGGTCGTACCTGTGGCCAGAGAACCCAACATAATCGAACGATGGGAGATGGATTTATCCCCCGGCACACGCAGCTCACCGGTGAGTTTGCCTCCCGGCTGCAACTGATAACGCAGATTTGATCCAGACATCGTTTTGGACCTTTATTTAAACAGCAGATAAAAAAAGGGGTGGTGCCAAAACACCACCCACCGAAATTCAATAATTGACCGATGTTATCCACCGATTTAACCGCAAAAACCATCCCGACCGGTTTTCGCACGCTGAAACAACGCCTCCAGCGCCTCGCCATCCTGCATCTGAATGGCCTCACTCAACTGACCCAGATTCTCCTGAAAGCCTGCCAACACCGCCAACAACGACTCACGATTGGCCAAGGCAATATCACGCCACATGCGTGGATCACTGGAAGCGATGCGACTAAAATCCCGAAAACCGCCCGCCGCATAACGAAAAATTTCCTCGCGCTCCTGCAACTCCAGCAGCGTATCCACCAAAGCAAACGCCAGCATGTGCGGCAGATGGCTGGTGGCGGCCAAAACACGGTCGTGGTGTTCGACACTCAAACACTCCACCTCTGCCCCCGTCTGCTGCCACAGTGCTTGCACCGCAGCAACGGCGCTGGCATCGCTCTCCTCAAGAGGGGTCAAAATAACTCTGCGCCCTTGATACAACGTCGCAAAGGCCGCCTCCACGCCACTGTTTTCCGTACCAGCGATGGGATGACCAGGCACCACCCGCGAGCAGTCCGACAACACGCCGCGCACATCGCTAACAAAACTGCCCTTAACGCTGCCCGCATCGGTGATGATGGTCGCAGCACTCAAACCGGCCTGCATCGCCAATAACGTCTCGCGCATCGCCCCCATCGGCACCGCCAGCAACACCAGATCAGCACCGCGCACTGCGTTGGCCAGATCCGTTTCAAAACGGTCGATCACGCCCAGATCCAGCGCGGTTTGCAGCCGTTGCGCCGAGCGTCCTCCGCCAACAATTTCGCCCTGAAAACCGTTGGCCTTCAACGCCAGCGCAAACGAACCACCGATCAGACCCACGCCGATAATGGCAATGCGTTCAATCACGCCAGCACCTCAGCCAAGGCCCTCAAGCAACGTTCATTCTCTTCCGGCAGACCGACGCTGATGCGCAGATGGTTGGGCAGACCGTAGTTGGCCACCGGTCGCACGATCACGCCTTTTTTCAGCAGCGCATCAAAAACCGCCGCCGCTTCACACCCCAGATCGACCGTGACAAAATTGGCCACCGAAGGGATCACCTGCACCCCCAGCTCCGCCAACCCTTCGTTGAGCTGGCTTAAACCGGCGCGATTGGCCGCCGCACTACGAGCGACAAACTCGTCGTCGGTCAGCGCCGCTGTGGCGGCCGCCAAAGCAACACTGTTGACATTAAACGGCTGGCGCACTCGATTCAGATAATCGGCAATCTCAGGCGAAGAGAGCGCATAACCGCAACGCAGCCCCGCCAGACCGTAAATTTTAGAGAAGGTGCGGGTGACGATCAGATTGGGAAACTCTGCTAACAGCACCGCTCCATCGGGGAAGTCAATCTCGTCGGCCACGTATTCGGTGTAAGCCTCATCCAACACCACCAGCACCCGCTCTGGCACTGAGCGCAAAAAGTCGCGCAGCGCCAGCCGCTCAAACCACGTACCGGTGGGGTTATTCGGGTTGGCAATAAAGATCAAGCGCGTCTGTTCATCAACCTGTGCTGCCAGCGCAGCCAGATCATGACCGTAAGCCATTGCGTGATCGGCAGGATAAGCTTTGGCGATCCGTGCTTTAGCGCCCACCGCTTGAGTGACAATGGGATAGATGGCAAAGGCTTGTTCGGAGAAAACCGCATTGGAATCGAGGGTTAAAAAACAGCGCGCAATCAGATCCAAAACATCGTTGGAGCCGTTGCCCAAGGTAATCTGTTCGGCTTGCAGGTTAAATTTCTCTGCCAAGGCGGCTCGCAGCAAAAACCCAGAGCCATCGGGGTAACGGTGCAGCTCTTTGAGGGCGGCACTGGCCGCCTGCTGTCCCAAGGGAGACGCGCCCAACGGATTCTCATTGGAGGCCAATTTAATGATGTTCGCCAGCCCCAACTCACGCTGCAAAGTCTCGATGGGTTTGCCCGGCAAATAGGGCGAGAGATGGGCGATGCCATCGCAAACCAGCGCTTTAATATCCATTGTCAGAGCACCGCTTGCGGGTAACCACCCAAAATCCGAAACAGCGCCGCCTCTGACTGCAACTGCGCCAGCACCGGCTGCACCGCCTCATCCTCAGGATGCCCCTGTAGATCAATAAAGAAGAGGTACTTCCAAAGGCCATCGCCACTGGGACGTGACTCAATGCGACTCATGCTCAAACCGGCCTTGGCCAGCGGTTGCAACAGCTCAAACAGCGCCCCAGGTCGGTCAGCAGTGGAGACCAGCAGTGAGGTTTTATCCTTGCCACTGGCAGGCACTTGATGATCACCAATGACCAAAAAGCGCGTGCTGTTGTCGTCGTTGTCTTCGATATTGGCTTTCACAATGGGCAGCTCGTACAGCTCAGCGGCGCTTTCGCTGGCAATCGCCGCACTGCCGGTTTCGGCAGCCGCTAGCTTGGCCGCCTCGGCGTTGCTGCTCACCTCAATGCGCTCCACCTTGGGCAGATTGTGATTGAGCCAGTCGCGGCACTGCATCAACGACTGCTGATGAGAGTAGATGCGTTTGATCTCGCTGAGCTGATCGGCTCGACTGAGCAACTGCTGGTGAATGCGAATCACCACCTCGCCACAGACGTGCAGGCTTGAGTTCACAAACAGATCCAAAGTGTGCGTCACCATGCCACCGATGGAGTTCTCCACCGGCACCAGACCGTAAGCCGCTCGCCCCGACTCCACTTCACGAAAAACCTCGTGGATCTCTGCCAACGGTCGGCTGGCCACCGCATGACCAAACTGCTTCACCACCGCCGCTTGGGTAAAGGTGCCCTCCGGCCCCAGATAAGCCACCGTCATCGGTTGCTCCAGCGCCAGGCAAGCGGACATAATCTCGCGGAACAGCCGTGCCACGGTGTTGTCTGCCAGCGGCCCACAATTACGCTCCGCCAGCGCTCGCAACACCTGCGCTTCACGTTCAGGACGATAAAAGAGCGCAGTGGCATCATCACGGCGTTTGGCCACCGCCACCTGCTGGGCGCAATCAGCACGGCGATTCAGCAGCTCATGGATCTGGCGGTCGATGCCATCAATCTCATCGCGCAACTGCAATAGGCTTTTTTCACTCATGCCAATTTTCCGTTTAGAGGCTTCTGGCTCTGAGCACACCGTCAATGGCCATAATCTCAGCCAAGGCTTCAGCGGGCAGCGCACCGTCCAGATCCACCAAGGTGTAGGCCAGATCGTTGCGTGACTCATTCACCATGCGCTGAATATTGATCCCCACTTTGCCCAACCGATGGGAGATCTGCCCCACCATGTCCGGCACATTGGCGTTCACCACCGCCAAACGATGCTCGCTGGAACGCGGCATCTTCACCTCAGGGAAATTAACCGAGTTGCTGACATTGCCGTTCTCTAAATAATCTTTGATCTGATCCGCCACCATCATGGCACAGTTGTCTTCGGCCTCCACGGTGGACGCACCCAGATGCGGCAGCGCCACCACGCCTGTTTTACCTTGCAGCAAATTGGAGGGGAAATCGGTGACAAAAGCGTGGACTTTGCCACTCTGCAAGGCAGCCAACACCGCCTCGTCATTCACAATGCCCTCGCGAGCAAAGTTCATAATCACCACGCCCTCTTTCATCATCGCCAGACGTTCGCTGTTGATCAAATTACGCGTGGCCTCAATCAGCGGCACATGGAAAGAGACAAAATCAACCTTGCTGAGCAGATCATCAACGCTGGCCGCCTGCTCCACTTCGGCATCCAACTGCCAAGCGCTCTTGACCGTGATGCCGGGATCAAAACCGATCACCTTCATCCCCAGCGCGTGAGCCACGTTGGCCACTTTGACTCCAATGGCACCAAGACCGATCACTCCTAAGGTGCGCCCTGGCAATTCAAAACCGACAAACTTTTTCTTGCCCGCTTCCACCTGCTTGCCCAACTCGGCATCACTGCCTGCTAGGTTGGCGGTATAGAGAGAGGCTTGGCAGAGGTTACGACAGGCGATCAACATCCCCGCCACCACCAACTCTTTAACCGCATTGGCATTGGCACCGGGGGCGTTAAAGACTGCAATGCCCGCTGCATTCATCTTATCCAACGGAATGTTGTTGACCCCTGCACCGGCACGCCCTACGGCCAGCAACGGCGCGGGAATGGCCATATCGTGCATTTTATGTGAACGCAGTAAAATAGCATCGGGGTTTTGAATTTCCGAAGCCACCTCGTAAGCATCGCGGGGCAGACGATCCAGCCCACGGGCAGAGATGTTGTTCAGCGTCAGTATTTTGAACATAAACGGAACCCTCGTTTTTATGCGTTACGCGCTTCGAAATCGGCCATGTAAGCCACCAGTGCATCCACACCGGCTTCCGGCATGGCGTTGTAGATACTGGCGCGCATACCACCCACAGAACGATGACCTTTGAGCGTCACCAGCCCCGCATCCGCTGCTCCTTTCAAGAACGCGCCGTCCAACTCAGCATCGGCCAAGGTAAAGGGTACATTCATCCAAGAGCGATATTTTGGCGTCACGGGGTTGGCGTAGAAGGAGGAATTATCAATCGCCGCGTAGAGTTTGGCCGCTTTGCGCTGATTGATTTTGGCTCTCTCCACTAAACCACCCTGAGCTTTGAGCCACTTAAAGACCAGCCCCGCCAAGTACCAACCGTAAGTGGCTGGGGTATTGGACATGGAGCCGTTGTCGGCGTGGTTTTTATAGTCGTACATGCTCGGCGTACCGGCGATGGTCTGACCGATCAGATCGTCACGCACAATGACGATGGTCAAACCCGCCGGGCCGATGTTCTTCTGCGCTCCGGCGTAGATCAGACCAAATTGACTGACATCAATGGGACGCGACAAAATGGTGGAGGACATATCCGCCACCACCGGCACATCGCCGTTATGGGGAATGCTGTCGAACTCCACACCACCGATGGTCTCATTGGGGGTGTAGTGAATGTAGGCCGCATCGTCGCTGAAGTTCCATTCGCTGGCCTCTGGCACATTGGCAAACTTGTCATCCTCACTGGAGGCGACGATGTTGACTTTGCAGTAGCGGCTCGCCTCTTTAATGGCTTTTTTCGACCACTGACCGGTATTGAAATAGTCCGCTTTGCCTTTGCCACGCAGCAGATTCATCGGCACCATGGCGAACTGGCTCGAAGCACCGCCCTGTAAAAACAGCACTTTGTAGTTATCGGGAATCGCCATCAACTCGCGCAGATCCGCCTCCGCCTGTTCGGCAATGGAGATGTACGCTTTACCACGGTGACTCATCTCCATCACCGACATGCCACTGCCTTGCCAATCCAGCATTTCATCACTGGCCTGTTGCAATACTTCACTGGGCAGTGCAGCGGGACCCGCACTAAAGTTAAAGAGTCGTGACATAGCGATTTTTGTCCTCAAAACGAATACAAAGTGATCACCCTCCAGAGAGGGTGGATAAAAAAGGGTTGTTACTCTTCTGGACTGGCTTCGGTGGTAGCCGCACTGTCCGATTCAGACTCATCGCCCTCCTCTTTCACCACCCGCTCAACTTCCGCCAACAGCTCACCTTCCGAGAGGCGAATCAGACGCACACCTTGAGTGTTGCGCCCCATGCTGCGAACTTCGTTAATGGCGGTGCGCACCAAGGTGCCGTGATCGGAAATCAACATAATCTCATCCTCCTCCAGCACCTGAATCGCGCCCACCACTGCACCGTTGCGCTCAGAGGTCTGAATGGAGACCACCCCTTGACCACCACGACCGATGAGACGGTACTCATCCACAGGACTGCGTTTGCCGTAACCGTTCTCGGTCACGGTGAGAATTTCACCCTCATTGACCACAATCAAGGAGATCACCTGCTGCCCATCACCAAGACGGATACCACGCACACCGGCAGCGGTACGACCCATTGGCCGCACCGCTTCTTCTTTGAAGCGAATGGCTTTGCCCCCACTGGAGAACAACATCACATCCTTGTCGCCGTCGGTGAGATCCACCCCAATGAGCTGATCCCCCTCACGCAGATCAAGGGCGATAATGCCGTTGCTGCGCGGACGGGAGAAGTGCGACAGGGGGGTCTTTTTCACCACGCCGTTGCGGGTAGCCATAAAGATGAATTGATCTTCGGAGAACTCACGCACCGCCAAAATGGCATTAATACGCTCCTCTTTCTCCAGCGGCAGCAGATTGACAATGGGACGACCACGAGAACCACGACTGGCCAGTGGCAACTCATAAACCTTCTTCCAGTAGACTTTGCCCAGACTGGAGAAACAGAGCATGGTGTCGTGGGTGCTGGCAATAAAGAGTTTGTCGATAAAATCTTCGTCTTTCATGCGCGTGGCGGATTTACCACGACCACCACGGCGCTGAGTGGCGTAATCGGACAACGGCTGAGCCTTGGCGTAACCGGCATGAGAGAGAGTCACCACCACATCCTCTTCCGAGATCAGATCTTCCACGGTCAAATCGGAGTGGTTGATCAAAATCTGGGTACGACGCTCGTCACCAAACTGCTCCAACACCTGCTCCAGCTCATCACGAATCACCTGCATCAGCCGTTCAGGGCTGCGCAGAATATCCAGCAGATCGGCAATTTTTGCCAGCAGTTCGTTGTACTCTTGCAGGATTTTATTCTGTTCCAAGCCGGTCAAACGGTGCAAACGCAGATCCAAAATGGCCTGTACTTGCACGGACGAGAGACGATAATCGCCACTCTCTTGCAGACCGAATTCAGCAGCCAAATGCTCAGGCCGCGAAGCCTCTGCCCCAGAGCGCTGCAACATATCCGCCACCAGCCCCAACGGCCAGTGAGCCGCCAATAGGCGCTCTTTGGCGGTCGCGGGGTTAGGCGCTTCCTTGATCAACTTGATCACTGGATCAATATTGGCCAGTGCAATCGCCAGCCCTTCCAGCGCATGGGTACGTTCACGGGCTTTGCGCAGATCAAAAATAGTCCGGCGCGTCACCACTTCACGACGATGACGAATAAAGGCATCCAAAATCTGTTTCAAGTTCAATAGACGGGGTTCACCGTCGATCAAAGCCACCATATTGATGCCGAAGACCGACTGCATACGGGTCTGCTGATAGAGGTTGTTAAGGATGACATCCGCTATCTCACCCCGCTTCAGCTCCACCACCATCCGCATGCCGTCTTTATCAGATTCATCCCGCAGACCGGAGATCCCCTCCAGCTTTTTGTCTTTCACCAGTTCGGCGATTTTCTCCAGCAGACGGGCTTTATTGACCTGATACGGCAGCTCGGTGACGATGATGCTGTCACGGCCTCTTTTATCGGTCTCAATCTCCGCCTTGGCACGCACATGAATGCGCCCTCGACCGGTGTTGTAGGCTTCACGAATGCCACGCGCACCGTTGATAATGCCAGAGGTGGGGAAATCAGGTCCCGGCAGATGCTGCATCAGACCGGCAATGTCCAGCTCAGGATCGTCAATCAGGGCAATACAGGCCGTAACTACTTCGTTGAGGTTGTGGGGTGGAATGTTGGTCGCCATCCCCACCGCGATGCCAGTGGAACCGTTGATCAACAGGTTCGGCAAACGGGTTGGAAAGACCGCCGGTTCGCTCTCGCTGCCGTCGTAGTTGGGGACAAAATCAACCGTCTCTTTGTCCAGATCCGCCATCAGCTCATGGGCAATGCGCGCCATACGCACTTCGGTGTAACGCATCGCCGCCGGAGCGTCACCGTCCACAGAACCAAAGTTACCCTGACCGTCCACCAGCATGTAACGCAAAGAAAAAGGCTGAGCCATACGCACGATGGTGTCGTAGACCGCTGAATCACCGTGCGGATGGTATTTACCAATCACGTCACCGACCACACGAGCGGACTTTTTATACGACTTGTTCCAATCGTTGCCCAACACACTCATGGCATAAAGTGCGCGCCGATGCACCGGCTTCAAGCCGTCGCGCACATCAGGCAGGGCGCGGCCAATAATGACGCTCATGGCGTAGTCCAAATAGGACTGCTTCATCTCATCTTCGAGATTGACCGGTAAGATCTCTTGCGTGTAATCGACCATTGAAAGGGGCTATCCTGAACAGAGAGAGGGATAAATCAAGGCGCGAATTCTAGCACGAAATGAGTGCGTAGCTCAATTTCGGGACTGACCATTAGCACTTGGCAAATAACATCGCCGCCATTGGCGTACCTTTTGAGGACAGCAAGGCACCGCAGGGGAGCACTGCGGCGATGTACCATTGATCTCTTGCGGTAATATTGTTCAAATAAGAATATGAATTTCAGAGGATAGTCAAAAAATCATGGCCAAATTAACCACCAACGCTCCATTGAAAAAACAGAGCATCTCCTGCTCCAACTGCAACCTCTCTGACCTCTGCCTGCCACTGGGTCTAAACACAGCGGAACTTCAGCAGCTGGATAAACTGCTGCAACAGCGCCAGCTCCTCCAACCTCTGCGTCGCAAAGACCGTCTGTTTGAATCCGGAACCACACTCAATTCACTCTACGCCATCCGCTCCGGATGCATTAAAACCGTACTGCCCAGTGAAACCGGCGATGAGCAGATACTCGGCTTTCATCTGCCTGGGGATTTAATCGGTCTCGATGCACTGGAAAACAACCGACACACCTGTACGGCCATCGCTCTAACAGACACCCACCTCTGTCAACTTCCTTTTAGTCACTTGGAACAGATCTGCGCTCAAATACCGGCACTGCACCACCAAATCCAACGCTTAATTGGGCGTAAAATCGGTCAAGATCAGGATATGATGTTGTTGCTCGGCAAAAAAAATGCCGAAGAACGACTGCTCACGTTTCTACTCACCCTCTCCTCGCGCTTCCAACAGCGCGGTTTTTCTGCCCACAATTTCAATCTGAGCATGTCGCGCCATGACATCGGCAACTATCTCGGCTTGGCAGTGGAGACCATCAGCCGACTACTAAAACGCTTTCAAGCCGAAGAACTCATCACGGTACAACATCGTAATATTCAGCTTCTGGATCTTGAGCAACTCAAAACCCGTATCAGCATCTGTAACCAACAAACTAAATAAGGCGAGAGAAACGGCTGCTCTCTGCCAAATCAGGGTGGTTATAACGATCAAACACCTGACAGATGTTACGCACCAATAGACGACCTTGGGGTTTCACCTCAAGTTGCCCACCTTGCCAAGAAAGCAAACCATCTCGCTCCATCGCCTCCAATAGAACCAACTCCTCTTGAAAATAACATTCAAATTTAATTCCCCATTTCTGCTCCACCACCCTACTGTCAAGAGAAAAATGGCAGATTATCTGTGTGATAATCTCACTGCGCAGCAAATCGTCCGGCTCCAGTTCATAGCCTCGAAAAATCGGCTGTTTCCCTGCATCAATCTGAGCATAATAACCCTCCAGATCACGCACATTCTGCGAGTAACTGTTATAAACCGAGCCAATCGAACTGGGCCCCAAACCAATTAAGTCGCACTCCGCATGAGTCGAATACCCCTGAAAATTACGATACAGCACCCCATCACGCTGCGCCTGTGCCAACTCATCATCGGGCTTAGCAAAATGATCCATACCAATATAGAGATAACCCGCCGCCGTCAAACGATCCAAACTCATCTGCAAAATGGCCAACTTCTCCGCCGGTGTCGGCAAATCCTCAACATTAATCCGTCGTTGCGGTTTAAACAGGTGTGGCAGATGGGCGTAGTTAAAGATAGAGAGGCGATCAGGAGAGAGTTCAATCACTCGATCCAAAGTCGCGGAAAAACTCTCCAGCGTCTGTAGTGGCAAGCCGTAGATCAGATCCATACTGATCGACTTAAAGCCCTCACTGCGCGCCGCCTCCAACACAGTTCGAGTAATCGACTCCGGTTGAATGCGGTTCACCGCTCGCTGTACTTTGGGATCAAAATCCTGCACCCCCAAGCTCATACGATTAAAACCCAACCCCCGTAACAAAGCGACGCTCTCGGAATGAATCTCACGCGGATCAATCTCAATGGAGTACTCGCCGCCATCATCATCACGCAGAGTAAAATGCTTGCGGGTCACCCGCATCAATTCGCGCATCTCATCGTGACTGAGAAAGGTCGGTGTTCCACCACCCCAATGGAGCTGTTCCACCACGCGGTCACGGTCAAACAACGCCCCCTGCATCGCGATCTCTTTGCTGATTCGTTGCAGATAAGGAGCGGCCTTAGAACGATCTTTGGTCACCACTTTGTTACAACCGCAGTAGTAACAGATGGTGTCGCAAAAAGGAATATGGAAATAGAGCGAAAGCGCGCGCGGCAAAAGATCTTCGTTACTCAAGCGCGCCAGTTCAAGATAATCCTCTGAGGAAAAGTCATCGTGGAACTGCACCGCCGAAGGATAAGAGGTGTAACGAGGTCCAGCTCGGTCATAACGCTGGATCAAATCAGAATCAAATGTGAACAGCTCTGGCATCGGCTTTTTCCCTGTGAGAGTACGAACCAATACGCTACCATGCAATAAAGATTATCCTTTGACCTGAGTCAGGCTTATCAAAAACTGGGTGCCATCAGCAAACACCTATCCCTAATTCCCGATGCACTCTCAAATCATTTTTCCATCTCAGCAATCAAGTCTGCTGCCACAAAACCGGCAAACGCAGACGCTGTGGCAACGTCCACTGAGATTCAAAAGCCAACAGCTCAAGCAACGACTCACTGGCCAGTTCTAGTGAAGGGATAATAAAGACTGTTTTTGGCATGTGTCAGGATAGTTATCCGCTGAGTTAAATCAGTAAATTTAAATTTCAGAGACCCGCAGCAACAAACCCAAACGCCCGATCATGAACATAAACCAGCTTGCACGCTTCAAGGTATTTCGCATCGTGAATGCGACCCGCTTTGATGTACCCCGTCTCACCTTGCTTTAAAATCAACGGCTCACCATCGGCCACCAGGTCACCATCCTCAGAAGTAAAAAACTGAATCGCCATTTTGCCTTCAATCACCACGGTCATATCATCACCCGGATGTGAGTGCGGAGGCTCTGCACTGCCCGCCTCCCACTGCTCCAACATCACCTCAACCCCATCGGGATTGGTTGGGCAAGTGGTTCTGAGGGTAAAACCCGCTGGCGTGTCCGGCAAGGTCACATGGTTTTTCCAGATGGCGCTGCTGTTGGCATCCACTTCGTTGTTCTTGTTCATCCTAAACCCACCTTAATCATCACTTAAAAACCCATTCCAGGTGGCATCTGACCTTTCATACTGCGCATCATTTTGGCCATGCCACCGCCTTTGGAAACTTTTTTCATCATCTTGCTCATCTGCGCGTACTGCTTCATCAGCTTATTCACTTCCTGCACCTGCACCCCAGAACCGGCGGCGATACGACGCTTACGCGAACCTTTGATAATCCCTGGATGACGGCGCTCTTGCTGAGTCATGGAGTTGATGATCGCCACCATGCGATTGACCTCCTTACCCGCCGCACCCCCGCTCATCTGCTCACGCACATTGGCGGGCAGCTTGCCCATCCCTGGCATCTTATTCATCAACGACGAAATGCCGCCCATCTTCTCCATCTGCAACATCTGATCACGCAGATCGTTCAGATCAAAGCCGCGCCCCTTACTGATTTTCTTCGCCAGCTTAGCCGCTTGCACATGATCAACGTTCTCCTGAGCCTCTTCGACCAAAGAAAGCACGTCGCCCATACCCAAAATACGCGAGGCCAAACGGTCGGGGTGAAACGGCTCAAGGGCGGTGGTTTTTTCACCCACACCCATAAACTTAATCGGTTTGCCGGTGATCTCACGCACCGACAGCGCCGCGCCACCACGCGCATCACCGTCGGTTTTGGTCAGCACCACCCCCGTCAACGGCAACGCTTCGTTAAAGGCTTTGGCGGTGTTGGCGGCATCTTGACCGGTCATGCTGTCCACCACGAACAACGTCTCCGTGGGCTGCAAGACCTTATGCAGATCACGGATCTCGCCCATCATGGCATCATCAATGTGCAGACGACCGGCGGTATCCACAATCAGCACATCCACCAACTGCTTTTTAGCTGCTTTTAATGCTTCCTTAGCGATTTTGTGCGGTTTCTGCTTAATATTACTGTCATGGAAGTCCACCTCAACTTCAGCCGCCAAGGTCTTGAGCTGCTCGATGGCGGCGGGACGATAGACATCGCAACTGGTGACCAAAACCTTTTTCTTGTGGCGCTCTTTTAGATGCCGCGCCAGCTTGGCCACGGTGGTGGTTTTACCCGCCCCTTGCAGACCGGCCATCAAAATCACCACCGGCGGCTGCGCTTGCAGGTTCAGCTCTTCGCAGCTCTCGCCCATGACGCTAACCAGCTCATCATGCACAATTTTGACAAACGCCTGACCAGGCGAGAGGCTTTTGATCACCTCTTGCCCCACCGCCCGCTCTTTGACTTTGCCGATAAAAGTCTTCACCACCGGCAGCGCCACATCCGCTTCCAGCAGCGCCATGCGCACATCGCGCAGGCTCTCTTTGATGTTGTCGTCGGTCAATCGACCCTGACCACGCAACCGATCCAACGTCTGGCCAAGACGTTCCGTTAAATTATCAAACATAGCAGTATCACTTTAAGAGATGAGGTGACTCGCCTAACGCAAGTCAGAAAGGGGGGATTATAACTGGAAAGTATCGCCGGTTTTCAGCGGAAAGAGATCAAATTCGGGCAGCAACGCATGTAATTCATTCATGGTCTGTTCTTCAGCACCGGGTTTAAAATGCGAAATAGCAATTTTAGGTCGATGTTTGAGCTTGCGCAGATCCGCCGCCAACAAGCTGGGGCAGTAATGATACGCCAACAAGGCCAGATCTCGATTAGCCTCAGGAAAGCCGCACTCAATCAAGAGCAGATCCAGATGCGGTTTCTCATTCAGAGCCGTCCAAAGGGTATCGTTACTGGTGGTATCACCGGAAAAACAGAGAGCATGTTCGCCATCACTGATGTAATAAGCCACGCCAGGAATGACATGATTCACTTCAATCATATCCATTTGACGCTCACCCAACTGCACCACCTCCCCCAACGTCTGCGGACGATAACGCATCACCGGCTGCTCTTTACTGGGCAAAATAGTAAAGTCGGGCCAAATAGACCAGTTAAAAATGTGTGTTTTTAACGCTTCAAGCGTCACGTATTGGGAATAAACCAATAGGGATTGAGTTGCCAAATCTTCAAACAGCGTATCCACCAACGGCGGCAGAGACATAATGTGATCAAGGTGGGAATGGGTGAGAAACACATGCCGCAGCAGGCGCATCTCATCCAGACGCAGATCCCCCACCCCAGTACCGGCGTCAATAAGAATATCGTCATCCACCAAAAAAGACGTGGTACGAAGCCCTTCGCCAATACCGCCACTGCAACCTAAAACTCGTAAATTCATACCGTTTTTTTCGCCAGAGAATCACGCCTGTAATCAGGGAATGCTAGCATAAATCTCTGATTCCCTACTAGCAGAGCCAACTTCCTCAATGTGAACTCGGTCACAAAAGCAAAACGAGATACGGAACTTTTTCAACGGATAAAACAGTTTAAGGGCTTCAAGCTCAGCCGCGCCTATGTCATTATGCACAGCTTACAGATAGACTTAAAAACCTAACAAATCGAGCAATATCACAATGAATACCGTGGTGGTGGGCGTTTCCACAACATTTTTGTACACCCTCTCCGCTATCTTGCTGGCACTGCGCCTCTGGCAGCGGCAACAGAACAACAAACTGCCGTTGCTGCTGCCTGCCTTATTGGCACTGCTGCTGCACGCATTGCACCTCTATCAAAATATGATTGGAGCCGCAGGCCTGCAACTGAGTTTTTTCAGTGCCTTGTCGCTTTTCAGTTGGATCATTGTGGCTCTGATGCTGATGCTCTCCATCAAACAACCGGTGGAAAACCTCGGCATCGGCTTGTTGCCACTAACGGCACTGGCGGTGCTGTTCAGCCTGATCTTTGATGATCATGGCGCGGCTCTAAAACAGCTCCCCGAAGGCATCCAGATCCACATTTTGGTTTCGGTGCTGGCCTACAGCATGCTCAGTTTGGCGGCGCTGCAAGCGCTGCTGTTCTCGCTGCAAAATCGCAACCTGCACAACCATCACCCAGGTGGTTTTATCCGCGCTCTGCCACCGCTCTATTTAATGGAAGCGATTCTGTTTCAGATGATTGGCATCGGTTTTGTCCTGCTCAGCTTCTCCCTGCTGAGCGGTTTTCTCTATCTGCAAGACATGTTTGCCCAACACATTGTGCATAAGACCATACTCTCCCTCTTTGCTTGGGGCATGTTTGCCACCCTGCTCATTGGGCGGCGTTTGTCAGGTTGGCGTGGCAAACTGGCGGTACGCTGGACTCTCAGTGCCGCGTCTCTGCTGATGCTGGCCTACTTTGGCAGCAAATTGGTACAAGAGTTAATCATCAATTGAAGGTTCTGCTGTGAACGACATCCCCCTTGGAGTCCTGTTTTCGATTTTGGCTCTGCTGATCATCCTCTCTGGTTTTTTCTCCGGTTCCGAAACCGCCTTGATGACCATAAACCGTTATCGCCTGCGTCACATGGCCAAAAAAGGCCACAAAGGCGCGATGCGGGTGGATGCCCTGTTGCAACGCCCTGATCGCCTCATCGGTCTGATTCTGTTGGGCAACAACTTCGTCAACATCCTCGCCTCCATGCTCACCACCCTGATTGCTTTACGTCAGTGGGGCGAGTCCAGCATCGCCATCGCCGCCGGTCTGTTGACCCTGGTGGTGCTGATTTTCGCCGAAGTTGCACCGAAAACCTTGGCCGCCCTGCATCCTGAACGCATCGCCTTTATCGCTGCCTACGTCTACACCCCACTGATGCGCATCGCTCGCCCCTTAGTTTGGGTGGTCAACACGCTGGCCAACGGCCTGCTGAAGTTGATCGGCGTGCGGGTAGATAAAAATCGCAATGAAAACCTCAGCCGTGAAGAGCTGCGCACCGTGGTTAACGAAGCGGGCAGCCTGATCCCCAAACGCCATCGCGCCATGTTGCTGAACATCCTCGACATGGAGAACATCACCGTCAACGACGTGATGGTGCCACGCAATGAAATTTTAGGCATTGATCTTGACGACAGTTGGGATGAGATCCTAAACCAAGTGAGCCACAGCCCCCGCAGCCGCCTGTTGGTCTACCGTGAAAACCTCGAAGGGGTGGTCGGGTTTCTCAATCTGCGCAAACTGGGTGGCCTGCATCTGCGCAACGAGATCAATCGTGAAACATTGGAATCCCGCATTAGAGATCCTTTTTACATCCCTGAAGAGACCCCCCTCACCCAGCAGTTGATCTCTTTTCAGCAAAACAAGCGCCGCATTGGCTTGGTGGTGGACGAATACGGAGACATCCTCGGACTGGTGACTCTGGAAGATATTTTGGAAGAGATCGTCGGCAAATTCACCACCGACCGCCAAACCCTCAGCCCGCACCTACACCCGCAAGGGGATGGCAGTTACATCGCCAATGGCAGCACCCCGTTGCGCGAAATCAACCGCCAACTGAACTGGACACTGCCCACCGACGGTCCGAAAACCCTCAACGGCCTGCTACTGGAGTATCTGGAGATCATTCCGCAGACTGGCACCACCCTGCTGCTGGAGTCCCATCCAGTAGAGATCATTCAGACCAAAGGCAATGTGGTGCGTTCGGTGCGCATCCACCCCAAAATCAAAACCAAACAACCGCTCAACAAGAACGCCGCCTAAATGGCCAAAACAAAAGCACACTACCAGTGCCGCGAGTGCGGAGCCATCAGCCACAAGTGGAATGGCCAATGCCCCGACTGCCAGCAGTGGAACAGCCTCGAAGAGACCCTTGCCCCACCACCCGCTCCCAGCAGCAGCAACAAAAGCAGTCGCAGCCGTTTTCAAGGTTACGCCGGAGCCTCCAAAATCCTCTCCATGAGCGACGTGGCACTGCAAGCAGAGCCGCGCACCAGCAGCGGCATCGGCGAGCTGGATCGGGTGCTTGGTGGCGGTCTGGTTCACGGCTCGGTGGTGCTACTGGGTGGTGATCCTGGCATCGGCAAATCGACGCTGCTATTACAAGCCTTGGCCGCCCTCAGCCACAAACTCAACACCCTTTACATCACCGGCGAAGAATCCTTGCAACAAGTCACCCTGCGCGCGCGACGACTGGGGCTGCCCGAAGCGGGCTTGCGCCTGCTGACCGAAACCTGCGTTGAACAGATCATCGCCGCCGCCCAGAAGGAAAAACCTCATGTGATGGTGGTGGACTCCATTCAGACCGTCTTTACCGATCAACTCCAGAGCGCTCCCGGTTCGGTGGCACAGATCCGCGAAAGCGCCGCTCGATTGGTACGCTTTGCCAAACAGAGCGACACCTCGCTGTTTCTGGTCGGCCACGTCACCAAAGAAGGCACACTGGCCGGCCCCAGAGTCTTGGAGCACATGGTGGATACGGTGCTTTATTTTGAGGGCGACAGCGGCAGTCGTTACCGCGTGGTGCGAGCAATCAAAAACCGCTTTGGCGCGGTCAATGAGTTGGGCGTGTTCGCCATGAGCGACAAAGGTCTAAATGCGGTCAACAACCCCTCCGCCATCTTTCTCTCCCGCCACGATCAACCGGTGGCGGGCAGCGTCATTATGGTCACCCGTGAAGGCACTCGCCCACTGCTGGTGGAAACTCAAGTGCTGGTGGACGAGAGCCACGGCAACCCACGTCGGGTCACCATCGGTCTGGAACAGAATCGTCTCGCCATGCTGCTGGCCACCTTGCACCGTCACGGCGGCATCACCATGTACGATCAGGATGTGTTTGTAAATGTGGTCGGTGGGGTACGTATCAGCGAAACCGCCGCCGATCTGCCGGTGCTGCTGGCGGTGCTCTCCTCGTTTCGAGATCGTCCGGTGGATGCCAAGCTGATCGCCTTTGGCGAGGTGGGTCTAGCGGGTGAAATCCGTCCGGTGCCCAACGGCGAAGAACGCCTGCGAGAAGCGGCCAAACACGGTTTTACTCAGGCCATTATTCCCAAGGCGAACAAACCCCGCAAACCAATCAAAGGCCTGACCCTGCACCCCGTGAGTCGCCTCTCTGATGCCATCGAGTTATTAAATTGATCCGTTGGCCGCTCTCAGGTACCGTTGCGCCACTGGCGATCACATGGAGTAGCAGCAATGGCGAAAAAAAATCCACCGCGTAACTTTGAGCAAGGTTTAGAAGAACTTGAACAGTTGGTTGAACGACTGGAGCAGGGAGAGCTGCCTCTCGATGATTCGATGAATGAATTTGAACGTGGCATTCAACTGGCACGCCAGTGTCAAAACCAGTTAAGCCAAAGCGAACAGAAAGTGGCCATTTTGCTACAACAAGATCCACAAGCCGAAACACAGCCCTTCAACAACGACGACTGAGCCGTGACCGACTTCCAGCAGCAACTGAAGCAGTATCAACAACAGAGCGACCAGGCCCTGCGGCGTTTTCTGCCCAGTAACGACACCCAACCACAACGTCTGCATCACGCAATGCACTACGTGGTCATGGGTGGCGGCAAGCGCATTCGCCCTACGCTCACCTACGCCACTGGGGTTGCTTTGGGAGTGGACATTAAAACTCTAGATGCACCCGCCTCTGCTTTGGAGCTGATTCACGCCTACTCACTGGTTCACGACGATCTACCGGCAATGGACGACGATGACCTGCGCCGTGGCCAACCCACCTGCCACAAGCAATTCGATGAAGCGACCGCCATTTTGGTCGGCGATGCCCTGCAAGCACTGGCTTTTGAGCTGCTTGCCGATGAGAAAAACAGCACCTTGAACGCCCACCAACGCTTGCAAATGATGCAGGCTTTGGCACAGGCCAGTGGTTCTGAGGGAATGGTGGGCGGACAGGCCATCGACCTGCAAGCGGCGGGCAACTTTCTCAATCAGAACGACTTAGAAGCAATGCACCGTAAAAAAACCGGCGCTCTGATTCGTGCCGCCGTTCGTCTGGGGGCGCTCGCCTCGCCTCACATCGATCAACAGACCTTAGAACAATTGGATTACTATGCCGCCGCCATCGGCCTCACCTTTCAGATCGTCGATGATATTTTGGATGTCACCAGCGATACTCAAACCCTCGGCAAACCACAAGGCTCCGATATCGCCAGCGACAAACCCACCTACCCCGCTCTGCTGGGGCTGGCTGGCGCGCAACATCATGCAAAACAGGTTCACCAACGTGCCTTGCAAAGCCTTGAGGGGCTAACGGGCAATTTTCAAACCTTACGCTCTCTGGCCGATTACATTCTGCAACGCCGGTTTTAACACAAATCTAAACAACCATTCAGATCACCAAACCAGCACCCTAATCAAGGCTTGCATAGCCACTAACAGGCCTCCATAATCCTTCGATTATTCTCAATCGTCGTTATTTCATGCCCCAACCGAATCACTACCCACTGCTGAAGCACACCAACTCCCCAGAAGAGTTGCGCACACTTTCGACCGCCGAACTCATCACGTTGGCTCAAGAGCTGCGTGAGTTTTTAATTGAATCGGTCTCCAAAACCGGCGGCCATCTCGCCGCTGGTTTGGGCACCATTGAACTCACCATCGCCCTGCACAAGGTCTACGACACGCCACGGGATCGATTGGTTTGGGATGTGGGGCATCAAAGTTACCCACACAAAGTCCTCACCGGACGACGCGAACAGATGCCGACGATGCGCCAACAAGGCGGCCTGGCAGGTTTCCCTAAACGCTCGGAAAGCGACTACGACAGTTTTGGTGTTGGCCACTCCAGCACCTCCATCAGTGCGGCGCTGGGAATGGCTCTGGCCTCTGCCATCAAAGGCGAAGACCGTAAAAGCATTGCCATTATCGGTGACGGTGCCATGACCGCAGGTATGGCTTTCGAAGCACTCAATCACGCCGGTCATCTGGATCACCCCGATCTGCTGGTGATTCTCAACGACAACGAAATGTCGATCTCCAAAAACGTTGGCGCTCTGAGTCAATATCTGGCACGTATTCTCTCCAGCAAAGCCTATTCCGGGGTCAAAGAGGGCGGCAAAAAAGTACTCGCCAAACCAATGATTGAGTTTGCACGGCGCTGGGAAGAGCACATGAAAGGCATGGTGGTACCTGGAACACTGTTCGAAGAACTCGGCTTTCATTACTTCGGCCCCGTCGATGGTCACGACCTGCCCAATCTTATTCGCATATTTGAGAACCTGAAAAAACTCAAAGGCCCACGCCTGCTGCACCTGATCACCAAAAAAGGCAAAGGCTATCGCCATGCCGAAGAGAACCCGTGCAGTTATCACGGTGTCTCGCCGTTTGATCCTGCTGTTGGGCAAAAAGCCAGCGCACCAACCAGCAACCCCAATTACACCGCCGTTTTTAGCCAATGGCTCTGTGACATGGCCGCCAAAGATAAAAAACTGGTGGGCATCACCCCCGCCATGAGCGAAGGCTCCGGTCTGGTTGAGTTTTCCAAGCAATACCCTGAGCGCTATTTTGATGTGGCCATCGCCGAACAGCACGCCGTCACCTTGGCCGCCGGTTTCGCCTGCGAAGGCTTGAAACCGGTGGTGGCGATCTACTCAACCTTTTTGCAACGCGCTTACGATCAACTGATTCACGACGTGGTATTGCAAAACCTGTCCGTGCTGTTTGCCATCGACCGAGCGGGCTTAGTGGGTGCGGATGGCCCTACTCATGCGGGAAGTTTTGATCTCTCCTTTATGCGCTGCCTGCCCAACTTGGTGATTATGGCCGCCAGTGATGCCAACGAGTGTCGGCAGATGCTCTACACCGGTTATCAACACGACGGCCCCGCAGCGGTGCGTTATCCCCGTGGCTCCGGCCCAGAGGTAGAGATCCAAACCGAGATGAACTTAATCCCGCTGGGCAAAGCCGAACCCCGTCGCCAAGGCAAAAAAATCGCACTGCTCGCCTTTGGCAGTATGTTGCCCCCCGCGCTGGACGCTGGAGAGGCGCTGGATGCCACTGTGATCAACATGCGGTTCGTTAAGCCCTTGGACGAAAAAATGCTCATCACTCTGGCTGGCGAACATCAACTGCTGGTGACGCTTGAAGAGAACGCCATCGCCGGGGGCGCGGGCAGTGGCATCAATGAATACCTGCTCAGCCAAGGCATTCAAATACCGATTTTAAATCTTGGCCTGCCCGATCAATTCAGTGAACACGGCGCACATGATCAGCTTCTGAGCGACTACGGCCTGGATGCCAAAGGCATTCAAACTCAGATAGAACGTTTCACTGCGTCAAAGAAGTGAGCGGTCGCTGTACCAGCGTCGCCCGCGCCTTGAAAGGCGTTCTGCCACGCACCCCGTGAATCTGTACCTCTTCTCCTGGGGTCAATATTGAGGTGGACTCCAGCAAGGTATAAACATCCACCACTGGCTCGCCATTGAGCTGGATAATAATGTCACCCGCCTCCAGGCCCGCCCGATAAGCGGGGCCATTGCGATAAATACCGGTCAACAAAACCCCACTTTGCAGGCGCAGTGTTTTCTGCATTTTCAAAGAGAGATCCTGTGCCGCCACTCCCAACCAACCTCGTACCACCTCTCCATGTTCGATAATCTGGGTCAACACGCTCTGCACCAACGGTGCTGGAATAGCAAAACCGATCCCTTGCGAGCCACCAGAGCGAGAAAAAATAGCGGTATTGATGCCCACCAATTCGCCTTTGGGGTTGATCAAAGCACCACCAGAATTACCTGGATTAATCGCCGCATCGGTCTGAATAAAATCCTCAAAGGTACTCAGACCAAGACGATCCCGCCCCGTGGCACTGACGATGCCTTGAGTCACTGTTTGACCAACCCCAAAAGGGTTGCCGATGGCCAACACCACATCGCCCACAAACAGAGTCTCAGCCGCAGCGAACGTAATCGCCGGAATACCCTGTTGCGAAACTTTTAGTAGTGCCAAATCCGTCTCGGGATCACTGCCAACCAGACTCGCTGTTTGCGGATCACCGTCATGAAACATCACCAAAATGTCACTGGCATTTTGAATGACGTGATTGTTGGTGACGATGTAACCCTGAGAGCTGATCACCACTCCTGAACCCAAACTGCGCTCCAAGTGGGATTTTTTCTCTTCACCAAAAAATTTTTGCAGCAGAGGGTTACGATATTGGGGCGGATCTTGAATCCGCTTGGTGGTGTAAATATTCACCACCGAGGGGGAGGCTTTTTGCACTGCGGTTCGATAGGAATACGGCTCTAACACCTCTTGGGGCGAACCAATAACCTCACGACTGGGTGCCGCTTGTATCATTTCCACCTGATAATGTTGTGGCGGCAGAAACAGAAAAAGCGCCAACGCCACCAGCAAACCCAATGCCGTGGCTTGCAAGATAAAGGCGAAAAAGGGACGATTTGGCATTGAAATTCCTAATAAAGTGCAAATTAAGGTGTATTATGGCCTTTTTTTGGCGTGATGCTAAGAATTAAAATATCCATTCACACTGTTTAAGTTTGGAATCCATCTTGCAACGTAACGAACTGATTGCCTATCTTAATAAACTTCTTGCTCAAGATGAGTTTCAAGATTACGCCCCCAATGGCTTGCAGGTTGAAGGCACAGATCAGATCAAAAAAGTGGTCACCGGTGTCACCGCCAACCAAG
Organism: uncultured Gammaproteobacteria bacterium; assembly: GCA_964615985.1. GTDB lineage: Bacteria > Pseudomonadota > Gammaproteobacteria > JAUZRS01 > JAUZRS01 > JAUZRS01. The sequence continues at coordinate 88,747 of CAZTQX010000001.1, read as the reverse complement.
CATTGATCGAAGCGGCCATCGCAGCCGACGCCGATCTGCTGTTGGTACACCACGGTTTTTTCTGGAAAGGCGAAGACGCACAAGTCATCGGCATGAAAAAGCGGCGTCTAAAAACGTTGTTAACCGCCGACTTGAATTTGGCCGCCTACCATCTGCCCTTGGATGCCCACCCCACTCTGGGCAACAACGCCCAACTGGCACAACAATTAGGCATTACGGTAAAACAGCGGTTTTCTGCGGGCGGCACACGCGACCTGCTCTGGGTGGGAGAACTGCCGACAGCGCTCTCAGCAGACAATTTCGCCAAACAGCTAGAACACACCTTGCAACGCCCGCCGCTGTTGATCAAAGCCGGGAATCACACGATCAAAACGTTGGCGTGGTGTTCCGGTGCAGCCCAAGGATTTATCAGCCAAGCACTGGAGCTGGGTGTCGATGCTTATCTGAGCGGAGAGATCTCTGAGCAGACCACACACATCGCCCAAGAGTGCGGCATTCACTATTTTGCTGCGGGTCATCACGCCACCGAACGTTTTGGCATACACGCTCTGGGCACACATCTAGCAGAACAATATTCTCTGGAGCATCAATTTATTGATATTGATAACCCAGTCTAATTTCACTGTTAATTTTAGCTTAAAAAGAAATTCTTTAATTGTGGGAGAGAATCAATGTCTACTGAAGGCGTAGATAAAAGCAGACGTCGCTT
>CAZTQX010000001.1:5161-87938 GCA_964615985.1 uncultured Gammaproteobacteria bacterium | reverse complement strand
ATTGTGGGAGAGAATCAATGTCTACTGAAGGCGTAGATAAAAGCAGACGTCGCTTTCTAACAGCCGCGACCAGTGTGGTCGGGGCTGCTGGAGCGGCAGCTGTGGCGGTTCCGTTTGTATCCTCCATGTTGCCCAGCGCCCGCGCTCGTGCAGCCGGAGCACCGGTTGAAGCCGATCTGAGCAAGCTGGAACCAGGACAACTGTTAACCATCGAATGGCGCGGTAAACCCGTCTGGATTGTGCGACGCACCGAAGAAACTCTGGCGGCACTGTCCAGCCTAGATGATCGTCTGCGCGACCCTGCCTCAGACACAGTCAGTCAACAACCTGAATACGCCCACAACGCGGTACGTTCGATCAAACCTGAATTTATGATCATGGTTGGCATCTGCACCCATTTGGGTTGCTCCCCCACCTTCCGTCCCGAAGTGGCACCCGCCGATTTAGGCCCTGACTGGAAAGGCGGTTTTACCTGCCCTTGTCACGGCTCCCGTTTTGACCTGGCCGGTCGTGTCTATAAAAGTGTTCCTGCTCCAACCAATTTGGTGGTACCGCCACACAAATACCTGAGCGAAAACTTTATCTTGATCGGTGATGATGGAGGTGTTGCATAATGAGCAAGACAAACGGTTTTATGAGCTGGGTCGATGCTCGTTTTCCTGCCACCAAAATGTGGGAAGAGCATCTCTCCAAATATTACGCCCCGAAGAACTTTAACTTCTGGTACTTCTTTGGTTCTTTAGCGTTGCTGGTATTGGTGTTACAGATTGTCACCGGCATCTTTTTGACCATGAACTACAAACCCGACGGCGCGCTGGCGTTTGCTTCAGTCGAATACATCATGCGGGATGTGGAGTGGGGCTGGCTGATTCGCTACATGCACTCCACCGGTGCTTCGATGTTTTTTGTGGTGATCTACCTGCACATGTTCCGTGGCATTATGTACGGCTCCTACAAAAAACCCCGTGAGTTGATCTGGATCTTCGGCATGCTGCTCTACGTTGCCTTGATGGCCGAAGCCTTTATGGGTTATCTGCTGCCTTGGGGGCAAATGTCCTACTGGGGCGCTCAGGTGATCATCTCCCTGTTCAGTGCCATTCCCTATGTGGGTGAACCGCTGGCATTGTGGATTCGCGGTGATTACGTCATCTCCGACGCCACCTTGAATCGCTTCTTTGCCTTCCATGTGATTGCCGTACCGCTGATTCTGATCGGCCTGGTAGTGGCGCACATTCTCGCTCTGCATGAGGTCGGTTCCAATAATCCCGACGGTGTCGAGATCAAGAAAAACAAAGATGAAAATGGCATCCCCTTAGACGGCATTCCCTTCCACCCCTACTACTCGGTCAAAGATTTGGTCGGCGTAGGCATCTTTTTAATCCTCTTCAGCGCGGTGATTTTCTGGGCACCGGAAATGGGTGGTTACTTTTTAGAGCACGCCAACTTCGTTCCAGCGGATCCACTAAAAACCCCTGAGCACATTGCACCGGTTTGGTACTTCACCCCCTTCTACGCCATTTTGCGCGCCGTGCCTGATAAACTGTTTGGCGTCATTGCCATGGGCGCCTCCATTGTCATTCTGTTTGTTTTGCCTTGGCTGGATCGTAACGGTGTACGTTCCATCCGTTACCGTTCATTGGGCTATAAACTGAACTTGAGCGTCTTTGTGATCAGCTTTGTCGCTTTGGGTTGGTTAGGAATGCAGCCTTCAACCCCAACATTGACCCTGTTTTCACAGATTTTTAGCGTACTCTACTTTGGTTTCTTCTTAATGCTGTTTCTAATCAGCAAAAATGAAAAGACCAAACCCGTTCCAGAGAGGGTGACAAACTAATGAAAAAATTTGTTCTAGCATTTTTGCTCGCACTCATGCCGCTGACCAGCATGGCCTCCGGCAGCGCCGTTCACTTGGACGAAGCCAATATTGATCCAAGCGACAAAGCCTCATTGCAACGGGGCGCGAAATATTTCGTCAACTACTGCATGGGTTGCCACTCAACCAAATACCAACGTTACAGCCGTATGGCCAGTGACTTAGGTTTGAGCGACATTCAGGTGGAAGACAATCTGATTTTCACCACCGATGAAGATGGCGCACCCTCCAAGGTGGGTTCGTTGATGACCATCAACATGTCAGATAAATACGCCAAAGCCGCCTTTGGGGTGGTACCGCCTGACTTGAGTCTGGTTGCCCGCTCACGTAGCCCAGACTGGATCTACACCTACCTGCGCAGTTTTTATCTGGATGATTCACGCCCTATGGGAGTGAACAACTCACTGTTCAAAAACGTTGGCATGCCACATGTTTTGTGGGAACTGCAAGGCTGGCAAAAACCCATCTATAAAGCAGCTCAGAAAGAGGGCGGTGAAAAGCAGCTCTCTCATCTGGAGCTGAGTTCAAAGGGCAGCCTAAACAAAGCGGAGTACAACACCGTCGTACGTGACTTGGTGAATTTTCTTACTTATGTTGCAGAACCCAACCGTCAACAGCGCGAAAGCATGGGCATTTGGGTTATTTTGTTCCTAGTGGTCTTCACCATCCTCGCTTACTTGATGAAGAAGGAATACTGGAAAGACATCCACTAGTTGTTTTTCTGTTAGACTCGCGCACCGCTGGAGCTAAGCACCGCTGGAGCTAAGCACCGCTGGAGCTAAGCTCTTGGGGATGCATTTTTGTTATTTTATCTTTAAAGAAATAAATGGAGTCTTGGCTATGTCATCAATTGCCAATCGTCGATCTGTGATGATGCTGTTTTCTGTACCCGACTGTTTACACAGCCATCGTGTGCGCATTGTACTTGCCGAAAAGGATATTACGGTGGATATTCTGGACGTAGATCCAGACAACAAACCGGAAGATCTACTCGACATTAACCCCTATAGCTCCGTACCCACCTTGGTGGATCGTGAACTGGTTTTATACGATTCACGGGTTATTATTGAATACTTAGATGAACGCTTCCCTCATCCACCATTGATGCCCGTTGATCCTGTCTCGCGCGCCCATACTCGCCTCTCTCTGTTCCGGATCGAGAACGATTGGTACAGTCTGGTAGCCGAGCTGGAAAGCGGTGATTCTGCTCGTGTTGATGTGGCTCGCCAGCGTTTAACCGAAGAGCTGATCGCCTCCAACGATATTTTTGCCCTCAAAGCGTTTTTCCTTAGCGATGACTTTACCTTAGTCGATGCCAGTCTGGCTCCACTGCTCTGGCGTCTGCCGCTTTACGGCATTGAGGTACCCAACACCGCACCCGACCTACAAATCTATATGCAGCGCCTCTTTGCTCGTGAGGGGGTGCAAAACAGCCTCAGCGAAGTGGAAAAAGAGTGGCGCTAGAAACCATGACCTCCAACTGCCCCTATCTGATTCGCGCCTTGTTTGATTGGGTTATCGATAATGGCCTCACCCCACACCTGCTGATCGACACCTCCGATCAGAGCGTGGTGGTGCCACAACAATTTGTGGAAAATCAGAAAATCGTACTCAATATCAGTACCTCAGCCACCACCAATTTGGTGCTGGGCAATGAGAGCATCAGCTTTAACGCGCGCTTTTCCGGTCAACCCATGAACGTCTTCTTGCCTATCGAATCGGTCATGGCCATCTACGCCAAAGAGAACGGCCAAGGAATGATGTTTGCCCAAGAAGATTCATCGGTTGTATTAAGCGGCAAAGGAAACAACGATGAGCCCGAACCACCCACACCGCCGCCCAGCAAACGCCCCACTCTGAAGGTCGTTAAATAAGCACCGGACTGTTATGACACACACACCCCGTAAAATCTTAGTTACCAGCGCCCTGCCCTACGCCAACGGCTCCATCCATCTCGGTCACTTGGTGGAATACCTGCAGACGGACATCTGGGTTCGTTTTCAAAAGATGCGCGGCCATGATTGCACCTATCTCTGTGCCGATGACGCTCACGGCACACCGATTATGTTGCGTGCTCAACAGCAAAAAATCTCCCCCGAAGAGCTGATCCAACAGGTTCGGGAAGAGCACGAGGCAGATTTTGCAGATTTTCATATTGAATTCGACAACTATCACAGCACCCACTCGGAAGAGAATCGTTTTCTTGCCAGTCAGATCTACACTCGACTGCGCGACGGCGGCCACATCAATCGGCGCACCATCAAACAGGCCTACGACGCAGAAGCGGGCATGTTTTTGCCCGACCGGTTTGTCAAAGGCAACTGCCCCAAATGCGGGGCGGCGGATCAGTACGGCGACTCTTGTGAAGCCTGTGGAGCCACCTACAGCCCTGCCGAACTGAAAAATGCCCTATCGGTGATCAGCGGCACGACTCCAGTAGAACGTGAATCCGAGCACTACTTTTTCAAACTGGCGGATTTTGAACCGATGCTGAAAGAGTGGACTCAAGGTGAGCACATGCAACCTGAGATCGCCAACAAACTGCAAGAATGGTTTGAAGCTGGGCTACAAGAGTGGGACATCTCCCGCGATGCTCCCTACTGGGGGTTTGAGATCCCCGATGCGCCAGGCAAGTATTTCTACGTCTGGCTGGATGCTCCCATCGGTTACATCGCCAGCTGCAAACACTACTGCGACAACAACGACCTTGATTACCAAGAGTTTTGGAAGCCCGATAGTAAAGTGGAGCTGTATCACTTTATCGGCAAAGACATCGCCTATTTCCACACCCTCTTCTGGCCTGCGATGCTGGAAGGAGCGGGCTTTCGTAAACCCAACGCGGTTTTCTGTCACGGCTTTTTGACCGTCGATGGCAAAAAGATGTCTAAATCACGCGGCACCTTTATCAAAGCGCGCACCTATTTGGATCACCTCAACCCCGAATATCTGCGTTACTATTTTGCCGCCAAACTCAACTCCGGCATCGACGACATCGACCTCAATTTGGAGGATTTCGCCCAACGGATCAACTCCGATCTGGTGGGGAAACTGGTTAACATCGCCAGCCGCTGCGCCGGTTTTATCAAAAAACGCCACCAAAACCAGCTCTGCGACCGTATCAACAACCCTGAGCTGCTGGCCGACTTTAACGCCGCAGCTCCTAAACTGGCCGAACTTTACGAACGACGTGAATTTGGCAAGGCGATGCGCGACATCATGGCGCTGGCAGATCGAGCCAATCAGTACATCGACGAGAAAAAACCGTGGATCATGGCCAAAAACGAGACTCTCGACCAACAAGTACACGACGTCTGTAGCATGGGCATCAATCTGTTCCGAGTCCTGATCGGTTATCTCAAGCCGGTGCTGCCGATATTGGCAGCAAAAGCCGAAACCTTCCTCAATATCGAGCCGCTCAACTGGACAGATCTCAGTACCCCGCTGCTGAATCATCAGATCAATAAATTTAAACCCTTGATGACCCGCATCGACAAAGAGAAAGTCGCAGCCATGTTAGAACAGACGCAAACCGAATTGGCTCAAGAACACGCCCTGACACAGGCCAGTCAACCCAAAAAAATCGAAACCGAACTGGACAAAGAACCACTCGCGCCAGAGATCAGCTTTGAGGATTTTGCCAAACTGGATCTGCGCATCGCCCGCATCGATAAAGCCGAGCACGTCAAAGGCGCAGACAAACTGCTGCAACTGACCCTGAATCTGGATGGAGTCAGCAAAAATGTCTTTGCTGGAATCAAGTCCGCTTACAAGCCGGAAGATTTAGAAGGACGTTTGACCGTCATGGTCGCCAATTTAGCACCGCGTAAAATGCGTTTCGGTCTCTCCGAAGGCATGGTTTTGGCCGCCGGTTCTGGTGGCGACGAGCTGTTTATTTTACAGCCAGACAGTGGTGCAAAAGCGGGCATGAAGGTTAAATAAAGACTCTTTCCGCACTCAAAAACATGAGTGTGGACAGAGCTTTTTTCGATAAAACCTGCAATCCAAAGCCTATATCTGCTATCTTTGCTCCAGCGTCAGAATAAAATCAAAAAAACATCCGACCACCAACCACAACTGCCCTGATTACCCCATTTATGGATAAATCCATTCAAGTCCACGACTATCAAATCTCGACTCAAAAGTTAGCTCCCTCTGCTGCTGCCGTCGTTCGCACCCTAAAACGTCCTCGTGTAATGGAGTATCTGCACGATGGTGGTGCCAATCGACGTATTTTTGCCATCGAAGGTCAGGCCGGACAAGGCAAAACCACGCTGGTTTCGCAGTTTTTACGCGAATATCAATGCCCTAACCTCTGGTATCAGCTAGATGAAAACGACAACCAGCCCATCCACCTGTTGGCTGGCCTGCTGTCGCTCTGTTACCACAATTTCTCAGATTTTGAATCACCTTTTTTAGAACGCCTGGTCGAGTGGGGCGAAACCACCGATGATAAACTAGAGACTGCGGTCAACAGCCTAGTTTCCACCCTGGAACGCTACATCGGCAATGAACGTTACCTGATTCTGGATAACTTCCAACTGCTGGAAGGGCATAAAAAATCCATTAAAATCATCCAGATGTTATTGGATCAAGCGCCCAAACAGCTCAAATTCATCCTAATCTCTCGTCTGCCGGTCACCTTGTTGTTGGGCAAACGCAGCTCCCCACAAGAGTGGCTCACCCTCGGCAATCAGCGTTTGGCCTTCAATCACGACGAGATGCACCGCCTCTCCAGTGAAGTCTTTGGCAATACTCTCACCGAGGAAGCCTACCAAGAGCTGTATAAAAACACCCAAGGTTGGCCGGTCGGGCTGATCTCTATGGGGCACAATCAAGATGACACTCTGCCCTCCCCCAGCGGCATTATTACCGATGCCAAAAGTGCGCTGTTACTCAGTGACATTGGCTCCTACTTCAAATACGAACTGCTGGAAAAACTGCCTCCCGAACAGCGCAGTTTCCTCGCCCAAATTGCCCTATTGGAAGAGATCAGCACACCCTTGGCCAGTGCGGTAACCCAACGAGAAGACACACAAAAATTGTTGTGGCAACTGCTCGAACGCCACGGTTTTCTCTACCGCCTGTCACGTACACATTACGCATTACACCCCTTGCTGCGAACCCATTTGCGCGAAGAGTCGCAAAAGCAACTCAGCAAAGAAGCCCTCAACCAATATCTGCGCCGCATTGGCAACCACTTTCAGGAACAAGATCAGACCCATAAAGCGGTCTACTATTTTCTCAAAGCCGGTGATTACGAACACACCGAAAGTTTGCTGCAACAGATGAACGCGCGTCTGCTGAAAATACCTCAGCACAGCACTGACCTAGAAGAGTTACAACAACTCTTACCAAAAAAGATCAGTGACAATTCAGGCTGGTTATCGCTGCTGCTGGCCGCCATCCAGATGGAAATAGCTCCTCTTGAAGCCAGTGCACACTTTGAACGCGCCAGAGCGCTGTTCAACGACACAGGTGATCAAAAAGGCTTGCTGCTGCTGATCACCCAAGAGTTGCTCTTTCACGCTCTGATCGACGGTCGGCATGAATGCTGTGCGGCCCTGCTCAGTGAAGCAGAGCCTCTCTATCAAAGCCTGCATCAGCAGATTGACCCCTACTCGACCATCTACATCAACAGCTCGCTCAGTGCCGCCAGCCTATTTGTGCATCAACAGCAAGGCCCGCGCGCGCTAAACGATACCCTGCGCATTGCCGAACAGGCAAAATACCGCGACTTGATGATTCATATTCGTTTGTTGCAAGCCTTTCATCGCGTCCTCACCGGCCAGCTCAATGCGGCCAAAGAGGATCTGGAAGTACTGCATCAAGCACTGCATCAAAACCAATTAAACCAATTGGAACGCTGCCTGACCTTTACCGTCTTCAGTTATTGGCTCTATAAAACAGCCAATTTTAGCGCCCTGAAACGTCATCTAACCCAGAAAAAAGAACTGCTCGACGAAAAACTACTGAATCAAACACTGCTCGCTTCGGTGATCCAAGTTCTGCAAGTACAGATGTCCATCGCCGAAGGTCACTACGCCCAAGCTCGCAGTCTGGTTCGACGTACCCGCAGCATGGCCTACATCAACGACCATCGGCCACTGCACAATCGCCTGATGCTCTATCAAGGTCTGTTGGAAGCGATGAGCGGTGAATCCACTCAGGCAGCCCAAATCCTAAACGAATTGGAGCAGCGCATTACCAGCGAAGGCCCCTTGGCGATCCACGATCACACCTTGATCGGCACCATCTACATGATGCTCACCAATTGGGGAGAGGCTAAGCGCCATCTCGATCAGGCGATCCATTGGGGTAAAATTTACGGCAACCAACAGGCCATTGCCGGAGCCTTGCTGCACCGTGTTTTTGTCCAAATTCAACGCCAAGAGACCGCCACCGCTGCCGCTGACATCAATCACTTCGTCTCCTTAATGAAACAGGTTCAATACCCTCATTTTGATCTCTGGTTGCCGCGCATCAGCGAAGAGGTGTTTCGCTATGCTGTCACCCAAAATATCGATGCCGAATACATGCGAGAGATCGCCAATACACGACTCGACATCGGCATCGACCCCAAGGGCAACTCCATACCGGTACTGCACATCGAAAGCCTCGGTCGTCTGGATTTCTTGGTACACACCGAAACACGTCTCTCGCAAGCGGATCTCACTCCTGCGCAACGCGCGCTCATCGCCCTGCTGTTGACCACCCCCGAGCTGCACATGAATCAAGCGGACATTCAACAAGCGCTGTGGCCCAACAGCCCGTTGGAAAAAGCCCGTGCCACCTTCGATGCTCTGTTATCACGCCTGCGTAGCACCTTTAACAAATCCCTCACGCCACATTCAGCAAAATCCTACATATTACTCAAGAGGGGCGAACTCTATTTGATTAATTGCCAAGCGGATTTGCTGCTGTTTGCCCAAGAGGGACAAAAGGGGCTGCGTCTGTTCAAAAGTGGTAAGGCCTGGGAAGCCAGCCTGTCACTTTACACCGCTCTGGAAAAATGGCAGGGAGAGTTCTGTACCGGTGTCGATCTGGCCTACTCTGTCCGTGACTTGCGGGATCACCTCGGCAGTCAATATGTGCAATGCTGTAAAACACTGGCCAACATTGCCGCCGCTGCCAATCGCCCACACGAGGCAATACAGCTGCTAACGGAACCGTTCCGTGCCGATCCCAGCGATGAAAATCTGGTCAGTACTCTCTATCTGCTGCACCGAAAAATCGATCAACGGGAAAAAAGTATTAAGATTCTACGCATGTACCGCAGCTCCTTAATCGAAGAAGGCATGGAGAGCAAAGAGGCCAATGAGATTGTGGTCGAACTCTACACCAGCCTGAAACAGCAGCTGCTCAATGCCGAGCCATAAACAGCGGCCATCGGTGAAGTTGATTTAAAAAGTAAACGGCTTCGTACCGTTATACGTTTTTACCACCATCGCAATGGTGTCTTCCAACGAGGTACCCGCGTCGATCAAGGCATTATGATAGGTGGTCAAAACCAAGGCAGCTTGGTCACGCTGCCCCAGCTGTTTGTAGAGACTGTAGAGTCGACGCACCAAACTCTCATCACTTGGCTCTTGCTGGAAAAAGAACTTCAGCAAATCAACCGCCTCCTGATATTCCCCTTCCCGTTCGACCAGTTGCGCCAAAGCACGACTGCACTGTGCATGCTGCTCGTTAAGCTGCTCACGCAGATCATCAATGACCGACAAACTTTTCTCTTCGGGACAGAGCGGTCCTTGCCAATAATTAACCGCCTTGCGCAGACAGAAACCCGCCTCCCAATGTTTACCCTCCTTGTAGAGACGCAACCCCTCTTCGCTTTGGCTGCGAAAATGGTGCAGATCAACCTCACAATTACTCAGGCAGAGCACACCCCGTTTTAGGACAAAATAGGATTTTGCCTTCCAAGGTTTCAAGGCTTTATTCAGCGTACTTCTGACCCGAGATAACAAAGCATCAAAATTGGCCCTCGCCTTCTCTTGCGGGCTGTCTGGCCACAACATCAACTGCACCGACGCTTGATCTAGACAAAGGTCAGAAGCGGTGATCAGCAACGACAACAAAGAACGTTGTGCGGGGGTTAAATCACTCTGTTGCAAACAAGATTCACCCGACAATTTGAAAGCAATGTCACCCAAACTTTGCACATGCACCATGGGTAAAACTTGCCCCTTATCGTCCACACTCACATCCAGACACTGCACCGCCAACTGACGTAAAAAACGCGACTCAACGCCATTTTTTATCCCAGTCAAATAGAACTGCATCGCCACATCAGGCAACCACATGTCGCAATAACGACCGTTGTGTTGTGGCATTACGGTAACAAATTCTTGAGTATCCTCTTTGGCTTGCTCCTCTTCTCCCAGCGCATGGAACAGGCTCGCTCGATGCAATAACACCGCCGACAGAGTAAAATAATCTTTGCGCAAACCAGCCCGTTTATAAGCCTCATCCAAAAAGACTTTCGCCTCATGGTGATCACCCAACTGCAAATAAGCCGCACCCAAAACCAACAACGCATGCAAACTGTGCATATCGCCTTTAGCCACCAACGCCAATTGCGCCAAAGCTTTTTTATGTGGCGCGCTAAATTGATCCAGCAACAGATCTAACAGAGGATGATAAGGTCGTAAATATTGACTTATTGCCAAATGCCGACCACAAGCAGGCAGACTTAAACTTTGCTGCAAAAGGTGTTTGGCGGTTAAAAAATCGCCCTCGGCCAAGGCCGCTTGCATCTCCCACACAAGCAGCAGGGCACCGGCTAAATTCTGCTCTAAAATGGAACGTGGCAGATAGAGTTTGGAGAGGCGCAAATGACGTTTTAACTCTTGCAGTTCACCAGAGCGATAAAACCAATAAGCCATCGCAGCATAGATATAACCTTGTTCCAAGGCATCACACCAAGACTCACCAATCACACCGTGCAGCGCCTCCATATCACCCTTGGCTTCCAACAGCTGGCCGGAGGAGATAAGGTCAAACAGGCGCATCAAACGAATGCGCAGCGCCAAGCGTTCAAAACGGTGTTCACTGGCCAATCGCAACGCATACTCCAGCGAATTACGCCCCAGCTCAGCATTGTCGTGCACGACCAATTGAGCCGCTCCCAAACAGGCACTGATATAAGCCTTGGCGTAGTGATTCAAACCACTCTGCAATTCGTCATACAGCCGTACGGCGCGCTGATAAAGATTTTGTACCTCTTCAACTTGGCCACTGACCAAGGTATGAAACAAGATCGAGAGTGACAGCGCCAACAGCTCTCCCTGCTGATCTCCCTCCGCTTTCAATTTATTTAGGGCAAGATGCAATGGCTCACGCGCCGCCGCAGGATCACACTCCATCGCTGCGGTCGCTTGCAATAACAGCAACCAAGCTGAGTTCGACTGTTTGCGAGCCAACAGCTGCAATACATCTTTTGGCTCAATATGGCAAACAATCTCCAGCAGAGTCGCCCCCATCAAACGCAACAGCTGATCCACGCTGCGCAGGTCCCCCGCTCTCAAAGCATAAACCACCGCCTGACGCGGCTGTTTCTGAGAGATCAGATGTTCCATCACCCGTTGCAAAATTTCTTTAAGGTTATCATTCCCTAAATAGGCGCTCACTTGCCGCCGCAGCACCGAACGCAACAAAGGGTGCATCTCAAACACCGCCTGCCCGAGTCGTTGATAGATAAAGCCGTGCTGCTCCACCATCTGTTGCAGCAGTGCCGCCGCATCCTCACGACCACTGACTGTCAAAACCAGAGGCAATGAGATCGACTCCAACAGTGCCACCCGCATCAGAAAATCGCGCACATCACTGGGAAGACCCTCCAATAGCTCACGCTGAAAATAGTCGCTCAAAGAAGCCATACTGACGGCTGATTTTGACTCGGGAAACAGGCAGCTCAAACCCACCGGCCAGCCCAAAGAACGGCGAAACAGTTCCGCAGCTCGACTTTGTGACGCCCCTCTGGAGAGCTGTGCCAACAGTGAAATCACTTCATCACGACTGAAAGCCAATTGAGCGTTATCGATGATGCACCACGACTGCGTGGTGTGAATGTCACTCAACAAAATGGCAACCGGAGTACGGGAAGTGATTAAAAAGGTGACATCCATCGGTGTCATTTCAATCAAACGTTGCAACAGAGCCAGAGCCTCAGGACTCTCTTCCAGCACGTGCAAACCATCCAGAACAATATGAACGCTTTTTTGCGACTTATGGTTTAATTTGACGCAGACGTTCAATGCCTGTTGAAACGCTGCCAATAACACCGTTTCGTTCGTCAAATCAACCGTCGTCGACTCCAACACCGGGCAAGAAAACCCCAGCAAACCGGTATGGCACGCTTTCACCAACGAGAGCAATAAACTGGCGAGATCAGCATCGTTCTCATCCAGTCGACACCACGCATAAGCACTGTCTAAATGCTCCAAATACTGTGAAACCAGTACCGACTTACCTTGTCCTGCCTGGCCTTCAAACACCGCCACCTGACGATGGGTGGCGCGTTTTGTCAAACGCTCAATCAAACGCGGGCGAAACAAAAAGCGCTGAGACTCAACGGCGGGACGTTCAAATTTACTGGGCGTGGTGATTTTATTGTCGTTCATCGCTCAACCGTTCTCGTTACAAATGAAAAATGCTCCCGCTTTCTACCATGCCTGAACTCATTTTCCCAGTTTAAAGCGAACAAACTCACTTTTTAAGGGCTAAAACGTCACCTTATCCAAATTTTCATTGCCATGCGCTCTGCTGCCCAGCCAAGCAATAAAATCAATTCTGGCCGCAAAGAAGATAAGAATTTGTTAAACTCCCCAGCCGACGTACGCCGAGCAACGGAACATCTGAAAGACCATGAGCGAATACGCGCTAATTCTCATCAGCACCATTTTGGTCAACAACTTCGTCTTGGTGAAGTTTCTCGGCCTCTGCCCTTTTATGGGCGTCTCCCGTAAACTAGAGACCGCCCTAGGAATGGGTTTCGCTACCACCTTCGTACTCACCCTCTCCTCGGTATGCAGCTATTTGGCCAATCAATACCTACTGATTCCCTTCGAGTTAGAGTTCCTGCGCACCATCACCTTTATTCTTATTATTGCTGTAGTGGTGCAGTTCACCGAGATGGTGGTGCATAAAACCAGCCCCATGCTCTACAATATTTTGGGTATTTTTCTGCCCTTGATCACCACCAACTGCGCGGTATTGGGAGTAGCACTGCTCAACATTCAAGAAGATCACACCTTTATCGAATCCGCCCTCTATGGTTTTGGTGCCGCCATCGGCTTTTCAATGGTGCTGGTGCTGTTCGCGGCGGTACGTGAACGGGTCGATGTGGCCGATGTGCCAAAGCCCTTCAAAGGCAACGCCATCGCCCTGATCACCGCCGGTCTGATGTCATTGGCCTTTATGGGCTTTTCAGGCCTGATCAAGGTATAACCCATGTTCAGTGCGCTTATTATCCTCACCCTACTGAGTTTGGCATTCGGCCTGCTGCTCGGTTTTTCCGCCATCCGCTTTAAAGTTGAGGGCGATCCGGTCGTAGACCAAATTGATGCCCTGCTGCCACAAACCCAGTGCGGTCAGTGTGGTTACCCTGGTTGTCGTCCCTACGCCAAAGCGCTGGCCGAAGGCAACGAGGAGATCAACCGTTGCCCCCCTGGAGGCGAAGCGGGCATTCAAGCATTAGCGGATCTGCTCGGACGAGAAGTGATCCCTCTTGATCTAGAAGCAGGAGAAGAGAGTGACGTTGTTGAACTGGCGATTATTGATGAACAAGCCTGCATCGGTTGCACACTCTGCATCCAAGCTTGTCCGGTGGATGCCATTTTGGGCGCGGCAAAACAGATGCACACAGTGATCGAAAGCGAATGCACCGGTTGCAAACTCTGTCTCGACCCTTGTCCGGTGGACTGCATTCTGATGATTCCCACTAAAGAGAGTTTGAACAGCTGGAAGTGGCCCTACCCAGCCACGGAACAACCCTCAACTCAAAATAAGACGGTTTCCTGATGCCCATCGAACAATTGGCTAAGTTCCACGGTGGTCTTACTCTATCCGGTTTTAAAACACTCTCGGCAACCACCCCCATTCAGACAATGGCGCTGCTGCCAGAGTACCGCCTACCACTGCAACAACACATCGGTGAACCCGCCGAGGCCATTGTCAGCATCGATGAACGAGTGCTCAAAGGGCAAATCATCGCTCAAGCCCAAGGCTCCATCAGCGCCACCATTCATGCCCCCACTTCCGGCACCATCAGCGCCATCGATCAACAAGCCATTGCTCATATTTCCAGACTACCGGCACTTTGCATTACGCTAAAAAGCGATGGTCTGGATGAACTTCTGCAACAGCAGCCACTGGGTGAAAATTATCGGCAGTTGAGCAAACAAAAATTATACGAACAACTACGCCAAGCAGGCATTGTCGGCTTAGGAGGCGCGGTTTTTCCCACCGCCACCAAACTCTGTCTCGCGGCACGCAGTAAAATTAAGACCCTGATCATTAACGGAGCCGAATGCGAACCCTACATCACCTGCGACCAAAAGCTGATGGAGGAGCGTGCCGCTGAGATCATCCAAGGCATTCAGGTACTGATTTACAGCCTGAACCCACGTCAATGCCTGATCGGTGTCGAAGACAATAAACCCGCCGCCATAGAGGCCTTAAACAACGCCGTTAAAGACGATCAAACACCCGCATCGGTTCCGATCAAAATTATTGCCATCCCCACGGTCTACCCAACCGGTGGTGAAAAGCAGCTGATTAAAGTCCTCACCGACCAAGAGGTACCCAGTGGTGGTTTCCCTGGGCAGCTGGGCATTATCTGCCAAAACATCGGTACCACCTACGCCATCTACCGTGCCATTTACGAAGCTCAGCCGCTTATTTCGCGCATCGTCACCGTCACCGGTGCAGGCATTCAGAAGCCCGGCAACTGGGAGGTCTTGATCGGCACCCCCATCGACCAGCTCGTCCGCGCCTGTGGTGGCTACCGCGACGACGTGCAACGTCTGATTATGGGCGGCCCGATGATGGGGTCAGCACTGCACAGTGACGAGTTGCCGATCAGCAAAGCCAGCAACTGTATTTTAGCGCTTAGCCACAAAGAACTACCCACAATGGGAACGGTGAACCCCTGCATCCGCTGCGGGGCTTGCGTGGAAGTCTGCCCCGCTAATTTATTACCACAACAGCTCTATTGGCACAGTCGCGCCAAAGATTTTGACAAAGCCCAAGACAACAACCTGTTTGACTGCATCGAGTGTGGCTGTTGCGACCACGTCTGTCCCAGCCACATTCCTCTCGTCAGCTTCTATCGTTACGCCAAAACCCAAATTTGGAACGCCGAACAGGAACGCCAAAAAGCCGATAAAGCCCGCGAACGGCACCAATTCCGTGAGCAGCGCATTGAGCTGGCCAAACAGGAAAAAGAGGCCAAAATGGCCAAACGTCGTGCCGCGCTAAAAGCCAAAAAAGCCGGTGACAGCAGCAAAGACGCCAAACAAGACGCCATCAAAGCCGCCCTAGCACGAGTCCAAGCAAAGAAAAGCAGCACCAGCGCCGCTAAAACCGAAGGTACACAAGGTTAACCCTCATGCAGTTTGAAACATCCGCCTCGCCACACAACAACGGCGACAACAACATCGCGCGCATTATGCGCCATGTGATCTACGCCTTGATTCCCGGCACCTTGGCTTACGCTTGGTACTTTGGCTCGGGTATTTTTATCAATCTTGTTCTGGCCATCACGCTGGCGCTCAGTTTCGAAGCACTGGTGCTTAAACTGCGCAAACTCCCGATCAAAACCACACTCAATGACGGCAGTGCGGTGGTCACCGCTTGGCTGCTGGTGCTGGCACTGCCGCCGCTGACCCCGTGGTGGATGATCGCCATTGGGGTCGGGTTTGCCATTATCGTCGCCAAACAGCTCTACGGCGGCCTTGGCTACAACCCCTTCAACCCCGCAATGGTCGGTTATGTGGTCTTGATGATCTCGTTCCCGCGTGAAATGACCCTCTGGCCTACACCGCACGAATTAGCCCAACAGAGCGTGAGCTTCTGGCAGAGCTTACAGATTATTTTTACCGGTCTGCCCGCTGAACTCAGCTGGGATGCCATCACTATGGCCACGCCACTGGACATCACCCGTACCCAACTGGGGCAAAATATGATGTTGTCGGAAATTCACGACAGCCCCCTGTTCGGCACCTTTGGCGGTTACGGTTGGGAATGGATCGGCAACTGGTTTTTTCTCGGCGGACTCTATCTGATCAAAATCAAAGTGATTGATTGGCGCATTCCTTTCAGTCTGATTGCCACCCTCTTGATTGCCACCACCCTGACCTACGCCAGCGCTCCCGACGCTCAAGCAGGCCCGCTGTTTCATCTTTTCAGTGGCGGGTTAATCTTAGCGGCCTTTTTTATCGCCACCGATCCGGTCAGCGCCCCTTCCAGCAATCGCGGTCGCCTGATCTACGGCTGTGGCATCGCCTTATTCATCGTCATTATTCGTCAATGGGGTGGTTATCCCGACGGCATCGCCTTCGCCGTGCTGCTGATGAACATGGTCGTGCCCACCATCGACCACTACATCCAACCCACTGCTTTCGGTCATGCCAAGGAGTAATCATGCAACGAGCTTTTCGCCACATTTCATGGACCTCGTTGGTCTTGGCCAGCTTCGGCTTTATTGGTACGCTGCTGATTGCCGGTACCGAAGCGATCACTCACGACCGCATTGCCGCAAATCATCGTCAACTGTTACTCAAAAGCCTGCACACCTTAGTGCCAGCCGAAAAGATGGACAACGATCCTTATCAAGATCAAATCCTCATCACTGCTCCCGCACTGAGCAAAAACACCATCCCCGTCTATCGAGTCCGTAAAGAAGGTAAACCGGTGGCGGTTATTCTCTCCCCCACCGCCCCTGACGGTTACAGCGGCAGCATCAAACTGCTGGTGGGGATCTACTTGGATGGCACCTTGGCTGGGGTACGGGTCAGCTCACATCGAGAAACACCAGGCTTAGGCGATGCCATCGAAGCGCAACGCAGCGACTGGATTCTCGACTTTAACGGCAAATCACTGCAAAATCTCAGCAAGAAAGAGTGGGCGGTCAAACGTGACCGTGGCCAGTTTGATCAATTTACCGGTGCCACCATCACCCCCAGAGCGGTGGTGAACGCGGTCTATCGAAGCCTGCTCTATTTTAAAGAACATCAAGAGGTGCTCTTCAGCACTCCCACGGCTGTGACAGGTGAAGACCATGAGTGACAATGCAACAATTTTCCGCGAAGGCCTGTGGAACAACAACGCCGGTTTGGTGCAACTGCTGGGACTCTGCCCCCTGTTGGCCGTCACCTCCACCGTCATCAACGGCCTCGGCTTGGGGCTGGCCACGATGGCCACCCTGATCCTCTCCAACAGCGTGGTCTCGATGATTCGCCATGTGGTGCGCCCCGAAATCCGAATTCCTGTTTTTGTGCTAGTGATCGCCGCCATCGTCACCAGCATCGAGCTGATGATGAGCGCGTGGCTGCACGGTCTCTATACCATTCTCGGCATCTTTATTCCGCTGATCGTCACCAACTGCGCCATCATTGGCCGCGCCGAAGCCTTCGCCTCCAAAAACAACGTTAGACAAGCCGCTCTGGATGGCTTTGCCATGGGTTTGGGTTTCACCTTGCTGCTGGTGGTGCTGGGGGGAATGCGTGAGTTAATCGGCATGGGGACACTCTTTTCCCAAGCTCACCTGATGTTTGGCGAAGCGGCTCGCGGCATGACCTTGCATCTGATGGGCGCAGACTATCGCGGTTTTCTGCTGGCCATTTTGCCTCCTGGAGCCTTCTTTGGCATGGGGATTTTAATCGTGATCAAAAACCTCATCGATCAACGCCGTAAAGATAAACTCAGCAGCCTTTCGAAAATCAATGTGGTGGTGGAACCGTTACAGACTCCTTCATCACCGTGAACGCCGTCAAACGCCATCAAATTTTCAGCCGCCTACGAAAGGCCAATCCCAGCCCCAAAACCGAGCTGAACTACCAAAGCCCCTTTGAGCTGCTGATTTCGGTCATTCTCAGCGCCCAAGCCACCGACATCGGGGTCAACAAAGCCACCGCCAAACTTTATCCCATCGCCAACACCCCCCAGCAGATTTTTGAGCTGGGCGAAGAGCAGTTAAAGAGCTACATCAAAACCATCGGCCTCTACAACGGCAAAGCCAGTAACATCATCAAAACCTGCAAATTACTGCTGGAACAGCACCAAGGCGAAGTCCCCCAAGGGCAAAAAGAGCTGGAAGCGCTACCAGGAGTCGGGCGAAAAACCGCCAACGTGGTACGCAACACCGCCTTTGGTATTCCTACCATCGCTGTGGACACCCACATCTTTCGGGTCTCCAACCGCATGAAACTGGCTCCAGGAAAAAACGTCGTCGAAGTGGAAGAAAAACTGATGCGTTGGGTGCCAACGGAGTTCAAACAAGACGCGCACCATTGGCTGATTCTGCATGGACGTTACACCTGCGTGGCACGCAAACCCCGTTGCGGAGCCTGCCTAGTGGAAGATCTGTGTGAATTTGACCAAAAACGCCTTGACTAAACCCACCCACCCCACTTCACAACCCAGCAAGAATTCCGTTATGTTTTTTAGCAAAGATCGTCACTCGCTGCGCAACACCTACCTGCAAGCGTGGCAAAAATACCAGCAAAAACAGCCCTTAGAGCCGATGGAAGAGATCATCGCTGGAGTGATTGCCGAACATCCTGAATACCACCAGCAACTGCAACAACTGGAAAAGGAGTATCTGCCCGAAAGTGGCGAGAGTAATCCCTTTTTGCACATGGGGCTGCACATCGCCCTACGCGAACAACTCAGCACCAATCGACCTGCAGGCATCGCCACCTTGACCCGCCAACTGCTGGTCACACTCAAAGACGGTCACGAGGTGGAACATCAACTGCTGGAATGCCTAGCAGAATCACTCTGGCAAGCGCAACGCTACCAGCAGGCCGCCGACGAACAGAAATATTTAGGCTGCGTTCGTCAGCTGGTGATCAAAATTTGCCAACAAGAGCCAAAAGCTTAGAAGCTCAAACGGATGCCCAGATGCAAACGGTCATCCAGCACCACATCCCCACCCAATTTGAGGCGTGTTTTTAGATAGCGATAACCCAAATACGCCCGTGCTGCTGGCATCACGTTCACTTCAACCCGCGCTTCCACTTGCGCCACCTCTTCGGTATCCGCAAAGCTGGTGATGGCGGGAGCGTAATAGGCTTCCAGAGTCAGACCAATGGGAATCTCAGCCGGAACGATGTAACGGGCAATGCCACCCAGACCCACAGCCGCCACACTCTCATCGGTTCCCTCCAAACTGGCCACATAGGCCTTAGCACCCACGCCCAACTGCACCGGCAGTGCTTCGCTGGCGGGATGGCCTAAAACCAAAATATTAGCATTGGCCATGTAGTTACTGGAGTCATCGTAAAAGACCCCCACACCAATGTCCGCGCCACCACTGCCCAAGGCACTGGCATCACTCAAAAAGGTAAAATTAGCGGTTTTGCTACTGAGACTGATGTCCAAACTGGAAGCGCTGACAACGCTGCTGGCCAACAGAGAGAGAGAGAGACCGAACAAAAAAGGTTTTAACACGCAACTGCTCCTAAACAGATAAAATTGCACGCAAGCTTAGACCCAGCCGAAGGCATGACGCAAGCCACAAACCTTGGATTTTTTGCGACAGACCGCTACTATTCCGCATTCATCGGCACAACACGCCCCCTCTCATTCAACACAGAAGAGTCTCATGCCAACCGACCGTCGCCTAGAACAACTGCAACAGTGGATCAACGAAGTTTATCCCGATCAACAAGGCGAGCTAACCCCCGCCTCCAGCGATGCCAGCTTCCGACGCTATTTTCGCCTTCAGACCAACACTGACAGCCTCATTGTGATGGACGCGCCACCGGAAAAAGAGAACAGCCAGCCCTTTGTGGAGATCGGCACTCTGCTAGAGAGCGAAGGTCTGCCTGTACCGCACATTCTGGCTCACGACCTACAACAGGGTTTTATCCTACTCAGTGATTTAGGCACTGAATCTTATCTGGACAAACTCAACTCTGAAAGGGTTGATCGACTCTACGGCGATGCGATGGAAGCGTTACAGGTATTGCAGATCTGCACACCTCATGAACAACTGCCGGTTTACGATGCCCAGTTGTTACAACGGGAAATGCAGCTCTTCAGCGACTGGTTCTTGGCAAAAGAACTCGCTATCAGCCTAGATCAGGGTGCCAAAAAAATCATCCAAAACAGCTTCGATCAGCTCAGCGAAGCCGCACTGCAACAGCCACGCTGTTTTGTCCATCGTGACTTTCATTCTCGTAATCTGATGTTCAACACCGAGCACAATCCCGGCATCATCGACTTTCAGGACGCGGTCAGCGGGCCGATCACCTACGATCTGGTTTCACTGCTGAAAGATTGTTATATCCGCTGGCCACGGGATCAGGTCATTGAGTGGGTGAAAAATTTCCAGAAACAGTGGTTTCACAGCAGCGGCATCGAAGTGCCACGAGAACAGTATCTGCGCTGGTTTGATCTGATGGGGATGCAGCGCCACCTGAAAGCCATCGGCATCTTTGCGCGCCTCAATCATCGTGATGGCAAATCGGGTTATCTGAAAGACATTCCACGCACCTTTGCCTACATCCTTGAGGTCTGTGAAATCTACCCCGAACTGCAAAGTTTTGCCCAGCTGATGCACGAATTAAAAATCGAAGAGAAGCTCTCTAAATGAGAGCAATGATTCTGGCCGCAGGGCGAGGAGAGCGGATGCGTCCTCTCACCGATCACTGCCCCAAACCGCTGCTCAAAGTCGGCGGCCAAGCCTTGATCGAATACCACCTACAGAGAGTCCATCGCGCGGGCATTCGTGAGGTGGTCATCAATCTCTCTTATCTCGGCGCACAGATCCAAACGGCGCTGGGTGACGGCTCCGCTTACGGCCTCAAAATCGACTACAGCAACGAAGGTGATCGCGCTCTGGAGACCGCAGGCGGTATCAAAAACGCCTTGCCACTGCTGGGCAGCGAGCCTTTTTTGGTCATCAATGGCGACATCTGGTGCGATGCAGCGCTGCCTTCAACTTTGGCAGGCGGAAAACTTGCCCACCTCGTCATGGTCGATAATCCTGCTCACAACCCTGAGGGCGATTTTTATCTGCACGATGCTCTGCTGCATTCAGAGCCGAACGGAGGCCAAAAGCTGACCTTCAGCGGCATCGGCCTCTACCACCCAAAGCTGTTTCAGCCTCTCCCCACTGGCTCCGCGCCATTAGCACCGCTGTTGAGAAACGCCATGCAGCACAATCAGATCAGCGGCCAACACCATCAAGGCGAGTGGCTCGACATCGGCACCCCTGAACGCTTACATGACTTAGATCAACGGCTGCAATCTTGACCACCGCCGAAACCAAACCCCGCTCTCTGCTGCTCTACGATCTAGCCATCTTCTCCATTATGATGGTGTTGGCAGGCTGTGGCTTGATTTACGAATACCTACTCTCCCACTACGCTGGGCGAGTGCTGGGCAGCATGGAAAGTGTCATCTACACCATTATCGGCATCATGATCGTCTCGATGGGTCTGGGTGCATTCGCTGCGCGGCTGGTCAAAAACCCCTTCAGCGGTTTTGCTTGGCTGGAGCTGGTGGTGGCACTGCTCGGCTCCTCGGCGGTCTTGCTCATCGCTCTGCTGTTCGCCTTCAGCACTCGACTGCCACAAGTCTTGATGGAGACCTTTGCCCTACCACCGGATCTGCTGCCCAACGGCGGCTTTCTACAGCAAGTCGAACAGGTCGCCGCCATCAGCCCCTATCTCATGGCCGCTCTGCTGGGTTTTTTGATCGGCATGGAGATCCCCTTGATGGCGCGCGTGCGCCAAGCCCTCTACAGCCAGCACCTGACCCACAACACCGGCTCCATCTACGGCATGGATTATCTTGGTGCGGGCATTGGCGCAGCGCTTTGGGTCGGTTTTATGCTCACTCTGGAAGTCTCGTACGCCGCCGCCCTGACCGCCAGCGCCAACTTAATCATGGGACTGCTGTTTCTGCTGCTGTTTCGACAGCGCATCGCCTCCCGTATTCCACTGCTACTGGCACACGGCATCACCGCTCTGCTGGTGCTGAGCATCGCCCTTTTTGGCAGCGATTGGGATGCCCAGATGGAAGACCTGCTCTATCAAGACAAAGTGGTCTATCGACTCAATACCCATTACCAACGCCTCACCGTCACCGAACGGCTCATCAGCGCCGAACAACCTTCTGTGCTGACCTTTTACATCAATGGCCGTACCCAGTTTGCCAGCAACGACGAACACCTCTACCACGCCCTGCTCACCGCACCGGCGCTGGCGGCATCCGCTCGACATGACAAGATTCTAATTATTGGCGGCGGTGATGGTTTGGCACTGCGTGACGTGCTGCGCTGGAACCCACAAGAAGTACTGCTATTGGATCTGGATCCCGCTCTGGTACGGCTGTTTGCCGAACCCTTAAATATTCAAGGAGAAACGGTCAATCAACGATTGCTGGAGCTGAACCAACACGCTTTTGCCGATCCTCGCGTGCAGCCTCAGTTTGGTGATGCCTTTCTCGGCGTCGATGAGTTGATCGCCCAGCAGCGCTATTTTGACAGCATCATCGTCGATCTGCCCGACCCCAGCCACCCCGATCTGAACAAACTCTACTCCAGTCGTTTCTACGCCAAACTGAAACTGCTGCTGGCAGGAGACGGTGCGCTGGTGGTGCAATCCACCTCGCCCTACCATGCTCGGCGCACCTTTTTGAGCATCGGCAAAACCCTCAAGCAGGCCGGTTTCAAGCATGTTCAGCAGTATCATCACAACGTCCCCTCTTTTGGAGAGTGGGGCTGGAGCATTGCCACCCGTGAAGGCAGCTCCCCAAAACAACGCATTCAGCAGCTCCGAGAGCTACCCATCGACGATGGTTGGAGTACGCCCAGCAACCTTTTGGCCGCCTTTGAATTTGGCCGCGACTTCTTTCACGGCATCGACAGCATCAAGGTCAATCGCCTTGGCACAATGCAAGCCTACCAATACCATCAACAGGATTGGCAACAGGAACAGGGTATTTACCACCTGAACAGCTCCGATTTGTAGGGGCAAATTCCATATTTTCCCTGCTAGTTTTAGGCGACATTCCAACGAGGACAGCATTGTGGGATTGAGATAACCAAGGAGCTTGGGTAGAATCATTTTCTCTCAACGGAATTTATCAACACTATGAAAATCACTGCCCTGCTTACGCTCCTCATCACCACTTTGTTACTCAGTGGCTGCTTTTTCGGTGAACCCAATCATGGCCATGATCACGGTTACGGTGGTGGTTATGGCGGCGATCATCAATCCACCCCTAAAAACAGCGGCCGCCGAACCTTTTAACGCCCCCCTATTTTAGGAATATCTCCGTGAATCGATCACTCCTGTTTGCCCTCACCTGCTTACTACTCACCCCTACGGCTCACGCAGGCAGCCCCTTTATCACAATGGCCATCGAATACGGCGGCGACACATTAGCCGAAGACAATGCCCTCTACAGCTCCAAACTCAAAGCAGGTGGATTTGCCTACTTCGCCGCCGGTTATCGTATCCCGCTTCTGCGACCACTCAGCCTCTCTGGCAGCATCGGCTTTAAAAACGACAGTCTGATCGCCAACAACGGCGAGGCAGATTTCACCCGCTTTCCTCTGGAGCTGATTCTGCAAGCCAACGTCAGCCAACGCCTCTCCATCGGCGGTGGAGTCAGTTACCACGTCGCCCCTGATTACCGAGATAATTTTCCCGACCCATTGAACCCTTCCAGTTTCAATAAATTTATCATCGACTTTGATAATGCACTTGGCGTTGTCCTGCAAGCCAACTACCATATCGGTATAAACGGCGAACGCGCCGAAGATTTAGAGGGAAGAGAAGTTGTGGCCACACTTGGTTTCGATATGGGATTGCGCTACACCTTTATCGACTATGAATCTCCCGACCTCAGCAAGACCATCAACGGCGACAGCTTGGGGCTGTTTATCGGGCTTAACTGGTAAAAAAACTCCACACCTAGCACAAAAGTGGACTTTCGCCCCAAAATTTCGATATATTGCCAACATGTTTACGACCCTTTATCACGGTGAACCCCACCTCTATCGTAATTACTGTTGGAATTTTCACATGAAAAAACAGACTGCCTTATCTCTCGCTCTGCTTCTCTCATCTGCCTCTGCCTTTGCAAATGCCCCCTTTTTTAGCGCTGCAATTGAAGCCGGTGGAGATACTTTAGCCTCTCTCACTGACGGCACCGAACTCACTGCTGGGGGCGATTTTTATCTCGCTCTGGGTTATGAATCCACCATTCCCAGCATGTCAAACCTCTCTGTTCTGGCCAGCCTTGGCTGGAAATACGGCTCTCTCACCGCCAGCGATGGTGATGCCAGCATTGTTCGTTTTCCATTGGAGATGCTTATTCAAAGCACCCTCAACGAAAAAATCAAACTGGCAGCAGGCATCACCTACCATCTTGCTCCCAGCTACGATGAAACCAGCCCAGGTATCGCTTCCTTAACCCTAGACTTCGATAACGCTATTGGTTTTGTCATTCAGGGTGCTTACGGCCTTTCAAAACAGAGCTCCCTTGGTCTGCGTTTCACCGCTATTGACTACACCATTAATTCAGTCTCCCTCAATGGCACGAGCTTCAATGTCGGTGGCACCATTGATGGCAGCAGCCTCGGCCTGTTCTATAACCAGCGTTTCTAAAACCTCCAACAGGGGCTTTTTTCCAAGCCTCTGAAATTTATTCTTGAAATGCGTGTCACACCCCCCATATCGTTTACATCTCCTTGGCAACAAGGTCTTTTTTCAATCAGGAGTTATTATGAGCAACGATGCACTGGCCAATTTCGCCACAGAGTTGAACGGTCACCAGACCGAAGAAGGGATGAAACTCTCCGCCACCATGATGGATCACGACGGATCAAAAGTGATCCAAGTGGAGATTGAAGACCGCGAAGAGTTCCCTATTTTTATCAGCCTCGACGCTGAGCAACTGCTCTGCACCAGCTATCTTTGGGCTGAAAAAGAGGTCAAAGCCGAACAGCGCTGCGCCATGTTGGATGCCATGACCACCATGAACCTACCCATGCCGCTCTCTTCGTTTGGCAAAGTCGGCGATCAATACCTGATCTTTGGAGCCATGAGCGCCAACCCCTCACTGGATGATCTGATTGATGAAATTTGTGTGCTGAGCGACAACAGCTTAAGCGCCATCGAAACCCTGCAAGACTATCTGAACTAGGAGTTCATTATGAGCATTTGGAACAAATTATTGACTGCCGTCCGTGGCGGAGCCACCGAAGTGGGTGAAGCGATTGTGGACACCCAAGCCCTGCGAATTCTCGATCAAGAGATGCGCGATGCACGCACCCACCTGAATCAAGCCAAACAGAGTCTCACCGGTGTGATGGCGGAAAAAATGGGCGTGGATCGCAAGGTCAAACAACTGTCTGCTTCCGTCACCGAACACGAAGGTTACGCCATCAAAGCGATGGAATCCGGCAACGATGCTCTGGCTCTGGAAGTAGCGAACAAAATCGCTGAGATCAGCGAAGAGTTGGATGCCCAACAAAAACTACTCGACGGCTACAACAACAACGTCAGTCAGTTGAAAAAGACCATCAATGAGACCGAGCGCAACGTGCGAGCGATGGAGCGGGAAGTATCCGTGGTGAAAACCACCGAAGCGGTCAACAAAGCCAATTCAGCAGCAGCAGCCAAATTCTCTGGCAGCAACTCCTCCATGCGTTCGGCCACTGACTCGCTGGAACGGATCAAAGCCAAACAGCAGAAACGCCAAGATCAGATGCAGGCGGCGATGGAGCTGCAAAACGAAGGCAGCGGTGCCGATCTGAGCGCCAAACTCAAAGAAGCGGGCATCGTCAGCGGCGCGGCTTCCGGCAACTCCATTTTGGAACGCCTGAAAGCCAAACAGCAGGCCGGTGGCTAGATGAGTTTTTTCAAAAGTATCTTCAGCTCCGAAACGGACGAACCTCCGGCTCGGCGGCTGGAGCACCCCAAAAACCTGCAAGTGGGCGACATCGCCAAATTCGGCTTTGCCGCCCAAGCCGCCATCAGCAACCAATCTTTTGTTATTGAGGACGTTCACAGCTACGATCTGGGCGGTGAGCAGAAGCGCAAAACCGTCTTCACCACTGAAAACAGCGATGGTTGCCTGCTGCGTTTGGCGGTGGTTAAAGAGCGCCAGCAAGAACGCTTGGAGGTTGCCATTCCACTGCTGCCGGACGATGTGCAGCAAATTTTCGATATGGATGCTTTTATCGACTTGCTTGATCCCGAAACAGGCACTCATCACGTTTTGGAACGCATCGCGGAAGCAGAAGAGTTCGACGGCTGGGTTGCGCCGGTCTATCGTCAAGAACAGGGGCATAACGCTTATTTTTATGAGCAAGATTATCGCGGTCTGTCACTACCCGAAGATGCCGACGAAGGCACCGCCTTTAGCTACTATTTACTGATGAGTGATGATCGTAATTACGCCCTTGAGGTGCAGGTCTTTGATGGTGGGCAGACAGAAGTTTATCTGCTGGTCTACTTGGCTCCGGAAAAAATCGAGGAATTGTGGCCTGCCAAGGTCAGCGTTTAAAACAGCTCAATCTTAGGCAGCTCTGGCTGCGGGGTTGGGCAAGCCATGCCGGTGGCTTGCTGATGAATTTGGCGCTGATCTTCCATGTAGTAGCCCTCATAAAGCGCATCCAGCTCCAAACCGTCCAGAGCGTAAAACGCACTCTTTTCCAAAATCGCCGCCGGTAACGCCATAATATGGCGATCAATCATCTCATGGGCTGTCTTGATCTGTTCCAACCGTTGGCGCGTGATATCCTGAAATTGAATCCGCGCGAAAGTCTCCACGGTCAAGCTGGTAATTTTCTCCACATTGCTTGAAGTCTGATCAAAGAGTGTCTGATTCAAGTTCTCTAACTCCGCGTACATACCCGCCATCTGACTCAAATCTGTCACAAAAGCCGTTAAACGCCGATTTTCATTGGCCATACGTTCCTCATCCAACAGATAATCCATCTGTTGATGCGCCGAACCAATCGCTTTTTCAATCCCCTCGCCGATGTGATTGGCGGCCTCTTCTGACTGCTCCGATAAACGGCGTACCTCACCGGCCACCACCGAAAACCCTTTGCCCGCTTGCCCAGCTCGTGCCGCTTCAATTGATGCATTAAGCGCCAAAATATTGGTCTGAAAGGCGATGTTTTTCACCATCTCAGCCAAACCGCTCAACTTACCAACCTCCTGTAAGACCTGCTCAATCTGCTGTGAGTGATTGATATTGTCACTTTTACGCTCATCCACATAAGCGCGCAGATCATCAATGCTGTTCTGAATGGAACTGACACGGCTCTGACCGCACTGACTCAAGCTGGCAGAGTCTGTAATCGCTTTACGCACCTGATGCATTGAATCCTCAGCCGCCGACTCAATCTGCTGAATGTTCTGCATCAGATCCATCGATGCCTCTTCGGTCAACTGCTCAACGCCATCCAATTGCGAATCCAGAATATGATGAAACTCCTCCACCTGTTTGTACGTCAACAACATCTGCTCCACCACATCCAGAGCGTACTCCAAACCCTGTTCTCGAATCGCTTCCACCTGCTGACTCACGTCACTTTCCCGCGCCAACTCCGCATCCGGTAGGGTCAAACGAACCCACAACTGCAAAGCATTCTGACTGGCCAGCGCACCCTGCAACGCAAACCCACTGATTTTCTCCACCGTGCGACTCTGTTGCAGCAACAGCTCCGTTGACAAAACCACCTCATCATCAGCCAGCGCCAGCAACATCGCCTCAGAATCCTGCTCCAACGTCTCGCGCAGTGTCTCGATACGCTGCTCACAATCGCCTTGCAACGCCAACAGCCGTTGCTGCTGTTGGCGGCTGTTTAACTCACCCAACAGCTCCAACAACGGCTGCTGCATCTCGCTGTGAAAGTCCGCCACCTGCTGTTGACAGCGGTTCAGATGACTTAACAACAAAGCAGAACCCATTTCACTTTTTTGACAGACGCTTTTCGTTTGAGTCGAAAGTTGCCGCCGATGCAGGTTCGCATTGATCACCTGTCTGTGCCGCGATGTTTTCAACTCAAATGAAAAAAGAACCCAGAAGACCATGCTGGCGCTGACCGCCGCCAACAATGATTGCTGATAGAGGAGATCAAAATCCAGCAACAATAAAAATAAGGGTGCAGATAACAGCCACACCAACAGAAAAACCGCCACAAAACCAACCGTAATAACAACGATGAGATGGCGTATCGGAGAGGCTGTAATCGAACTCATCTTATTTTCCAGTTGACATTCAAAAGAATTAAACTCACTTTTACTCGGGGGGGGGAAACAAAATTCTTCATAAAAATCACCGCCTCACGCTCCTGGCAGCACCTGCCGCACCACCTGAGTCAACTGCTCTGGAGCCACCGGTTTCACCAACCAGCCCATCGCCCCCGCCCGCTTGGCCTCATCGCGTTTGCCCTGCTGCGACTCGGTGGTCAACATCAACATCGGTTTAAAACGCATGGCCGCCAATTTTTTCGTCTCCCTAATAAACTCAATGCCATCCATCCCCGGCATATTCAGATCGGTGATCACCATATCCGGAGCAAACGCCCCCATATCTCGCAGCGCCTGATGACCGCTGCTGGCGGTGGCCACCTCAAAACCCGCACGTTTCAAAACGCCCTGCATACTCATCAACAGGGTCATAGAATCATCCACCAACATGATTTTTTTCATCATCACACCTCACTCTTTACGATTAAAAAAAAGCTCCAACTCCTCAGCCATTAGCTGATAATCCATCGCCCCTGAACTGCGCGGAGCGTAGGAAAAAATCGGCTCACCTGCTTCGAAAGCCTCAGCCAATTTGATGTTGCTGCGAATGCCTCGCAAGATTCGTTCACGTCCGAACTGCTGCCCCAAATCCGCCATCACCCGCTGCTGCAATTTCAACTTCCGATCCATCATGATCGGCAGCAGACCCAACAACCTCAAGTCAGAATTGTGCAGCGTCGCCACCTTATAAAACAGCTTCGCCAGTTGGCGCACGCCCACCGCAGATAAATGGTGCGGCACAAACGGCACCAACACCGAATGCGCCGCCACCAACGCACTGATCAACAACGAATCCATCGTCGGCGGGGTATCCAACACCACCCGATCAAAGGCCACCGCCACCGCCTCGCTCTGCAACGCCTGCTTTAAGATCAACACCGGCAGCTCTTGCGCACAAAAATCAGTGTTGGCCGGAGCCAAGCAGACGTTACGAATCGGCGTTAACTGCACCAAGTCCATCAAAGCCAACTCCGGTCGATGCAGCAGTTGATGCACATGCTCCTCCGAACGCCGCGCCGCTCGACAGCCCACACCGATGGCGGCATGACCTTGGCTGTCCAGATCAATCAACAGCACACGATGCCCCTGCCGCCCCCACTCAGCCGCCAAGTTCACCGCCGTGGTGGTTTTACCCGAGCCGCCTTTACGATTGCTGATCGCCAGCGTCAACGGCTGTTGCCACTCAGCCATCCCGCAGCGCCGCCTGCAACCAAAAAGTCATCTGAGCATCGTCAGGCCAGACCGAGACCGAAATCCGATTGGCCATCATCACCTGCAACACCGCGCTGTGCGGATGCTGCAAGGTTTTGAGATTCAGCTTGCCGTTGGGGTTGGCCAACAGCCACTCCCACAACGGCTCTGCCTCTTCGATGGTGCAAAAATCACTCAACTTGGCCACGGTTTTTTTGTAACTTATCGACATGCCAACAACTCCGGAGTATTCAACACCAACAACACCCGCCCATCCCCCAGCAAGGTCGCGCCCGAATAGAACGGATAATTGGCCATTACCCCCTCCAACGGTTTTTGAATAATATCAATCCCTTCGTGAAACTCATCAATCACCAACGCCACCTCCTCCTTGCCCAACATCATCACCAACACCGCAATCTCTTCTGGCTGCTGCTGCATCGGCGCTAGCCCCAGCAACATCCGCAAGGAAAACAGCGGAATCAAGCGTTCACGCAGCACCAACGCCTCGCTCTGCTTGATGCGCTGCACCGCCGCACGAGGAATGCGTACCGTCTCAATGATGTTTTCCATGGAAATGCCGTAACTCTGCTCCGCCACCTCAATCATCATCACGCGACTGACCGCCATCGACAGCGGCAGGCTTAAACGCACCGTGCTGCCTTGCCCCAATTCGCTGCTCACCTCCACCGTGCCACCCGCCGCCTGAATCACCGAGCGCACCACATCCATCCCCACCCCGCGCCCCGACAGATCAGAAACCGTCTCAGCAGTGGTAAGACCAGCGGCAAAAATAAACTGCAATGCCTCATGATCGCTGATGCTGTCAAGCCGCTGCTCATCCAACAGACCCTTTTGATAGGCTTTGTGTTTGATTTTTCCAGGATCGATGCCACGACCATCATCGCAAATCTCAATCACCACCTGATCATCCTGACCAATGGCGCGTAGAGTAATGGTGCCGTTGGCCGGTTTACCCGCCTTGAGGCGCTCTTCAACACTCTCCAAACCGTGATCCAAGCTGTTTCTCACCAAGTGAATCAGCGGATCGGCCAAGTTTTCCACCACGTTTTTATCCGCTTCGGTCTCCTCACCCTCCAATTTCAGCTCCACCTGTTTATCCAGCTTGCGCGACAGATCCCGCACCAAACGCGGAAAACGCTGAAAAACGGTGGAGATCGGCACCATACGGATCTGCATCATCGCCCCTTGCAGCTCTTCCGAAAGGCGATTGATCACTGTGTATTGACTTTTGATCTCCTTGGCCAGTTGGCGCACACCAAAATGCTCTTCGGCGCGTTTAGCCAAAAAAGGCAGCGCATTTTTCGCCACCACCAGCTCACCCACCAGATCCATCAGACTGTCGATGCGCTGTTGATCCACCTTCAGGGTCTTTATCGCTGGGATTTCAAGCTCTTGACGACGACTGTCCAGCCGTCGCTCTGACTTACGCCGCTCAACCGCAGGCGGCAACAGCGACAAGGGTGCCAAAGCGGACTGCCGTGGCTTAGATTCTGCAACTGGCTCGGCCACCGCAACAAAATCCAACCCGTGCAAAAACTGCAACAGCGGATCTAAACAATCGCTCTGCCTTGCGGCATCTCGTGCCGCCAACAACGGCTCCACCGACATTCCCAGCAACTGCATCATGTTGCTCATCACCATCGAGACCGAGGCGATGCGTCCCTGCATCGCACCCTCGCCACAAGGCATACTCAAAATCTGCCGCTGTGTCTGCAACGCCTGCTGTGCCGCTTGGCGCTGCTCTGTCGAAACCGCCACAGCAACCGCCTCATCTTGCTCTGGCCAGAGCAAGATGCCCTCGGTCATCACCTCCAACAGAGAGCGGAACAATTCTGCATCTTGGCAGTCGTGCTGCAACAACAGGCGCAGCCAACGCAGCACCGAGGTCTGCTGTAACTCAGCGCCGCTCAGCTCCAGCAGCGGCTTAATCAAGACCGCCAACCGCGACCAATCTTGCCCCACCACCCATTCAGGAACCTGCTGTAAAAACAGCTCAAACGGCTCCTCGTCACCCCAAACACCCTCAGCAAACACCAACTGCGAAGACTGTAACGATGTCAACGTCACCCGCTCAATCTGATAACGAAAACAGTGCTGCAACTCCGTTTTGCTCGCCCAGCTCAGAGCGTAAAAACGCAGATTACACTGATAAAGATCCCTCTCTTCTGCTACAGGCCACTCATTCTCAGAAGTCACCGCCAACCAGCAGAGATCGGGCAGATTACGCATGACGTGTAACGGATCATCGCCACTGAAAAAACAGCCCGCAGCGGGTCGATACTCAATCGCCGTCAACTCTTTATCAGGTGTTTGCAGCATCTCAAACAGCACCATACGCTCGCCGTCATCCACCCGCTGCAACCATGTTGGCGCTTCTGAAAGGGCCTCTTGAGAAACCGCAGTCGGAGTCACCTCTGCCACAGGCAACTCTTGCTCTAACTCTGAACGGTAGATGGCGCGTAACTCGGCACTCAAGCCTTCGCCAGCATCCAGCGCATTGCTGGGTAAACAGCCCTGCGACTCCAGCTCATCCAACCAGAGTGAGATCTGATCCATCACCTCCAACAGCAAGTCGATGTGTTCCGCGCTCAAGATCACCTCGCCGCTGCGCACCTGATCCAACAGATCCTCAGCGGCATGCACCGTTTTGGTAAACGGCGGAATATCAAACAGCCCCGAAGAGCCTTTCATGGTGTGAATGGCACGAAACAGATCATCCAATAACTCGCTGCCGTCAGGAGTCTGCTCCAGCTCCAAAAAACAGCGGCCTGCACTCTCCAGATTCTCTCGTGATTCCGATAGAAAATAGGCCAATATAGGATCCATAACTAGACTCCTCCGGCCAGCAACGTAGCGTAGGTCTGCAACTCCGACACATCCGCCGGTTTCACCACATAAAAATTAGCCCCGCTCAGATAGGCTTTCTCGCGATCCTGCTCTGACTCCTCGGTGCTGATCATAATCACCGGCACAGCGGCCAAACTCGGATCTTGGCGCATCTCTTCCACCAGTCGATAACCGTCCATTTTCGGCATGTTCACATCCACCAAAAAGAGATCAAACGGCTCGCTCAAACCCTTTTCCAACGCCTCGATGCCGTTCTCTGCCTCACCCACTTCAAAGCCCAAACCCTCCATCAACTGACGGTGATAAAGACGAACTGTTAACGCATCGTCCACAATTAGAATTTTTTTCATACTCAATTCAACTCCTATCGAAGCGGTTTCTGGTAGGCCAGCGCTTTAGAAAATTTACGCACCGAAAACAGCGACGAGATCCGACTCATGGACTCCGAATGCCCCAGAAAAATATATCCCCCAGGGTTCAGCGCATCGTAAAACAGCTCCGCCGCCTGACGGCGTGAGGCTTCATCGAAGTAGATCAATAAGTTACGGCAAAAAATCAGATCAAAGTTTCTGTAACGCCGCGCTTGCGCCCGATCACTGAGGTTCACCTGCGTGAACTGAATCGACTCCCGCAATTCGCGGTCAATCTGAAATCGCTCGCCTGGCAGCTCTTTGAAGTAGCGTTTTAGCAATGCCTTGGGCAACTGCTTCACCGACCGCTGGCTGTAGATACCCTTGCGACAGTTCTGCAACATCTTGCTGTCGATGTCCGAGGAACAGATCTCCACATCAATTTTATTCAGCAAAGGCCAATGCTCCAACAGATAGAGAGCGATGGAGTACGGCTCTTCGCCACTGCTAGAAGGGATCGACCAGATGCGAATCCCCTCACCCTTGGCTTTGTTGCGCACCACCTCGTTCAGCAGCTCCTCCGCCATGCACTTGAATTGATACTCCTCACGAAAGAAATAGGTCTCATTGACCGTCATGCTGTTGATCAGCTCTTGCAGCTCATCCCGCGTGGCTTGAAAACGCATAAAGGTAAAATAGCTGCGAAAACTGCTGTGCCCCGTCTGCTGCATCCGCTCCAGCAGACGTTTATCGACAAAATAACGTTTGCTGCCCTCAAATTTAATCCCGGTTTTACGATAGAAAAAATCTCGAAAACGCTCAAACTCCACATCGGTGATGCAGCTCTGCGAAGGTGCCACAGGAGAGGCCAACATAATCAAACCTTCTCAATGCGGCGGCTGGCAAGATCCACCGCAAACGCCAAATAAGGTTCATCAGGAAAACGCGCTTTGATCGCCTCCAACTCCGGCACCATCTCCGGTCGCCCCACCTCCGCCAGCCGATCCACAGCGGTGGTCACGACATTGATGTGAGTCTCATCTTTGAGCACCGACAGCAACCACTCCGGTGCTTGCGGATGCGCCAACTGCTGCAAAATGTCGATGGCAAAAATACGCACATCAGAATCTTGATCGTTCAGCAGCTCCAACATGTGCAGCGCCACCCCTTCGGGCATACTCTGCAACACTTCGATGGCACCGTTTCTCAGCACCGCATCCTCGGAACGCAGCAAGTTAATCAGACCCGAGACCACCGTCTCGCCGCCGATCTGCTGCAAGCTCATCAGCAACGCCTCGCGCACCAGATGATCTGGCTCCTCATCCAAAACATTCAGCAGCGCCACCACCGACTGCGGATAATCTGCCAATTCCCGCACCGCATCGCGGCGCTCGGCCACCAACTCGCTCTGCAACTCCGCCAACAAGGTGACGTAATCACGCTCCAGCAGCACGGTATCCAACTCATCTTCAATAACTGCTTTTTTAAAACCCATTAAATCCTCCTAAGCGTGCGCCAACTGACGCGCTTGAGTCATTTTGGCCATCTCGTTTGTCCAGCGCACCAACTGCGCAGCGATCTCGTCACAGGGCAGGATTTTCTCAGCGCCCCCCCGCTCCACCAATTCACGCGGCATCCCATAAACCACCGCCGTCTGCTCCGACTCGGCGATGGTGCGTGCTCCCTGTTGATGCAGCTCTGCCATCGTCTGTGCGCCGTCGCTGCCCATGCCGGTCAACTGCACCGCAATTACTCGCTCAGGATCACAGACCTGCTGCACCGATTTTGCCAACCGCTCCACGCTGGGATGCCAAAGAAACTTCCCTGACTCGGGAGTCAGACAGGCCATCAAACGACCGCTGCGGCGGATCAATTTCACATCGGCATTGCCCTTGGCGACCAACACCGTGCCCGCCTCCAAAAAAGTCGGCTTATCCAGCTCCATTACCGTCACTGCCGATAACTTATTCAAGCGCTCGGCAAACAGACCGGTAAAACTGGCGGGCATGTGCTGTACCACCACAATCGGCAAGGGGAACGTCTGCGGTAGCTCGGCAATCACCCCTTCCAAAGTGCGTGGCCCACCGGTTGAGACCCCGATGATCACCACCCCCTCCGAACACTGAAGGTTGACCGGTTTTTTCTTTGTCACCGCCCTTGGTTTGACAGCGATTTTTCGACGGGGTCTGATCCGCGCTGAGGCAGCGGCATTGACCTTGGCCAACAGATCTTCGGCCACCTCACGAATGTTGACCGAAACCGTGCCACCAGGTTTGGCGACATAATCCATCGCCCCCAACTCCAAGGCCTCAAAGGTCGCCAACGCGCCCTTTTCGGTCAGCGAGGAGACCATCACCACCGGTCGTGGAAATTTCTGCATAATCAAACTCAAACAGGTCATGCCGTCCATCACCGGCATGTTCAGATCCAGCGTCACCACCATCGGATCAAACGAGGCGATCTTGTTCAGCCCCTCCTCACCGTTACGAGCGGTCTGTACCTCGTAACCGCCCTGCATCAAAATGTCACTCAGCTGTTTTCGCATCAATGCTGAGTCATCAACAACCAAAACCTTCCGCATAGTTAACTCCTCTTTATCGTCTCAATCATGTTGGGCACGTCGCTTTGCTCCTTTGCACCAACCTACGCATCAACTTCTTCTGCTAACAATTCATCGGTCGCCAACACTTGAATCATGCGCTGCTCTTTTTTCAGGTTGATCACCCGTCCCATAATCCGTGCTTGATCGTCCGAGAGTTGCGGTGCCACTTGGATCTGATCCCGTGGTAAACGCAGCACCTCCGCCACCGAATCGACAATAAAACCGGTGCGCGTACCGTTGAGATTAAACACAATGATCCGCTGCCGGTCGTTGCGCGCCATCTTCTGCATATCAAAACGGCTGCGCATGTCCAACACCGGCAGCACCGTGCCGCGCAGATTGACCATGCCCTCAATGGACTCCGCTGTTTTCGGCACCTTATCCAACGTCTCTGGCACTCGGGTAATCTCCTGAATGTCATCAATGCTCACGCCGTACTCTTGCTGCCCCAACAAAAACACCACCAGTTGCGCTGTTTCGTCATCACCCTCTTTCATCTCGTTCACCTCACTCTCTGCCTCCGCTTCGCTCTCTTTTGTCTGAATCGCCGCCTGCACGCTGGGCAACGCGAAAAGCGATTCAGCAGTCAATACCGAGACCAAGCGTTGACCCCCTTCCAGACGACAGATGGAGCTGATTTCGGCACTCTCTTCGTTGCGGTTCAGCAACGGCGGCATGGTGTTTTGCAGCGCTTTTTCCACCCGCAAAACCTCCTTCACATCGTCCACCACCAGCCCCACCGACTCTTTTTTGCCCTGCGCATTTTTCACGCTCACGACCAAAATACGGCTCTCTTCGTCAATGCTCTGCGCCTCTTCAAACTCCAGCAGACAGCGCAGACTCACCAACGGCAGCAATCGCCCACGCAGGTCCATCAAGCCCAAAATATGCGCGTCGCTGCGCGGCACACTGGAGATCTGCTCCGGCAAGCGCACAATCTCTTCCACCTCCAATAAGTTGAAGGCGTACTCTTGATCCTCTAGGGTAAAACTGACCAGTTGATCGGTGTCGTCTTCCACCTCGTGCTGCATCAGCAGCCCCACCTCACGCTCGGCACTCTCCGACTGCGCCACCGCCAGCACCACGCTGAACTCCTCTTTGATCAACTGCTCCACGTTCAGCAGTTGAATCAGCGCCTCGCCGCTGCCACCTTTGATCACGCCCTCCAGCAGCTCCGCGCCGATGTTGTTCTGCACCTGTTCATTGCGGTCGATGCACTCTGGCTCCACCTGCATCACCCGTGCGACCTTGTCCACCACCAGCCCCACCGGCGAGCCGACATCGGTGACGATCACGCGGCTGGCATCGTTGTAGGTTGTTTTGTTCAGGTGCAGCACTTGGCGCAGATCCAAAATCGGTAAGACGCTGCCGCGCAAATTGGCCAGCCCCAGCAGTGCTTTGGGGGTCAGCGGCACCTCGACGGTGGTGGGCAGACGGATGATCTCCAGCACCGACTCCATCGGGAAACCAAACACCTCATCCTCCACTTGAAAGGTGACGTATTGACTCTGCTCCTCTGCACGCTCTTCATCCTCGTCGGGCTGCTGTTGCAGATCGTTGTCAATTGCTAA
Organism: uncultured Gammaproteobacteria bacterium; assembly: GCA_964615985.1. Lineage (GTDB taxonomy): Bacteria > Pseudomonadota > Gammaproteobacteria > JAUZRS01 > JAUZRS01 > JAUZRS01. The sequence continues at coordinate 50,976 of CAZTQX010000001.1, read as the reverse complement.
TGCCGTCGTCATACCACTCTCCTTGATGTTGTTGGATGACCGTTACGCACTCTGCAATTCATCCGCAATGGAGGCGATCTCCTCGGTGGCCACCGCCAACTCCTCAGCCCCTTGAGACTGTTGTCGTGCTGCGATGGATGCTTCTTCGGCATTGCTGCTGGCTTGCTCGGCAGCAGCAGCGATCTGCTCCATGCCGCGTTTGATCTCGTTGCTGGCCGCCGATATTTCAGTCGCAACCTGACCAAGTTGCTCACTGCCATCCTGAATCACACTCATATCCTCTTCGATGGCCAGCAGATCGGTGGTGGTCTGTTTGGTGCGTTCAACCTCTTGCAAGGCACTGTTGGCCACCTCGGTCAAATCAATCCGCACCTTGGAAGCCTGATCCTGAATGGCTTTCACTTGGTCTTTAATCTGATCGACATTTTCTGCCGCATCGTCAGCCAAACTTTGGATATCCGACGACACCACCGCAAAGCCTTTGCCGTATTCACCGGCTCGCGCCGCTTCCACCGCTCCATTGACCGCCAACATGCCGGTTTTAATCGAGACGGTGGCAATGGCATCGGTGACTTTGTCAATCAAACGCGCCAACTGCTCCACCTCTTCGATGTTTTTCAGATTGGCACGACCTGACTCCATCGCATCGCCAATGCCTGTGATCATTTCATCAACGCTGGTTTTATTAACACTCAATAACTCACGAATGTTTTTACAACGCTGCAATGCAGAGCCACTGATTTCGGTGGCCAGATCCACGCCTTTTTCAACTTCGGCAATCCCAGAGACCGCTTGCTCAATGGCGGTGGCACTCTGCTCGGCACTGCGACTGACCTGCTCAATGGCGGAACTAATTTGAGTCGCTGAACGATTGATTTCTTCGATGGACGAAGAGAGTTCTTCGGCGCTGGCCGCCACCTCCTCGGCGCTTTTGGCGATGTCGGTACTGTTTTTCAACTCATCTGAGAGTACCTCTAACCCTTGTGACGCTTGCTCCGATTCACGCAGTGCTTGCTCCTGTTGATCCAGTGAAGCCACCACCTCTTCGGCGGCACTGGCTTGATCTTGGGCAGCGGTGGCAATCACATCCGCGCCTTTTTGTACCACTAAGATCGAACGGTTAATATCTTCAGCACCGCTCTCCAACCGTTGAGAACCTTGATAAACCTCGTTAACATCGTCCTTGATACTCTGCAACTGCTGGGTAATCACTTGGCCTTTTTCCACCTCATCCAAGGCGGTTTTACTCGCTTTGGTGACAGAATCCCCGACGCTGCGCGCCAACTCTTGAATCACCTCAATCTGTTTGGCGATGCCAAGGGCGTTTTTTTCAGCGGTCTCGGCCAAGGTACGCACCGTATCCGCCACCACCGCAAAACCTTTGCCGTGTTTGCCAGCGCGCCCGGCTTCGATGGCGGCATTCAGTGCCAGCAGGTTGGTTTGATCGGCAATCCGCATCACCTGTTTGACCGATTCATTGATATTGGCCGCCTGCTGCTCCACCTCCGCCATCACTTTGACCGAACTCGCTTGACGATCAGCAGCAACTTTGACGTTATCCACCAAGTTACTGATCGCCTCAGAGGTACGATCCACCAAGACTTGCAGTGCCACCGCTTTGCTCGAAGAGGTTTCCGCTAAGTCAGATTGTTGCTTGATTTGCGTGGTGATTTTAGTGATCGAAAACAGGCTCTGCTCACAAGCGCCGCTGGCCTGTTCCGCACCCGCTGAAATTTCATTCACCGCTACAGAAAGCTGATCACGGGCGCTGGCCGCCTGTGTCACGCCGCTGGCCAACTGCGTCGAGGCGGCGGCAATCCGCTCCGCCGCCTGCTGCTGTTTGGCCATCGTCCGCGCATGGCGACGCTGATCTTCAGCGTTGCATTTCACCCACCGATCCGTACCACCACTTTCACCGCCACCGCTCTGCTGATGTCGAGCCATATTTTTTAACGCCATGCTGATTTCCCGCCTAAATTGGATGAGTGTGAAAGAGAAGCGGCAAAATACAGGCCACTACGCTTGTCAGCATCAAAGCCAACATGAGAGAATTCCGCCCCACTGAAAATGGGGTTAACGAAATGACTGCACAGATCATCGACGGCAAACAGATTGCTCAAGAGGTTCGCCACGGCGTTAAAGAACAGGTCAGCCATAGACTGGCCGCTGGCATGAGAGCACCAGGGCTGGCGGTGGTGTTGGTCGGCAGTGATCCGGCCTCTGAGGTCTACGTCAAACACAAACGCCGCGACTGCGATGAGGTGGGCTTCAACTCCTTCTCTCACGATCTGCCCCAAAGCACCAGCCAACGGGAACTGTTGGATCTGATCGGGCAGCTCAACAACGACGACAACGTCGATGGCATTTTGGTACAACTGCCGCTGCCCGATCACATCGACGGCAATCGTGTCATCGAACAAATCAACCCCGACAAAGATGTCGATGGTTTTCACCCTCACAACATCGGCCTGCTGGCGCTGCGAATGCCGCAACTGCGCCCCTGCACTCCGTGGGGCATTATCAAACTGCTCGACAGTGTTGGCGAAGTGTACAAAGGCCGTGATGCAGTGATCGTCGGTGCCTCCAACATCGTTGGCCGTCCGATGGCGATGGAGCTGCTGATCGCCGGTTCCACCGTCATCGTCTGCCACCGTTTCAGCCACGACACCCGCAAGCACGTCAAACAAGCGGACATCGTCATCGCCGCTGCCGGTAAACCGGGGTTGGTGAAAGGTGAATGGATCAAGGAAGGCGCAACGGTGATCGACGTGGGCATCAACCGCACCGCCGACGGTCGCCTGGTCGGTGATGTGGAGTACGACATCGCCGCTGAACGTGCCGCTTACATCACCCCCGTTCCCGGTGGAGTCGGGCCGATGACCCGCGCCATGTTGTTGGAAAACACCTTGCAAGCCGCTGTGATGCGCAAGTAGTTTGCTCACTTTTTTCAAACGAGAGTGGCCACTGACGGCGCTACTGATCTGTAGTGCGCTGTTTGTGCTGTTGCCTGAGATCGATCTGATCAGCAGCGGCTGGTTTTATGATCCTGTCTTGGGAAGATTTCCACTGGAAGGTCAGGCTATTGTTGAGCGGCCTTATGAATGGGTTCCTCTAATTGGCCGTGGCATTGTGCTGCTGTTGCTGCTTGCGTTTGCCCTCAGTTTTCTGCGCAACTGGCATAACTGGCGCAAACCCAGTCTGTTTCTGTTTTTCTGCCTTATCGTCGGACCGGGGTTGATCGTCAACGCGCTGTTCAAAGAGAATTGGGCGAGAGCGCGTCCCTTTGAAGTGACACAGTTCAACGGCAAAATGCAGTTCACCCGCGCGTGGCAAATCACCGATCAATGCCCCTACAACTGCTCTTTTGTCAGCGGCCACGCTTCGGCGGCGTTTGTGCTGATGGCTCCGGCGTTTCTGTTTGTGGGCTGGCGGCGCAAGGCTTGGTTTGCCTTTGGTTTGAGCATGGGGGCTTACATCGGCTGGGTGCGGATGGCGCAGGGGGGGCATTTTTTCAGTGATGTGGTGCTGGCGGGGTTTGCGGTCTATTTTGGTTGTCGGTTGGTTTATTGGTTGATGTATCGAAAACCATAGGGATAAAAAGGCTTGAACCTCAAGCCATTGCTCGGCATAGTAGCCCCACTTTTAAAAAGGGCTTTAGTATGACTCGCACCTACGCCACCTCTTCCCACGCTGGCCAAGCTTTGACCCTGGTCACTTCCCTGCAAAATCGTTTTGTCAGCGGCCTACAAGAGCTTACGTTTAAAGGCCAGCAGCAACATTTTAAGGCCGTAAATTGGCTGCGCGAAGAGGGCAAGAACGGCGGCGGTGAGCGTTATGAAACCGCCGATGGCACACTGTTTGGCCGAGGTTCGGTGAACGTCTCACAGATTCACTACGACGCCAACCCTGAGAAAAAACTCGCTTCCGCCACCGCCATCTCCACCATTATCCACCCACAACACCCCTTGGCACCGTCGATCCACATCCACATCAGTTGGACAGAGATGAAAGACGGCAACGGCTACTGGCGCTTAATGGCCGACCTCAACCCCTCCAATGAAATTGAGGCGGATCGAGAGCAGTTTTTAGCCAGCCTCAAAAAAGCCGCGCCTGAGCAGTACAACAGCGGCGTAGTTCAAGGGGAGCGCTATTTTCATATTCCCGTTTTGGGTCGGCATCGCGGCGTGGCACATTTTTATCTGGAGAACCACAGCAGCGGTGACTTGCAGGCCGACCTCGCCTTAGCCACCTCGGTGGGTGAAGCGGCTATCGACGGCTATCTCGCCTTGCTGGCAAACCACTTTGCCGACCCCATCGCGGCCACCGCAGAGCAGCAAGCGGCACAACTGGCCTATCACAGCCTCTACTTTTTCCAAGTGCTGACGCTGGATCGCGGCACCACCACCGGCCTGCTGATTCACAATCAAAACGATGTGGGAATTATGGGGTCGCTGCCCGCCTATGTGGATCGTCAGCTGCTCAGTTCTTGGGTTGCCAAAATGCCCACGCCGCAGAATCAACTGCTGACGCAACTGATTGCAGCTCTGCCAGAAAGCAATCCGAGCTTGGTCAATACGGAGGTTAAAGAGAAATTAGCGCAGGTGGTGAGGAATCATTATAAAAATCACCCTGAGGCGATTGGGATGCAGGCATCGGGAGAGGTGATTCCTGCCACGGTCAAAAATCACCGTTAATTTAACGCCCCATAAACACATTCCACCTCAACGATGATAAGCCGAGGTGATTGGATAACGACGATCACGGCCAAACGCCCGCCGCGTCACCCGTATTCCAGGCGGAGCTTGACGGCGTTTGTATTCATTGATCACCACCATCCGCATCACCCGCTGCACCGTCTCCTGCTCAAAACCCGCCGCCACCATCTGCTGCAACGACTCATCCCGCTCCACAAACCGCTCCAAAATGGCATCCAAAATATCGTAGGGCGGCAGACTGTCTTCGTCTTTCTGATCGGGAGCCAGCTCCGCTGAGGGGGGGCGCACAATGACCCGTTCAGGAATCACCTCCTGCTCACGGTTGCGATAACGCGCCAGTCGATAAACCAAGGTTTTTGGTACATCTTTGAGCGGTGCAAAACCACCGGCCATGTCACCATAAAGGGTCGCATACCCCACCGCCATCTCGCTTTTATTGCCAGTGGTGAGCAAAATTTTGCCCTTCTTATTCGAGATCGCCATCAAAATCACGCCACGACAACGCGCCTGAATGTTCTCTTCGGTGGTGTCCGCCTCCAGACCAGCAAACTCATCTTCCAAGGCAGTCAAAAAACTTTTGAACAACGGTTCAATGGAGATCGAGCGATACAACACCCCCAAACACTCCGCCTCTTGTTCCGCATCATGCAAACTCATATCGGCGGTGTAACGAGACGGCATCATCACCGCCTCAACCTGATCGGCACCCAAGGCATCCACGGCGATGGTCAGAGTCAGCGCAGAATCAATGCCACCAGAAAGGCCGATCACCGCGCCTTTAAAACCGTTTTTGCGTACATAATCCCGCACCCCCAGCACCAAAGCTTGATAGGTGGCCGCCGCCTCATCCAACTCCGGCACCGCCTCATCCGACAACGGCGTAACCACGCCCTGAGTATTCACCTCAAAAGGCAGCAGCGCCTCTGCAAACACACCACTTTGCAACACCACGTTGCCCGAACCGTCCAGCAGCATCGAATCACCATCAAACACCAGCTCATCTTGGCCACCCACCTGATTGGCGTAAACCAAGGGCAAACCGGTCTCACGACAACGCGCCTGCAACACCTGCCGACGCTCAACAGACTTACCCCAATGAAACGGCGAAGCGTTCAGATTCAACAACAACTGCGCTCCCGCTGCTTTTGCCTGCTGTGCCACCGCCGCTGTCCAGATGTCTTCACACAGAGTGATGCCCAGCTTCACACCGTGCAGCTCCACAACACAGGGCTGATCTGCGGCGATAAAGTAGCGTTTTTCATCAAAGACACCGTAATTGGGCAACTGCTGTTTGTGGTACAACGCCACCACCTCTCCGTCTCTGAGCAACATCGCCGAGTTGTACAACCCCTGCTCCGAAAAGCTGGGCAGACCAAACAGAATCGCCCCCTCTTGCAGCTGCTGCTTAAGGCTCTCCACGGCTTTTTCAATCCGTCGTTGCAGACCTGGGCGCAGCAGCAAATCCTCTGGCGGATAGCCCAGCAAGGTCAATTCGGGAAAGATCACCAGATCTGCATGCCAGCGTTGGCGCGCTTGAGTCGCAGTGGTTACAATCAGCTCGGTGTTTCCAACAATATCACCCACCGTCGGGTTTATCTGTGCAATGACAATACGCATGATGTTTAGCAGTACTCGTAGAGGGACAAGAGCCGTGATTTTAATATGCTGAACGCTCCTCCGCCAACCCAAAAAACCCAACTCTCCAACTGGCGGCTGCTGCTGCTGCTGGATGGCTACCGTCTGCTGCTCAGCATCACCCTCATCGCCACCTACCTCTCCGAGCTGGGAAAGCCCTTTTTAGGTTCCACTCAACCTCTGTTGTTTATGCTGATCATCACTCTCTATTTGCTCAGCAGTTTGGCTTTTATTCTCTTGGCACGTCTGCAACAACCGGCTTTTGAGAGGCAATTGATCCCCCGCTCCTGCATCGACATTGGCTTTATTTTACTGCTGATGCACAGCAGCGGTGGCATCAACAGCGGTTTGGGAATGCTGCTGATCATCAGCATCGCTGGTTTTGGGGTGTTGATGTCCGAACGTCTGGCACTGCTGTTTGCCGCACTGGCCAGCTTGGCCATTTTGGCCGAACAGCTCTACAGCCACCTCAGCCTCGGCCAGAGCAGTACCCACTACCCACAAGCGGGCATTCTCGGCGCAACCCTATTTGCCACCGCCCTACTGGCCATGCTGCTGGCACGGCGCAGCCGCGAGAGTGAAGCGCAAGCCACCCAGAGTCGCATTGACCTGAAAAATATGGCGCAGTTGAATGAACTGATCATCGAAAAAATGGAGGCAGCCATTTTGGTGGTGGACAGCCGCCAGCGAATTCGCCTCGCCAACCGAAGCGCTCGCGAACTGCTCAAACTCTCCAACCTCCAGCACAAATCATCACTCAAACAACAAGCGCCTCGTTTGCACTACTCACTGAATCAATGGCATCAGGCTAAAAAACAGCTGCCCTGCTCAATCAAAGAACCCAACAGCCAAGCGGAACTGCAACCGCACTTCACTCCTTTGGAAGACCAAGGCTGGTTGATCTCGCTGCAAGACACCTCCGCCATTCAAGAACAAGTGCAGCAGCTCAAACTCGCTTCCCTTGGCCACCTGACGGCCAACATCGCCCATGAAATTCGTAATCCTCTGGGTGCCATCAGCCACGCCTCACAACTGTTGGCGGAATCACCCCACATCAGCGTTGAAGATGGGCGTTTGTTGGAGATCATTCTCGATCACGGTCAACGCATCAATCGTCTAATCGAAGATGTCATGCAGATCTCACGACTGCAAAAATTCAGCGGCCACGCCATCGACCTGCAACAGAGCCTGTTGCAATTTTCTGCTGATTTTTGCCAACAGCAAAAGTGGCCAGCAGAAAATCTGCAACTGCACTTTGGCAACGAAGCCCAACCCATTTACATGGAATTTTTGCACCTGAATCAGATTTTATGGAACCTCTGCTGTAACAGCATCAAACACGGCCAAAAAGAGAACATTCAGATCAGCATCCACTGTGGCCAAACCCCCTCCACCGGCCACCCCTATCTGGATTTAAGCGACAACGGCAGCGGCATTCCCCAGCAGCATCTGGACAAACTGTTCGAGCCTTTTTACACCTCCAGCAACACCGGCACCGGCTTAGGGCTTTTTATGGCACGCGAACTGTGCCGTTTTAACAATGCCTCTTTACGTTACCTCCCCAGCGATCACGGCAGCTGTTTTCGTATTATTTTTAACCACACTTTGGATACCCCAACCCCATGAGCCAAACCGCTACTGCCTTGATCGTTGACGATGAAGCCGACATTCGCGAACTGTTGGAGATCACCCTTGGGCGCATGGGCATTGAGACCCACAGCGCCATCGACCTCCAGCAAGCGCGCACCGCTCTGAGCCAACAGCCGTTCGACCTCTGTTTGACCGACATGCGCCTGCCCGATGGCAACGGTCTGCAATTGGTTGAATTGATCCAGCAACAGTACCCACAAATTCCGGTGGCGGTGATCACCGCTCACGGCAATGTGGAGTCCGCCGTCGAAGCGTTAAAAAAAGGCGCGTTTGATTTTATCTCCAAACCCGTTGACCTCAAGGTTCTACGCACTCTGATCAACACCGCCTTGCGGCTGAACGACAAAACAGAAACCAGCATTAAACCAAACAAACAGACAGCATCACGACCACTGATCGGCCAATCACAACCGATGCAGCTGCTGCGCCACACCATCAAAAAATTAGCGCGCAATCAAGCACCGGTCTACATCTGTGGCGAGTCGGGCACTGGTAAAGAGCTGGCGGCTCGTCAAATTCATCAACAAAGCCCTCGCGCTCAAAACCCGTTTATCGCCATCAACTGCGGTGCCATTCCCAGCGAATTGATGGAGAGTGAGTTTTTTGGGCATCTCAAAGGCAGTTTCAGTGGTGCGGTGGCCAACAAAGAGGGGCTGTTTCAAGCCGCTGAGGGTGGCACGCTGTTTCTGGATGAGATTGCCGATCTGCCTCTGCCGATGCAGGTCAAACTGCTGCGTAGCATTCAAGAAAAACAGATTCGTCCCGTTGGAGCCACTCACGAAGAGCCGATTGATGTGCGTATTTTGAGTGCCAGCCACAAGGATCTCAGCGAAGAGGTCGAGCAGGGACATTTTCGCCAAGATCTCTACTACCGTCTCAATGTCATTGAGCTGAAAATACCGCCACTCAGAGAACGCCCCGAAGACCTTGATGAGCTGTGTCAGGCCATTTTGCAACGCCTCGCTTGTCACTACCCCGAGGCCCATCTACAACTCAGCCAGTCGGCCTTGCTGAAGCTGAGCCACTACGCTTTCCCTGGCAATGTTCGTGAGCTGGAAAACATTCTGGAGCGGGCATTGGCTCTGCAAGATGGCAATCAGATCCACAGCTCAGATCTGCAACTCGAAGACAGTGCAACAGCACGTCAGCCCCAAAAAACCCCCGCTAACGATGAGAATAATCAGACCTTAGATCGTATTATGAATCAGCAAGAGCGCGAGACACTGGTGGAGGCACTGGAAAAAAGTCGCTGGAAAAAAAGCGCGGCAGCTGAGGCGTTGGGCATCAGTTATCGCCAACTGCGTTATCGTCTGAAAAAAATGGGGATAGAATGAACAATCACGTTTGTCATAAAAAGACAAAACCTGTCCATAAGTAACAAAGGCTGTTATCTTAAAAATCAAGCAAGCGGGTAAAACAAAAATTATAAATATTATCAATCGCTTACGATGTAATTAATTTTTGGCCTGCAATCTGCTTATTACTCTTCTACCCAAGGAGTTGCATGCCCCAACAGGGACAGACTATGAAGAGATCCAACGGATTTACTCTAATCGAACTAATGATTGTCGTTGCCATTATTGGCATCTTGGCGGCCATTGCGATTCCTCAGTACCAAAACTTCACCAACCGAGCGGAATTTCAGGAGATAATCTCCTTGGTGGCTCCGTTTAAAATGGCGGTCGAGATGTGTGCTCAAGACAATGCAGGAAACTTTGATCAATGCAGTAACGACTACCCTGGCACCTTGGCAAGAATTCCAGGCAAAATTGAAGATCAAAGCAAGATTAATGAACTCAGCACCACAGCCGGTGTAATTGAAGTAACAACGATTGATGACAGCTTTGGCCAAACCGATCACACCTACTACATCTTAACCCCAGCTTTCAATGGCAGTTCAGTCACATGGACAGTTTCAGGAAATTGCAGAGATCGTGGTCTCTGTTAACGCAACAAACAACTTTAAAACTAGGAGCTACACCGTGAAAATGCAAAATAAAAAACAGCAAGGTTTTACTCTGATCGAACTGATGATTGTGGTCGCGATTATCGGAATTTTGGCCGCCATCGCCATTCCTCAGTATCAAAACTTTACCAACCGCGCAGCGTTTAAATCCGTCACCTCTCTTATCGCTCCCTACAAGCTTGGCGTGGAACTTTGTGCTCAAGAAAACGGTGGCGTACTAACCGCATGTATACCTGGTTATCTTGGCAACCTCGGTTCTATTCCAGCCATACCAGCCAACCTGCCGATGGCATTGGATACCACCAATACCTTAGCGGCTCTGACCATTGTCGCAGGGGTTATCACTGCCACCACTACCGCCGGTGATTTTGGCCAAACGGCTGCTACTACTTATAGCCTGACTCCCAATACGGCTCCTGGCAGCTCTTCCATTACTTGGACGAAAGGCGGTTCCTGCGCAACAGCAGACATCAATCTCTGCTAAGACAGCTCTCGAGCGACAGCTCCACCAACAACGCCCCTATTCAGGGGCTTTGTTATTTCCGTACCTCCTAAACCTACTTTCACCCCAGCCGATCCAAGCAGAACAAACCACCCATCACCTTTTCAGCAAGCCAATATGGACAGATTCAGCAATTTATGCCTTAATTGCGTGATCATTAAAGCAATCCTCTCTCATCCAAGCCACAGGAAGCCCGATCAATGGCGAAAACACATACCAACTTAAGTCTGGGTGGACTGCCTCGACGCTTAGTGCAAGACGGTATTGTTGATGAAGAGAATATTATCCAAGCGGTTGCCAAGGCCCAAAAAAGCAAAAAATCCATTGTCACCATCTTGGTCGAAGAGGGTCTCGCCTCCAGCCTCGCCGTTGCCATTGCTGCCTCGCAAGAGTTTGGCCTTGCCCTACTGGATCTCGACTCCATGGAGATGGACTCACTGCCACCGACCCTGGTCGATGGCGATCTTATCGAAACCAACCACGCCCTGCCGCTGTTAAAACGCGGGCCGCGTCTGTTTGTCGCTATCTCCGACCCCACCAATCTCACGGCCTTGGATGAGATTAAATTTCATACTGGCATCTCCACCGACCCCATTTTGGTGGAAGAAGACAAACTCAATAAAAAAATTCAACAATTTCTGAGCAGCCAACACGCCGCCAGCATGGATACCATCCTAGACGCGGATCTCGATAACTTAGAGATCGCCTCCGACGAAGATGAAAAAAACGACAACGACCCAGGCTCCGAAATTGACGACACCCCCGTGGTGCGTTTTGTTAACAAAGTCATGCTCGATGCCATCAATAAAAGCGCATCGGACATTCACGTCGAACCCTACGAAAATACCTTCCGTATCCGCTACCGCATTGACGGCATTTTGCAAGAGATGTCCACCCCACCCCAAGCGATGTCCACCCGCATCATTTCTCGGATTAAAGTCATGTCACGCATGGACATCTCCGAACGACGAGTGCCTCAAGATGGCCGCATCAAGATGAAACTGTCGAAAAATCGCGCCATCGACTTTCGCGTCAACACCTGTCCAACGCTGTTTGGCGAAAAAATCGTCATGCGGATTCTCGATCCCAGCAGCACCAAGTTGGGCATCGAGAGCCTCGGTTTCGAAAAAGAGCAGCAAGAAGTCTATCAAAAAGCCCTGTTACAACCCTACGGCATGATCTTGGTCACAGGCCCCACCGGCAGCGGCAAAACCGTCTCGCTGTACACCGGTCTGAACATGCTCAATACCATTGATCGCAACATCTCCACCGCCGAAGATCCTGCCGAAATCAATCTGCCAGGCATCAACCAAGTCAATGTTAATACCCGCGTTGGCCTAACGTTTGCTGAAGCTTTACGTGCCTTTTTGCGTCAGGATCCCGATATCATTATGGTCGGTGAAATTCGTGATATTGAGACCGCAAACATCGCCATCAAAGCAGCACAGACCGGCCATTTGGTACTCTCAACGCTGCACACCAACGATGCTCCGCAGACCCTCTCGCGACTGGCTAATATGGGTGTTGCTCCCTTTAACATCGCCACCTCGGTGTCGTTGATTATTTCGCAAAGGTTGGCCAGGAAACTCTGCACAAAATGCAAAATTATCGAAGACGTACCACGCAAAACACTGATTCAAGAAGGCTTCGATGAAAAAGAGGCACGCAATATTAAAGTCTACAATGCACCAGGCTGTGACTACTGCAACAACGGCTGCAAAGGACGAGTGGGCATCTATCAAGTGATGCCCATCAGCGACGAAATGGGACGTATTATTATGGCGGGCGGCAATTCCATTGAAATTGCCGACCAAGCCAAACAAGAGGGCGTAATGGATCTACGTCGAGCAGCACTTAACAAGGTTAAAATGGGAGACATCAGCCTTGAAGAAGCCAACCGAGTCACCAAGGAATAGCTGCCATGGCGAGCAAAAATAGTGCAAAGACCAGTTTTGACTGGGAGGGCAAAGACAATAAAGGCCATAAGGTTAAAGGCCAAATCAACGCCGTCAATGCTGACTTGGCCAAAGCGCAGCTGCGCCGCCAGGGCATCACCCCTTTACGGGTGCGTAAAAAAACCAAACCGCTGTTTAGCAGCGGCAGTAAAAAAATCACCAGCAAAGACATCTCCATCTTTGCTCGGCAGATGTCCACCATGATGACCGCTGGGGTTCCCTTGGTGCAGTCGTTTGAAATCGTCGGCCAAGGCCATGACAACCCTGCTATGCAGGAGTTGATTTTCAGCATCAAAAGCGACATTGAATCCGGCTCCACAATGGGTACCGCACTGAGCAAACACCCCGCGCAGTTCGATAATCTGTTTTGCAGCCTGGTGCATGCCGGTGAACAGTCCGGCACATTGGAATCTTTGCTGACCAAAATCGCCACCTACAAAGAGAAGACCGAAGCCCTCAAAGCCAAAATCAAAAAAGCCCTCTTCTACCCAGTGGCGGTACTGGTGGTGGCGTTTGTGGTCACCGCCATTTTGCTGGTGTTTGTGGTACCCGAATTTCAAAAACTGTTTGAAAACATGGGCGGTGAACTGCCCACCTTCACCCAATTTGTCATGCAGCTCTCCGAAGGTTTTCAAAAGTGGTGGTGGCTGATTGTCTTGGTCATTGTTGGCGGCCTAAAAGTGTTCAGCTATCTGCGCGCCAATAACAAAGCCTTCTCCGATATGATCGATCGCCTGCTGCTGCGTCTGCCGGTGGTGGGTGACATGCTCGAAAAAGCCGCCATTGCTCGTTTTGCCCGTACCCTCGCCACCATGTCCACCGCTGGTGTGCCGCTGGTGGAAGCAATGGAGGCGGTGGCTACCACCTCTGGCAACAGCGTCTATTACAACGCCATTATGCAGATGAAAGACGATGCCGCCAGCGGCCAGCAACTGCAAGTCTCCATGCAGCAAACCGCTCTGTTTCCCAATATGGTGGTGCAGATGGTGGCCATCGGGGAAGAGTCCGGCGCACTGGACAGCATGTTGGCCAAGGTAGCCGACCTCTATGAAGAAGAGGTGGATAACGCCGTCGATGCCCTCACCAGCTTACTTGAACCGCTAATCATGTCCTTTTTGGGCGTGGTGGTCGGTGGTTTGGTGATCGCCATGTATCTGCCGATTTTCAAAATGGGCGATGCCTTCTAACGCCGCTCACTCCCACTTTCCAACGGAACAGACTTTATCATGGGCTTATTTGACCCACTGCTGCACAACCCAACCGCTTTTATCATTGCCATCGGCCTCTTTAGCCTGCTGGTGGGGAGTTTTTTAAACGTCGTAATTGCCCGTCTTCCCATTATGATGCAGCGCCAATGGCGCAGCGAGTGCGAGCAGTACCTAGACCCCGATAAAGAACCTGTTGAAAGCAAAACCTTCAATCTCAGTCGTCCGCGCTCCCACTGCCCCAGCTGCAAAAAGCCCATTAAGGCCATCGAAAACATTCCGCTGTTCAGCTACCTGTTTCTCAAAGGCCGCTGCCGCCACTGTGGAACCCACATCTCTTGGCAATATCCATTGGTGGAGCTGCTCACCGCCCTGCTCTCGATGGCCATTGCCGCTCATTTTGGTGCCAGTTGGCTCACCCTTACCGGCCTGATCTTTACTTGGAGTCTGATTGCTCTCAGTGTCATTGACCTACAACACACCCTGCTGCCCGACAGCATCACCCAACCCCTGCTCTGGTTGGGTCTGCTGCTCAGCCTCAGCAGCATTGCGCCCATCGACACTGCCACGGCGCTGGTGGGTGCCATCGCAGGTTATCTGGCGCTCTGGTCGGTCTACTGGGTGTTTAAACTGCTAACCGGCAAGGAGGGCATGGGTTACGGCGATTTTAAATTACTGGCCATGTTGGGTGCTTGGCTCGGCTGGCAAGCACTGCCAGGCATTATCATGCTCTCCTCGATACTGGGTGCCAGCGTCGGTATTTTACTTATTCTGCTGAAAAAACAAGATCGTAATGTGCCGATTCCATTCGGCCCTTACCTCGCTTTTGCCGGTTGGATCAGCTTAATCTGGGGTGAACAGATCAACCATTATTACCTCAACTTTAGCTAAACCGTGCTGATTATCGGTCTTACCGGTGGCATCGGCAGTGGTAAATCCAGCGTGGCACGCCTCTTTTCTCAATACGGCATTCCCATTCTGGATGCCGATCAGATCGCCAAAGAGTTGGTAGAGGTCGGACAACCGGCACTGACACAAATCAGCCAACGGTTTGGCCAGACCATTTTGCACCCCAATGGCAGCCTCAACCGCAGCGCTCTACGACAGAAGATCTTCACTGATAAACAGGCCAAACAGCAGTTAGAAGCTCTGCTACATCCATTGATACGTCAGCAGATGCAGCAGCAGAGCCAACAACTCGTGCAACAAAATCCAGAACCGCCCTACTGTATCCAGATGATTCCTCTGCTGCTCGAAACCCAACAACAGTTGTCTATGGATCGTATTTTGGTGGTCGATCTGACAGAGGAACTGCAAATTCAACGAGTCACACAACGAGACCAGCAGAGCAAAACAGACGTAGAACGCATTATTCAACAACAAGTGAGCCGTCAACAACGTCTGCATGCAGCAGACGAAGTGATCGACAACAGTGGCAATCTAGACTCATTGAAAAAACAGGTCAAACGGCTGCATCAAGGCTATTTGCAGCAAGACCAAGAACAACAATCGACCATAAAGGCCAAAAGCGGTGTACAATCGCCGCCATGAGAATCTAGCGATTTGTCTCAATGACCGAAACTGTGGAAAATGAAGCCAGAATAGAAGCTATTATAAAGACAGTCCCTGAAAGGGAACTGCGTTATAAAAAATTGAATAAAGTCAGGCATCTGTAAACTGCACGGAAGCAAACGTAATCAACAAGCATAGGCCATAATGTCTCACTTTTATTCTAATTTACCAATGGGTAAACAAATTGTGTCAGATGAGCTAATTTTTGAGCAACCTGTTACCGAACGGATTCGAACTTTTCTGCGTTTGCAGCAACTGTTTCAACGCATTGACTTTCATCTGGAACGCAAGTCCGCTTGGGATACCCAAGCTGCCATCAGCACCCTGCTGGAAATCATCAATTTAACCACCCGTGGCGATCTTAAGGGTGAAGTGATTAAGGAGCTGGAGCGGCAAAAATCGGCCATTCAAAACTCGCCCGACTCAGACCTTAAACAACTGCAACTCATTCCTATCTTAGAGTGTCAAGCCCCTCTGATTGAACAACTGCACAACCAAAAAGGTCAACTTAACCAAAATTTTCAGAACAATGAATTTTTAAACGCCATTCGACGTCGCCGCACCGCCTCAGGCAACACCTGCAGTTTTGATCTACCTGCCTATCATCATTGGCTCAAACGCCCCTCTCAGGAACGTCACGGTGCCATAAAAACCTGGTTACAGCCCTTTGATACAGTAAAAATAGCCATTGATACCATTCTCGATGCCATTCGTGAAACTCCCGAAACCACACTGCAAACAGCCCATAATGGCTTCTTTCAATTGAGTCTCAACCCCACCCATCCCTTGCAGATGATCCGCATCTACATCTCGGGACCACCGGGTCTGTTTCCTGAAATGAGCGTTGGCAAACACCGTTTTACCATTCGCTTTTTTGCCCAGACTGCACCGGAGAAAAAGGCTGATCAGGTACAGAGTGACGTTGAATTTCAGCTAGGCTGCTGCATCCTTTAACATTACGATTTACCGTGCAGTCGAAAAGGTACCGTACCGTGCCAACTGCCGTTCGAACTCTTTAACTGAATCTCCACCAACCACTCGCTGCCACCCGCACCACAGACCGGTAAAACCACCCGACCCTGCCAACGACCGTCATCCTGTTTCAGCAGACGGTAGCGATTTTTACCCATATCCATCGAGGCCATTTTAAAATTAAGCTCTATGGCTTCAATCTCGGTAGGCCATTCGCTAAGCTTGAGATCTACCGTAAAAGGCCGCAAGGCTTCCACCTTATGATCAAAAGAGAGTACAACAGCGCCTCCCTGGGCAGCATGTAAACGGCACTCTCCCTGCTGATTGGCACACTCATTTATGTCCAACATCAACTTAAAAGGCACACCAGCCTCACTGAGCATCACCCAACCACTCAACAAACACAGCAAAAATATTTTCTTAATCATCATTTTATTCATCACACTCTCTCCATAATGCTCTAATGGCGGCCACCCCTTGGGCACCCTGCCTTTGAGCGGTTAAAATATCTTCTCGACCCACCCCCCCCAAGGCGTAGATCGGCAAACCCGCCGCAACAACCAAGCGCTGAAACTCCGACCAACCCAAGGCCTCAGCTTCAGGGTGGCTCTGGGTCTGCTGCACTGGTGACAAGACGGCAAAATCGGCTCCGATTAACTCCGCCTGCCGTAGCGAGGCCTCATCATGGCAAGAAACCGCCAATAGAAACTCATCATCAACAGGACGTTGTGAAAACGAAGCGGCCAAACCCTGACTCAAATGAACCCCATCGGCCTGCACCCTCGATAAAATATCAGGATGAGCATTGAGCAAGACTTTTGCTCCCCAGCGGTGCGACAGCTCCACCACCTGCTGCGCCAAAGCTTCATATTCGGCACCCACAAGACTTTTAACTCGTAGCTGCACCAGCTTGATTCCCGCTGCCAAACTTTGCTCCAGAGCCTTTAAAAAAGCATTTATGTCGTTATTTTCAAGATCGGGGGTAATCAGATAGAGATCGGGTAGGCTCAGTGCCTGAAACAGGGCACGATTGGCTTTGGGGAAGGGATAGTTCGGCAACTCGGATAAAGCAATCCAACGCAATGGCTGGCCTTCATGCCCTATAGCCTTACCTTCAAAAGCAGTCACCCGCCACAGATGCAGACAGACACTCAAATCGGGATAGTGATGGGTAACTTGGATCAGTGGCACAGAGGCCGTGATACGAATCCCCACCTCTTCCAGCAGCTCCCGTTGCAACGCCGCAAAAAAACTCTCACCAGACTCTTGCTTACCGCCGGGCAACTCCCACAAGCCACCTTGATGCGCTTGTTCCGCCCGCTGAGTAATCAGCAGACGACCTTCAAGATCGAAGACCGCTGCCACCACCACTTGCAGAGATTTGCCACTCACAGAAAAAATCTAACTGCGGTATTCGGCGTTGATACGAACGTAATCGTAAGAGAGATCGCTGCTCCAAACCGTGGCCTGCGCTTCGCCACGACCCAGTTCAACCCGCACCGTGATCTCTTTTTGATCCATCACCGCTTGACCCGCAGCTTCACGGTACTCTTTGGCGGGATTGCCCTCGCGGACAATGCAGACCTGATCCAGATAGATGGAGATCGTTTCCACCTCCAACTCCGGCAGACCCGAACGCCCCACGGCAGCCAAAATCCGTCCCCAATTGGGATCACTGGCAAAAAAGGCGGTTTTCACCAGTGGCGAGTGAGCGATGGTAAAGGCCACTTGACGGCACTCATCTTCGTCCCGTCCTGATTCAATCTGCAAGGTGATGAACTTGGTCGCCCCTTCTGCATCGCGCACAATGGCCAACGCCAACGCCTTGCACGCCTCATTAATGAGGTCTTGAAACGCTGGCCAATGTTCAGAGTGTTGATTTAACTCCAAACCACTTTTGCCCGTAGCCACCAACATGCAAGCATCATTGGTCGAGGTGTCGCCATCAACGGTGATGCTGTTAAAGGACGGTTTTACCGCCACTTGCAGCGCCATTTGCAGGTCGGCCTGACTCACTTTGGCATCGGTGGCCAAGTAAGCCAGCATGGTGGCCATATTGGGGTGAATCATCCCTGAACCTTTGGCGATACCGGTAATGGTCAATATCTGGCCACCAATCTCAATCTGCTTAGAGAACCCTTTGGCGCAGGTGTCGGTGGTCATAATACCCCCCGCAGCCTCTGACCAATGATCCTCACCCAAGGCCGCCAATGCTTGCGGAATACCGATCTGAAAGCAGTTCATGGGCAGACTCTCACCTATCACGCCCGTAGAAAATGGCAACACTTGTTCGGTGGCCACTCCTGTGGCCTCGGCCAACCACTGACAGCTTTGACGCGCATCGGCCAATCCGGCTTGACCGGTACCCGCATTGGCGTTACCCGAGTTGATTAACCAATAACTCGGTGCCTGTTCGGCCAAAAACTGCTTGGCCAAGGTCACTGGCGCTGCACAAAAAGCATTCTGGGTAAAGACCGCTGCCGTACTGGAACCGGCGGTCAATTCCATCACCACCAGATCGTCAGCGCCGCTTTTTTTAATCCCGCAAGCCACACTGGCCAAACGCACGCCCAATACGGGGTGCAGTTTGAGCATTGTTTCTGGTTTTACCGCCATGATTTTATTCCGATTTTGACTTACGTTAATTTACCGTGGCACTGCTTGAACTTCTTCCCAGAGTCACACCAACAAGGGTCGTTACGACCCAATTTTGGCTGCTCACGCACATACGGAGTATGCTGTTCTTCGCCCTCTTCCGCTGCGACTGGCTCTGACTCTGACTCTGACTCTGGCCCAACTTGTCCCAACACATCGGTGGCAGCGTGTTGATAGTTCATCGGCGCACTCTGGCGCTGACTCTCCTCCATCCGCTCCGCATCGTCGTTTTGCACCTCAATCCGCGACAGCACCACAACAACTTCTTGTTTGACCTGATCCAGCAACTGGGTGAACATCTCAAACGATTCGCGTTTGTACTCTTGTTTCGGGTTTTTCTGCGCGTAGCCCCGCAGGCCGATGCTTTGACGCAAATAATCCATCGCCGCCAAATGGTCTTTCCACTGCGTATCCAACACTTGCAACATCACGGCTTTTTCAAAGCGGCGCAGTGATTCCGCACCTGCCATCTCTTCTTTGAGTTGGTAACGCTCTTCCAAGGTCTGCACAATACGACTTCTCAAACCCTCTTCATGCAAATCCTCGTCAGCTTTCAGCCACTCCTGCAACGCCATCGCCTCGCCCAGCTCATGCTCCAGAGACTCGGCGCAACCCGCCACATCCCACTGCTCATCCAAGGAGCCAGGCGGAATGTACTGATCAATAATGCCATTGACCACATCCTCTCGAATCGCTTGAATGATCTCGCTGGTATCTTCACTGGAGAGCAGACTGTTGCGTTGCTCGTAGATCACTTTGCGCTGATCGTTGGCCACATCGTCGTATTCCAACAGATTTTTACGCATATCGAAATTGTGCGCTTCTACCTTCCGTTGGGCATTTTCAATCGCTTTGGTAACCCACGGGTGTTCAATCGCTTCACCCTCTTCCATGCCCAATTTCTGCATCAAATTAGAGACTCGATCCGAAGCAAAAATACGCATCAGATTATCTTCTAAAGAGAGATAAAACCGAGTGGAACCCTCATCCCCTTGACGACCCGCACGACCACGTAACTGGTTATCAATTCGCCGCGATTCATGCCGCTCGGTACCGATGATGTGCAGACCACCAGATTTTAAAACCGCATCATGACGCACTTGCCAATCCGCTTCCCGCTGCGCTTTTTTATCTGCGCTGATCTCGCCCAACTCTTTTAGCTCCACTACCAAGCTACCACCCAAAACAATGTCGGTACCACGACCCGCCATGTTGGTGGCAATGGTGACCGCACCTGAACAACCCGCATTGGCGACAATGCCCGCCTCACGCTCATGCTGTTTGGCGTTCAATACTTCATGTTTGAGCTTTCTCTTCTTCAACAACTGTGAGAGGTACTCTGATGTTTCAATGGAGGTGGTACCCACCAAAACTGGTTGCTGACGTTTTACACACTCTTCAATGTCATCAATGATCGCCTGATACTTCTCTTCTGTGGTCAAGAAAACCAAGTCGGAGAGATCTTTACGCTGCATCGGTAGATGAGTTGGCAATACCACCACTTCTAACCCGTAAATTTGTTGGAACTCAAACGCTTCCGTATCCGCAGTACCGGTCATACCCGACAGTTTTTCATAGAGGCGGAAATAATTTTGGAAGGTAATAGAAGCCAGAGTCTGATTTTCATTTTGAACATCAACACCCTCTTTGGCCTCCACCGCTTGATGCAGACCTTCCGACCAGCGTCGCCCTTCCATTGTGCGACCGGTAAATTCATCGACAATCACAATCTGACCGTCTTTGACGATGTAATCCACATCTTTTTGATAGATCACATGCGCCCTTACGCCAGCGTTGATGTGGTGCATCAGGCTGATGTGAGCGGCATCGTAAAGGCTCTCGCCCTCTTGCAATAGCCCCTCGGTGGTCAGCAACTGCTCTACCTTTTCATGACCGGCTTCGGTGAGATAGACCTGTTTGCTCTTCTCTTCAATGCTGTAATCGCCAGGGCCCTCTTCTTCCTCTTGCAAGGTCAAATTGGGTACCAAAGTATTGATGCGCCGATACAACTCAGCGTTGTCATTGGCCGGCCCCGAAATAATCAGCGGGGTACGCGCTTCATCAATGAGGATCGAATCCACTTCATCGATAATGGCAAAGTTCAACTCACGCTGCACTTTCTCCTCCAATGAGAAGGCCATATTGTCACGCAGATAATCAAAACCAAACTCGTTATTGGTACCGTAGGTGATGTCCGCCTCGTAAGCGGCGCGACGTTTCTCTTGATCCATGCCCGCGACAATCACGCCGTAACTGAGATCCAAAAAATTATACAGTTTGCCCATCCAATCGGAGTCACGGTAAGCCAAATAATCATTGACCGTCACCACGTGAACGCCTTTGCCCGACAAGGCATTCAGATACACCGCCAAGGTCGCCACCAAAGTTTTACCCTCACCGGTGCGCATTTCAGCAATTTTGCCATCGTTCAGCACCATTGCACCGATCAACTGCTCATCAAAATGACGCATACCCAAAGCCCGTTTACCCCCTTCGCGCACGACTGCAAAGGCTTCGGGCAACAAAGCCTCTATGGTCTCTCCTGCTTGCAAGCGCTGCCGAAACGATTCGGTTTTGGCTCTTAACTCTTCATCACTCAAGGATTCACAGTCGGGTTCTAAGACCGAAATTGAGGCCACCTCTTTCGATAGCTCCTTAATCACTCGGTCATTGCGACTGCCAAACACTTTTTTAAACAAATTACTGATCATGAGGTTACGGCCTGTGAAGATTCAAGCATAGAAAAACCGTTCGGGTCTCGCCTGAACGGAAATCGTTACATTGGTAAAAAGGGGAGTATGGTAATACCTGTGGCGCTTGAATCCAACCGGATTAAGCACAGATCGTGATGTTAACGAGATTTTCGTCGCGCATTGACAAATTTAACGGGATTAACCTGACGGCCTTTTTTCAGCAATTCAAAATGAACATGAGGCCCTGTGGAGCGCCCACTGGAACCCATTTTGGCAACCTCATCTCCTTGGCTGACAAGGTCGCCTTTTTGCACCAACACTTCAGCACTGTGCGCATAACGAGTGCTGTAACCGTTTCCGTGGCGAATTTCAACCATGTTGCCATAACCGTGGCGTTTGCCCGCCCAACTGACAACGCCACTGGCCACCGCATAAATCCCACTACCCATTTTTCCAGCAAAATCAATGCCTTTGTGCATCTGTGGTTTACCTGAAAACGGATCGGTTCTTACCCCATAAGCAGATGACATCCAACCTTTTTTAATCGGCCGACCTGTGGGTAAAATCTCATTTTGCAAACGACGATCCAACAACACCACTTCTAAAATGCTCAACATCTCTTCACTTTGCTGCATCTGTTGCTGCAAAGCGGCCGCTCTCTGCGCAAGATCCGAAATTTTATACGCAGGCATTATCAGGTCAGATACTGGACCTCCCAGCGGTGGAGCTTGACTAAAATCAAACTCTTGATCGTCTAATTTCCCCACTTGAACCAAACGTGCACCCAAGGCATCCAAACGGGTCAGATACGCTTGCATCTGCCCCAAATGGCGTGTCAATGCTGTGACTTCTGATTTCGCCTGCTGCAACTGCTCGCGACTTTCACGCTGCTGATGAATCTCATCGTAACTCAACTCAGGCATTTCATTCGGATTTTGATGCACCCCCAGTTGATACCCCCAATACAGCGGCGTAACAAATAGGGATAAAAACAGAAAACCCAATAGGAGAAATTGCAACGGTGAGTTGATTTGCCGCGAACGAGCGCCCGACTTGGTAAAAATAATAATATTCATAACAGGGTTGCAATAACAAATAGTAACTGCCAGCACCTTCTTCTGTGGGATACTCTGTTCATTATGAAACTCAAACAAAAATCAATCTATTAACTACGCTATGCAAAACCTTTACCGCCTTGTACCTAAAAACATAGGACGAAAAGCATCTCGGCTCACTATGTTAACCCGACATCTACATCACTGCTTACCCATAGAGTGCCATTCACACTGCCAAGTCATTGAGCTGGTCGGGAAAAACTTAGAAATTCTGGCTGATTCATCTGCCTGGGCAACACGCATTCGTTTTTACCATCGAGAAATCATCCACACCCTAAACAAAATTGCGGCCATTCACCTGCAGACAATTAAGGTCAATGTCAGGGCAAAAAAAACCGCCCTACGAACACCAGCGGCGACAAAAAAACGTTCTGCTATCAAGTCAACTCAAGCAGCTATTTCGCTAAAACACCTAGCCGATAACATTAATGACCCCAAGCTCAGCCAATCACTGCAACGACTGGCAACGCATGTCGGACAAAACACCACAAAAAAGCGAAAAAACCCTTTTTAAGTCGTTTCTGTCTCTGCAAGGGGCTCTATATAAGAGATGGGCAAATCAGCCTCATTCTCAAACACCACCTCTTCCCAAGCAGATGTGTCTTCGAGTAACGATCTTAGTAGACGATTATTCAAGGCATGTCCCGATTTATGGCCAGAAAAAGCGCCAATCAAACTGTAACCCAGTAAGTACAGATCACCAATGGCATCAAGAATTTTATGCTTAACGAACTCATCTTCGTAACGCAGACCATCTTCGTTCAAAATACGACAATCATCCACAACAATGGCATTATCCAAACTGCCACCCAAAGCCAAATTATTTTGACGTAGTTTTTCAATGTCTTTTACAAAACCAAAGGTACGCGCTCGACTCACCTCTTTGACAAAAGAGGTGGTGGAAAAATCAATCTCGGCTTTTTGATCAACATCCTTGAAAATCGGATGATTAAAATTGATAGTGAAACTGACTTTAAAACCATCAAATGGCTCTAATTTCGCCCATTTCTCACCATCTTCAACGATGATCGTCTTTTTTATACGAATGAATTTTTTTGCTGCATCCTGCTCAACAATGCCAGCCGATTGGATCAGAAAAACAAAAGGACCCGAGCTACCATCCATAATAGGCACTTCTGCTGCGCTCAGATCAATGTAGGCATTATCAATTCCTAAACCCGCCAAGGCAGATAGTAGGTGCTCCACAGTGGAAACCACCACACCGTCATTATTACTCAACGTGGTTGATAGCTCTGTGCTACCTACGTTTAATGGGTGGGATTTAATCTCAACTTTTTGTTCCAAATCAACCCGACGAAACACAATACCGGTATCAATTGCCGCTGGTCTGAGGGTCAAATAGACCTTGTCTCCCGTATGCAACCCAACGCCCGTGGCATGAATTTTATTCTTTAATGTGCGTTGCCTAATCAACGGATAACCTCACTCGCTCAATGTTTCACGTTATTGCGGCGCCTAAATTCCATTCTGCTCCCTATTCCACAGTTCTCTCTAGAACCAACGACTACGCCAGCGGCTGCCGATTCTATCCAATTCAAACCGACATCTCCATAAAAATAACAACATAATGAATAAGTAAGGACTTTCTAGTCGGCTTGCCTACGCAAAAAAGCAGGAATATCAAGGTACTCTAGATCAATTTCTGACGAACTTTTTTTCCGCCCCATCTCCGTTGCTTGATGACGAATGACCGTTGGTTTATCGTATTTACCGTAATCCATTTCACCATTGCTGGCCGGCTTTAAAGAACGTGCCGGCACCGCAGCTTCTGAAGCATCACCTAGTCCTGTTGCCACCACGGTGACTCTCAACTCACCTTCCAACTCAGGTTCGATTGAAGTACCAACAACCACTTCAGCGTCCTCAGAAGCAAATTCTTTAACCGTATTACCCACCGTGGCAAATTCTTTCATGGTGAGATCCATACCGGCGGTCACATTGACCAAAATCCCTTTAGCTCCGGCCAGATTGATGTCTTCCAACAAAGGACTCAATACCGCTTTTTCCGCCGCTTCTTGGGCACGATTATCACCGGTTGCCGAACCTGACCCCATCATTGCCATGCCCATCTCTGACATCACTGTTTTTACATCGGCAAAATCCACATTAATCAAACCTGGATTGGTAATTAACTCTGAAATACCTTGAACGGCACCTTTCAAGACGTCATTGGCTGCCTTGAAAGCATCCAAAAGACTGGTGTTTTCGCCTAAGACCGTCAGCAGTTTTTCATTGGGAATTGTAATAAGAGAATCGACATGCTGTGCCAGCTCTTCAATACCAATCGAAGCGGATTTCATCCGCTTTTTACCTTCAAAAGGAAAGGGTTTGGTAACGACAGCCACGGTCAAAATACCTAACTCTTTGGCCAACTGAGCGATAACCGGAGCCGCTCCGGTACCGGTTCCGCCGCCCATGCCAGCGGTAATGAAAAGCATATCCGTGCCTTCAATAATCTCTTGAATACGCTCTCGATCTTCATGTGCTGCTTGTCGACCGGTCTCCGAATTTGCCCCAGCACCCAATCCTTTGGTAATGCTTGAGCCGATCTGAAACGTGGTTTTAGCTGATAAGTTCTTCAGTGCTTGAGCATCCGTATTAACACAAATAAACTCCACGCCCTCAATATTAGAACGAACCATATGCTCGACCGCATTCCCACCACCACCGCCAACACCGATCACCTTAATCACTGCGTTCTGGACGTAGGAATCTTCTAATTCGAACATGTCTCTCTCCTCGTGCTGTTTAGCACATCGCTTAATGCGAAATTATACTCATAAAATTTAGCTTAAAAATTGCCTTTAAACCAGGATTTCATTCGATTCCATATCGTGGACGATTCGCCATCCTGATCAGACTCTAAACCAATATCCATCCGATTATGGTAACCAAATTGCAATAACCCGACACCCGTAGCATGAATTGGATTACTGACGACATCCGTTAAACCGGAAACCTGCTGTGGTAACCCCAACCGCACAGGCATATGAAAAACCTCTTCCGCCAATTCAATAACCCCTTCCATCTTGGAGCTTCCACCCGTCAAAACAATGCCTGCTCCAACAATATCCTCGAAACCGCTGCGCCGCAACTCCACCTGCACTAAATTCATCAACTCTTCATAACGGGGTTCAACAACATCAGCCAAAGTCTGGCGAGCCAAACGCCGCGAAGGACGGTCACCCACCCCTGACACCTCAATATTCTCATCTGCTCCAACCAATTGTCTTAGAGCACAAGCGTATTTAATTTTAATGTCTTCTGCATTTTGCGTCGGTGTACGCAGTGCCACCGCAATGTCATTGGTCACCTGATCACCCGCAATGGGAATCACCGCCGTATGCCGAATCGCACCTTCGTTAAAAACCGCAATGTCCGTCGTACCACCACCAATATCAACCAAACAGACACCTAAGTCTTTTTCATCGTCGGTCAAGACCGCATAACTTGAAGCCAATTGCTCAAGAATGATGTCATCCACTTCTAAACCACAGCGCCGAACACACTTAATAATATTTTGGGCTGCACTGACAGCTCCCGTCACTAAATGCACTTTAGCCTCTAAACGCACCCCAGACATACCAACGGGTTCACGAATGCCATCTTGATTATCAATCACAAATTCTTGTGGCAACACATGAATAATGCGTTGATCTGCAGGAATCGCCACAGCCTTTGCGGCTTCAATCACACGTCCCACATCAAATGTGCCTACCTCACGATCCTTAATGGCCACAATCCCATGAGAATTCAAACCCTTAATATGACTGCCTGCAATGCCGGTAAACACCGAGGTCACCTGACAGCCAGCCATCAATTCAGCCTCTTCAACTGCACGTTTAATGGAGTGAACCGTCGCCTCAATGTTGACCACCACCCCTTTCTTCAGCCCTCGCGAGGGATGGGTTCCGATACCAATAATCTCAATACCTTCATAACCGGCCTCACCCACAATGGCACTCACCTTTGAGGTACCGATATCCAGACCCACTATAATGCGTTTTTCACCTACTTTAGACATTTGTACACATGCTCCTAAGATGGCTCCAGCTGCTTAGGCTTCCACTGCACAGAAAAACCGTTTGTATAACGTAAATCCACACTCACAACCCCTAAAAATCGTGTTTTTAATACCTGATAAGCCCAAATCAAACGCCGCAGACGTTGTATCATTTGAGTCCGACCAAGATAAATTTTCATACCGTTGTTCAATTCCAGTAACCATGAACGACGCTCATTTTGCACAATTCGACGAATTTCAAAACCCATTAAGCCGACAACCGCATTAAAACGATGAAAATGACTCATGACCTGCTGCTGATGATTCACCGGCCCCTGCAATACAGGCAGTGTATCCAACAACAAACCCTCATCTATCGGTGACCGAGGTGCAAATAAAACCCCTTCATCACTCAATAACTCATGCTCATTCCAATAAGCCACTGGCCGATGCTCGGTCACATAAAGATGCACCGTATCAGGCCAAATTCTACGCACTGCAACAGTTTTAATCCATGACATGCGTTGCAATGCACCTCGTAAAGCGTTCAAATCCAAAACAAAAAAGCTGCTATCCATAAAACGACCCACCACCCGCTGCAGCTCCTCTCGGTTCAAATGCTTCAATTCCCCCTCCACTTTTACCGAGTTAACTGGAAAACGCCGTGCATCATCTGCCACACGCCCAGCCCAAAACACCAATGCCACGACCACCAGCAGCAACACTGTTTTCAACAAAGTAGCAAAAAACGCACGTCTATCCATACTGTTTGAACTTAATACATCAATCGACATCATAACGCGCCCAAATCATATATTTCTCACTTAGCGCACAATATAGACAAAACCAGTTCATCAAAGCTCAAACCAAACGCCTTTGCCGCCATCGGCACCAAACTGTGATCCGTCATTCCAGGCACAGTATTGGCTTCAATCAACCACGCTTGACCCAAGCCATCACGCATAAAATCAACTCGCCCCCAACCACCCGCACCAATACCCTCAAACGCCAACAACGCCAACGTTTGCATCTCCTTCTCTGCCACCGCAGAGAGACCCGCTGGACAGTGATACGAGGTATCTTCTGATAAATATTTCGCCTCGTAATCGTAAAATTGGTTAGGTGTCTGTAGACGAATCACCGGCAACGCTTCACCGTTCAAAATCGCCACGGTGTACTCTTCACCAGCCACAAACTGCTCAGCCATCACCTCACCATATTCAGCAGCAACTCTGTAACCGTCAAGCAACTCCTGCAACGAGTGTACTTTGCTGATACCAATGCTCGACCCCTCCAGAGCCGGTTTCACCATCAACGACAAGCCCAGCTGAGCCATCACCGCCGGACAATCATCCTCATGCTGCAAGGCCATCCAATCAGGTGTTGGCAACTCCAAACCCTTCCAAATCTGCTTACAACGCTGCTTATCCATCCCAAGAGCTGAACCCAAAATACCACTGCCGGTGTAAGGCAACTGCATGATCTCCAATGCACCCTGCAACTGACCGTCTTCACCGCCGCGCCCGTGCATCATCACAAAAACCCGATCAAAGCCACTCGGCGCCAACTCATTGAGACCATCACGTTGGAAGTCCACAGCATGTGCATCAACCCCCGAACGCAGCAATGCCGCCAACACCGCCGCCCCACTGCGCAGTGAAACCTCACGTTCTGCCGACCAACCGCCCATCAAAATCGCCACCTTACCCAGCGCCCGAATCTCCTCTGCTGTTGGCAAAATATGCTTCACAACCCAACTCCCACCATGCGAACTTCAGGCTGCAACCGCACCCCTTGTTGTTCTAAAACCACGCGCTGCACATGAGCAATCAACGCCTCAATCTCCGCTGCACGAGCATTCCCTCGGTTAATAATAAAGTTAGCGTGTTTTTCAGAAACCACCGCACCACCCAAGACAAAACCCTTCAAGCCTGAAACCTCAATCAAACGTGCCGCATAATCCCCCACAGGATTACGAAACACCGAGCCGCAACTGGCCTCGCCAATGGGCTGACTGGCAGAACGTTTGGCCAACAGGGTTTTTATTGGCGTTACCGGCAGCTCCGTCGAATGCTGAAAATTCATCTCAACGGCCACAAACCACTCCTGCTCCGCCCCTTTGACATGACGATAGGCGATCTCATACTCATCGGGCTGACGACAATGGCGCTCACCGGCACGATCCAGAGTGTAAACTTTATCCACCCACTGCCACGTTTCAGAGCCAAAAGCACCGGCATTCATTGCCAGCGCACCGCCCACGGTACCGGGAATACCGGCCAAAAACTCACCGCCTAGAACACCATGCTGGCCACAAAAGCGCGCGACTTTAGCACAACTTGCCCCCGCACCCAGCAACACCTTCGTATTTGAAAGCAATTCCATCCGATTTAAAACGCCTTGCATCGCAATCACGGTTCCAGCGATGCCGCCATCGCGCACCAACAAATTACTACCCAACCCTAAGAAAAAGAGCGGCTCATCCTCTGGCAAGGCGGCCAAAAACGCCTGTAGATCCTCTTCATCTGCCGGTCGATAATAACGTTCTGCCGCTCCACCCACACGCCACGAAATATGTTTTCTCATCGGTTCGTTCAGTAATAAACTGCCTCGCAGAGCGTAATTCTCGGTTGCCGCTGGCCAAATATCCCGCATCCAAACCGACATCAGCGAATCTGCCAAGCATCGCTCAACGAAGCCGACAAGGCACCGATATTGCCCGCGCCCAAAGTCAGCAACAGATCGTTCTCCTGCAACACCCCTTGCAACACCTCCGGCAGAGAAAACAGCTCCTCCACAAAAATCGGATTAACCACCCCACGGGAACGCACCGCCTGACAAAGCGCTCGACCATCAGCACCCGCAATCGGTTTCTCTCCCGCCGGGTAAACTTCACACAGCAGCAGCACCGCCACCGAACTCTGACTTAACACCTGGGTAAAATCATCAAACAGATCACGAGTACGACTGAAGCGATGCGGCTGAAAAGCCAACACCAAACGCCGATCCGGCCAACCCGCCTGCACTGCCTCCAAAGTCGCCGCAATCTCCGTCGGATGATGGCCGTAATCATCCAACAACAACACCGAACCCTGCCCCGATTGCAGCTCACCGTAACTCTGAAAACGGCGTGAAATCCCCTCAAAACCCGACAGCGCAGCATGCATCGCCTGCACCGAGACCGATAACTCATGCGCCACCGCAATCGCCGCCAGTGCATTCAAAACATTGTGTCTGCCAGGCAGATTCAACGCCAGCGACTCAATCTTTTTGCCCTTGGGCAACCGTACATCAAAATAACTTACTCCTCCCCGCTGAGAGAGATTTACCGCACGCACGTCCGCCTGTGCAGAAAAGCCGTAAGAGAGAATCGGGCGCGAAACCCGCTTACTGATCTCCAGCACCACCGGATCATCAATGCACAGCACCGCCAAACCGTAAAAAGGCAGATTGTGCAAAAACTCCACAAAAGCGTGTTTCAGACGCGAAAAATCCCCCTCGTAAGTGGCCAAGTGATCCGCATCAATGTTGGTGACAATGGAGATCATCGGCTGCAGATGCAAAAAAGAGGCATCGCTCTCATCCGCCTCAGCCACCAAGTAATCACCACTGCCCAAACGAGCGTTGCTGGCCGAACTGTTCAGACGACCACCGATCACATACGTCGGATCCAAGCCCCCCTCTGCCAGCAAGCTGGCCACCAAACTGGTGACGGTGGTTTTGCCGTGGGTTCCAGCCACCGCAATGCCGTGACGAAAACGCATCAACTCCGCCAGCATTTCAGCGCGACGCACCAGCGGAATACGCTGCTGTCTGGCCGCAGCAATCTCTGGGTTTTGACGCGGAATCGCGGTGGAAGCCACCACCACATCCACGCCGTCAATCTGCTCCGCCGCATGGCCAACAAACACCGTCGCACCCAACGTGACCAGACGCTCGGTCAAGCCATTTTCCGCCTGATCGGAACCGCTCACCTCATAACCCAAGTTAAGCAACACCTCGGCAATGCCACCCATACCGACACCACCGATACCGACAAAATGGATGCGTTTAACGCGGCGTAAACTGTGGGGTAAGGCCATCTGCACATTCATAGTTTAAGACTCATCTCTCAACGCCAAACACACCTTAGCCACCGATTCGGTGGCCTCTAATTTTGCCAGCGTCCGCGCCCGAACAGCCATCTGCAACAACCGCTCTGGCTCAGCCAACAAATCACTCAAATCCGCGCCAAACGATCCGCTCAACAGATCCACCTGCGCCACCAGCAACGCCGCTCCCGCATCAGAGAGATAATGGGCATTCAAAGTTTGATGATCGTCCACCGCCGACGGTAACGGCACCAACAACGAAGCCACTCCCACCGCCGCCACTTCAGCCACCGTCATCGCACCAGCACGACAAATAACCAGATCCGCCCAAGCGTACTCTGCTGCCATATTTTCAATAAAAGGCAACACCGTGACATCCAAGCCACTTTGTTGATAAGCCTGTTCGGCCACCTCAACGCCACGCTGTCCCGCTTGATGACGAATCTCCAAGCGAATCCCTTCAGGCAACGAAAGAGCCGCCAACAACTCCGGCAAATCACGATTGAAAATCAGCGCCCCCTGACTGCCGCCGACAACAAACAGACGGCGTACCGATTCGTCTCGTCCTTGAAAACGTACTTTCGGTTCAGGCAAAACGGTCACTTCAGAGCGCAGCGGATTGCCCAGACAGAGCGCTTGACGCGCGGCGGGAAACGCCTTTGGAAAGGCCTCAATAGGCTGAGTTGCCAAACGTGCCAACAGAGTATTGGTCAGACCAACCACCGCATTTTGCTCATGAATCAGCAACGGTTTGCGCAACAACCAACTCATCAAACCACCCGGCCCTGAGACAAAACCGCCCATGCCCAGCACCAGCGAAGGCCGACGACGACGCAAAATTTGCCCCGCCTGCCAACACGCTTTAAGCAGACGAAACGGAGCCAACAGCAAAGCCAATCGCCCCTGACCACGCAAACCTGAGATGCTGATCCACTCCATCTCAATACCAGCATTTGGTATCACTTTTGCTTCTATTCCGTGATGTGTGCCCATCCAGACAATATCTTGACCCAGCTCACACAAGCGCAGCGCCACCGCCAAAGCAGGAAAAACATGGCCACCGGTGCCACCGGCCATAATCAGGATTGGTTGCTTCTTTTTTGCGGAAGGTGTCTCACTCACAGCTGTTGCTCCTCTGACCTAACACTCTCTATCGGCAATTCATGATAAACCCGCAACAACAGACCGATCACCAAACACATCACCAAGGTACTGCTGCCACCGTAACTCATCAACGGCAAGGTCAAACCCTTGGTTGGCAACACCCCCATATTAACGCCGATATTGACAAAAGCCTGCAAGCCAATCCAAATCCCCAAACCATAAGAGAGATACGCCGCAAAGGGTTTTTCAGCCAACAACGACCAGTGTGCCAACTGAAAAATACGCCAAACCAAAAATGAAAACAGCAAAATCACCATCGACACCCCCAGCAGACCCAACTCTTCGGCCAAAATAGCAAAGAGAAAATCCGTATGCGCCTCCGGCAGATAGAACAATTTCTGCACACTGCCCCCCAAACCGACCCCACTCCAAAAACCACTGCCAATGGCGATCAGAGATTGGGTCAGCTGAAACCCCTTATCATAAGGATCAGCCCACGGATCCAAAAACGAAGTGATGCGCGCTAGGCGATACTCCGCCGAGATCGACAACCAAGCCATTGCTATTGCCCCCAGCATCGAGAGAAGACCAAACAGCCAGAGCCGCGCGCCACCCAAAAACAGCACCCCCATCATGGTTGCCATCAAGACCACCGCCGCACCAAAATCAGGCTCAAGCAACATCAAAAATGCCACAAAAACAAAAATAATTAACGGCTTCAAAATCCCCCACGGGTTCTGCCGTACTTCATCTTGATGGGTCACGATGTAGCCGGAGAGATAAACCAACATCAGCAGTTTCACCAGCTCCGAGACCTGAAAACGAAACAGACCAAAATCCAACCAGCGGGTACTGCCGTTCACCGTTTTGCCCAACCCTGGCATAAACACCAACACCAAAAGGAATAACGAAACAATCAACATCCACATGCGTACATTTTGCCAGCTCGACAGAGGAATCCGCGCCACCAGCACGGCCAAACCCACGCCAATCAAAGCGAACAGAGACTGCCTGATAAGATAATGATAGGGCGTTCCAAAAATCCGTTCCGACATGGAAAAAGAGGCCGAACCCACCATCACCACGCCCAGCAACATCAACAATAGAGCGCAACTGGCCAAAACCCAATCCACTCTCAAATCCAAACGCAATCGAGATGCAATCACTCTATTAATTCTTGCACTGCGGCCATGAAGCAGCGCCCTCGCTCTTCGTAACCGGAAAACTGATCAAAACTGGCACAAGCCGGTGACAACAGCACCGCATCTTGAGGCTGCGCCAATCGAGCCGCACACTGCACCGCCACAGCCAAACTTTCCGCTCGATAAATCGGCACAACCCCCTCCAGAACCGCTGCGATTTTATCCGCATCTCGACCAATCAACACCACCGCTCGTCCCGCCAAACTTAAGGCCTGACGCAAAGGCTGAAAATCAGCCCCTTTGCCCTCCCCACCGGCGATCAACACCAACTTCTGTGGCATCCCCTCAATGGCCGCCAAGGTTGCTCCCACATTGGTTCCTTTTGAATCATTAAACCAACTGACCCCGTTGATCTCGGCCACCCACTGAGTACGATGTTGCAGACCAGAAAATGCTCTCAAGGCGGTTAACATCGGCTTCAATGGCAAACAGATCGCCTCACCCAAAGCCAAAGCCGCCAAAGCATTGGCGTGATTGTGAGATCCTGGGATTTTCAGCTCTGCTACTGGCAACAAAGGCTGTTGCTGTTTGGCCAGACAAGATTGCCCTGCCTCATTCTCCATCAAATGATAGTCAGCTTGCCCCTGATTACAAAGGCTAAAACGCCTCACGTCACCCTCCGCAGTCAACGCACTCACCATCTCATCATCAGCGTTCATTACCGAGACAGTTGCCCCGTTATAAACCACTCCTTTGGCCAAAGCATAATCATCCAATCCCCGATAACGATCCATATGATCCGCAGAAATGTTCAACACCACCGCAGCCGCTGCTTGCAGAGAGAAAGTGCTCTCCAACTGAAAACTGGAAAGCTCCAAAACATAAAAATCAGGAGTCGGTTTTTCCAGCAGTTCCAATGCTGGAATGCCTAAATTACCCCCCAACTCCACCCGCAATCCCGCCGCCTCGATCATCTCTCCCAACAACGTCGTCACCGTGCTTTTGCCATTCGAGCCAGTAATCGCAATAATTGGAGCTTGAGCCGCACGCACAAACAGCTCGATATCCCCCACCACCTCAACACCCACCGCCAGCGCCTGTTGAATCGCAGGCTCTCGTAGGCTCACACCAGGGCTGACAATCAAACGTTTCGCTCGACTCAGCACAGAGGCTGAAAACGCACCACAATGGCAAGTAACTTGAGGGAAACGTTGCTGCAATTCAGCCAAACCAGGAGGGTTTTCACGGCTGTCCAGCACCGTACACGTCACCCCCAACGAGGTAAAATAGGCCACACAAGAAAGGCCGGTTTTACCCAGCCCCAACACAACCTCTTCAGCGATTTTTTGCCCCATAATTTAGTACGCTTAACGAAGTTTCAACGTGGCCAATCCCACCAAAACAAGAATGAAGGTAATGATCCAAAAACGCACAATCACCCTCGGTTCTGGCCAGCCCTTTAACTCAAAATGGTGGTGCAACGGAGCCATACGAAACACTCGACGTCCGGTTAATTTGTAAGAAGCCACCTGAATAATCACCGAAGCAGTCTCCATCACAAACACCCCGCCCATAATCAAAAACACCAGCTCTTGACGCACCAACACCGCCACCACGCCCAAAGCAGCTCCCAAGGCCAATGCTCCAACGTCCCCCATAAACACCTGAGCGGGATAGGTGTTAAACCACAAAAAGCCCAAACCTGCGCCCGCCAAAGCGGCACAAAAAATCATCAATTCGCCGACACCAGGAACATAAGGGATAACCAAATAATTGGCAAAATAGAGATGACCGCTCAAATAAGCAATAATGCCTAAGGCACCGGCCACCATCACCGTTGGCATGATGGCCAAACCATCCAAACCATCGGTCAAATTCACCGCGTTACTGGAACCCACAATCATCAGATAGACAAAAGGGATAAACCACCACCCCATATCCCAACTAAAGGATTTAACAAAGGGCAAAATCAAGCTGGTTTCAGCACTGCTCTGAGCAGTGAAAAAAATCACACACGCCGCCAGCAGCGCAATCAACGACTGCCAAAAATATTTGGCTTTGGCCGACAAACCTTTGGAATTGCCGAGCGCCAATTTTTTATAGTCATCCACCCAACCCACAGCACCAAATGACAACGTCACCAACAACACGATCCAAAGTTGTTTGCTGGCCAGATCTCCCCAGAGCAGAGTGGTGATGGTCACCGCCATCAAAATCAACGCCCCGCCCATCGTCGGCGTACCGGCTTTTGAGAAGTGACTCTTAGGGCCGTCGTCACGCACCACTTGACCAATGTTGTTGAGACTCAAACGCCGAATCACCTTAGGGCCGATCAGCAGAGCAATACTCAGCGCGGTCAAAGCGGCCAAAATGGCACGCAAGGTCAAATAACGAAAGACATTAAAACCGTCATGAAACTGAGTCAAATAATCCGTCAGATAAAGTAACATCTAAGACATACCCTCAAGCTGCTGCACCAATTTATCCAACTTCATACCCCGCGATCCTTTTATCAATAACACGTTATTTTCACCCAGCTGAGCCTGCAACACCGTCGCCAACGCCGACAGATTCGTAAATTGCTCGGCTCCTTGACCAAAACCATCACAGCTAAACCGACTCAACTCACCCAATGCAAACAAGCGCTGCACTCCCGCTTGTTTGGCCTGCTCTCCGGCCTGAAAGTGAATCGTTTCGCTCTGCTCACCCAGCTCCAGCATGTCACCCAACACCAACCAAACGTCCTGCGACATCTGAGCCACCACCGACAGCGCCACCGCCAGCGAAGCGGGATTGGCATTATAGCTGTCATCAAATAACAACGAGCCATTAATACCCTTTATCTGCTGCATACGACCTTTAACCGCCTGCACCGAGAGCAACCCCAATCTGATCTGCGCCAAACCGACCCCCAACGCCAAGGCAGCAGCACAGGCTGCCAAGGCATTACGAGCGTTATGCTCACCCAACAGGGGCAAGGTCAGCTCAATGGATTCATCTTTGTAACGAATCTGCAATCGACTCGGAGTCTGCCAGCAACCACTGATGTCCGCCGCCGCTTGCAAACCAAAGGTTAATTGTCTCTTGCCTTCAGCTAAACTTTGCCAAAAAGAAGAAAAATCATCATCCAAGTTAATCAGCGCCGTACCATCCTCAGGCAAATCGGCGTAAATCTCGCCCTTAGCTTGCGCCACCCCCTCCAGAGAACCAAACCCCTCCAGATGCGCCGCAGCGGCATTATTAATCAAAACTACTTTGGGTTTCGCCAACGAACAGAGGTAAGCGATCTCCTGAGAGTGATTCGCCCCCATCTCCACCACCGCAAACTGATCTTCCGGCTGCAACGCCAACAACGTCAACGGCACGCCAATTTCGTTATTAAAATTGCCTTGTGTGGCGGATGTTGCCCCCTCTCGGCGCAAAATGGCCGCCAGCATCTCCTTGACAGTGGTTTTGCCGTTGCTGCCGGTGATCGCCACCAATTGCAGCCCCATCAAAGAACGCCAGTAGGCCGCCAAACGCCCCAAGGCCAAACGACAATCATCCACCAACAGTTGTGGACAATCGACCGCCAAAGGCCGCTCCACCATCAAAGCCACGGCACCAGCCTCGACCACCGCTGGAGCAAAATCGTGAGCATCAAAACGTTCACCACGCAGCGCCACAAACAAGGTTTCACTGCCCACCTGACGGCTGTCGATGCTGACACGACTAAAACAAACATCCTTGCCCAGAAACTGGACACCAATGGCATTGGCCACCTGTTTTAAACTCAACTCAAACACCAACATCCCCTTGCAAACCTTGTTGCACCGCCTCACGATCACTGAACGACAGACGTTGCCCCGCCATCAATTGATAATTCTCATGGCCTTTGCCTGCCACCAGCACCACATCCTCGGCACGGCTCTGCTGCAACAGCCACTCAATGGCTTTGCCTCGGTCATGCTCACAATGGGCTTTTTCAGGTGCCGTCATACCAGATAAAATCTGCTGCATAATCATCTCAGGAGACTCCGAACGAGGATTGTCATCACTGATCACCAGTCGATCCACCAATCGCTCTGCCACCGCCGCCATCAACGGTCGCTTGCCTGCATCTCGATCCCCACCACAACCAAACAGACAGAAAAGCCGCCCGCGCGTATGCAATCGAAGTGACTCCAAGGCGGCCTGCAACGCTTGCGGTGTGTGGGCGTAATCCACCACCAGCAACGCTCGGTTAGGAGCTGTAAACGACTCCATACGGCCAATCACTGGTTTCATCCCCGCTAGCCTCTGCACCACCTCGGCCAACTCAAAACCCAAGGCCAACAGCGTTGCTGCCGCTGCCAGCAAGTTGCTGACATTAAATTTCCCCAGCAGTGCAGTACGCAGAGGCAACGACTCTCCTTGCCAATGCAGCAAAAAATTCAAACCAGAAGCATCAAATCGCAACTGATCCGCCCACAGCTGATCTCTGCTCTGTGCCGCCGCACTCAAACCGTAACCGATTAATCCGCTCCTCCCTTCAGAGGAGAGTTCTTGCATCAACTCACGACCAAACTCATCATCCAGATTAAGCACTGCCCACTTCAAATCCGTCTGATAAAAAAGCTTCCGCTTGGCCTCACGATACGCCTCCAGAGTCTGATGATAATCGAGATGATCACGGCCTAAGTTACTCAACACAGCCACATCGAACTGCGCCCCAGCAATGCGCTGCTGCTGCAAACCGTGAGAAGAGACCTCCATCACCGCTTGTTTGACTCCTTGCTGCACCCAAGCGGACAACGTCTGATGCAACTGCAACACATCGACGGTGGTGCGACTGCCCTGCTGCACAGCCGAATCTTGCAACTGATCCACAGTAGCCACACCCAAAGTACCTAAAATGCCACAGGGGGTTTGTGGCGTATTGAGCGCTTGGGCAATAAAGTGACTAATAGAGGTTTTACCATCGGTGCCTGTGACACCAATCAAAGTCTGCTGCCGACTGGAATTTTGGTAAAAACGGGAAATAAGTTGACCAGCAACATAACGAATATTCATCACCGGCAGATCAACAATATCGGCCTGCTGCAAGAGCATTTTCTGCTCCGAGGTCAACGTAACTTCTGCTGGCCTAAGCAAGGCAACCGCACCTTGAGCCAGCGCGTCAGCCAAAAAATCCAGCCCCTGCTGCTCACCCTCACCAGGCAAAGCCAAAAAAAATGTCTCATCTCGAACCAAGCGACTGTCAATGGCCAATGACTCAATCAGACAATCCGCCTCACTATGCTCAACAATCCCTTGTAATAATCCAGACAAAGGTTGAGCAACACTCATAAACGCCCTCCCAACGAGGCATATTCCAACGAAGAGGGCGGCAGATCATCTGGCAAAACGTTTAGGAGTCGTAACGCCCCCGACATCACTTTGGAAAACAGCGGCGCGGCCACCTGACCACCGTAATATTTTTCACCTTGTGGCTCATTGATCACCACCACGGCGGCCAAACGAGGGTTGCTCACCGGAGCAAAACCAGTGAACAACGCCGTATGACGATCTTTGGCATAACTCCCTGAAGCACTTTTACGTACCGTACCGGTTTTGCCCGCCACTCGATAACCAACCACTTTCGCCCGCGCACCGGTACCGCCTTTCGCCACCACCGACGTTAGCATCTGACTAACCATGTTAGCCGCACGGCGGGAGAGCACTCGCTCACCCTTAGGAGCACGTTCTAATTTTTGAAAAGAGGCCGTCGGTAAAATTCCACCTGCTGCCATCGCACTGTAAACACGCACCAACTGCAGAGGCGTTACCGAAAGCCCGTAACCATAAGACATGGTAACTCGCTTGATTTTGCCTTTTTGCCCCATACGACTCAACAACCCAGAAGATTCACCAGGAAAACCACTGCCACTAACACGCCCCAAACCCAAACGGCTAAAGACATCCCACAGCTGTTCTGGAGCCAACGAAAGGGCGATCTTACTCACCCCCACATTACTCGATTTACGAATAATACCAGTCAAATCCAACAGACCATAATCATGGCTGTCTTGCACCGTTAACGTATTGACCATAAACCAACCTGGAGAGGTTTGAATGCGACTGTCGGTGCGATATTTTCCCGACTCCAGTGCAGCCACCACGGTCAACGGCTTGATCGTCGAACCAGGCTCCAACACATCGGTGACCGCCCGATTTCGCAAAGCAGAGCTGCGCCGTTCCGAACGATTATTGGGGTTATAAGAGGGCTGATTCACCATCGCCAACACCTCGCCGGTGTGGACATCCATGATCACCACCGAACCAGAACGCGCCTGATATTTTTGCACCGTGGCCTTCAGTTCTCGATAGGCCAAATATTGCAATCGCTTATCAATGCTCAGAGTTAAGTCTTTGCCGGGCTGCCCCACTCTCAACTGTTTCAGATCGCCCACTGGCCGTCCCAAGCGATCTTGCACAATTAATTTGCGACCCGGCACACCGGTCAACCAGCGATCAAAGGCCAACTCCAACCCCTCTTGCCCTTGATCGTCAATATTGGTGAAACCCACCACATGCGAGGTGACTTCGCCCGCAGGATAGTAACGATAATATTCACGTTTCAAGCCCACACCGGCGATTTTCAACGCCATCACCTGCTGTCCGACAGCGGGGGTCACTAAACGTTTTAGGTAAACAAAACCTCTCTGACGATTTTTGGCGATTTTCTGCCGCAAAGCGGACAACGGCAACTCCAAAAGAGCCGCCAACTGCAACTCAGCATCGGCAGAGATCACCAGTTTTTTTGGATTAGCCCAGACCGCATCCACTGGGGTACTGACCGCCAAGGCCTCACCGTTACGATCCAGCACCATGCCTCGATGAGCCGCCGTGGTCACCACCCTCTGCTGGCGAACATCACCCTGATTTTGCAAAAAATCTTGGCGTAGCACCTGCAGATCAATCGCCCTTACCAACAAGCCCAGAGCAATTGCTGCAAACAACAGTAATAAAAAACGGTGTCTCGCTTGCTGCATTGACTCATCCCTGCCTTTGCCCTTCATGGCTTAATCATCTCTACCTGAGAAAGAACCGGCACCCGCATCTGCAAGCGTTCACGTGCCAAGCGTTCAATACGCCCATGGTCACCCCACGTGCCTTGCTCCAACTGCAACCGACCCCATTCAAAATCCAATTCATCCAACAGGCGTTGCTGCTGCTGGATCTCCACAAATAGCGTCCGACTGCGATGTTTACTGTAGATCACCCCAAGCGCTGAACCAAAAATCAAAGCGCCTAACAAAAAGAGACCAAGCCATTTATCCATCTCAAACGCGCTCAGCAACTCGCAACACCGCACTGCGTGAACGCAGATTTCCCGATTTTTCTTCGTCACTGGCAAAAATGGCTTTGCCAACGTTTTTCAGCGTTGCTTGGAAATCAACCGCTTCCAGCAGCAAGCCTCGTGGCAAACGACGATGCTGATGCGAAGCGGCTGGTGGTCTCGCACAGGAACGAATAAAACGCTTCACCATGCGATCTTCCAGAGAGTGAAAACTGATAATGGCCATCCGTCCTTGAGGTTTCAGCAGTTCGGGGATCTGCTTCAAAACGGTTTCCAACGACTCAAGCTCACGATTGATATGAATTCGGATCGCTTGAAAGGTACGGGTGGCCGGGTGTTTGTGTTTGTCGCGCGGCAAAATTTTGGTCAGTAAGGTCGCCAACTGTTTGGTGGTGGTAAACGGCTGCTGTTGACGATCCATCACAATCGCCTTGGCAATGCGACGGCTGAGACGCTCCTCACCGTACTGCCATAATACATCGGCGATCTCATTGGCCTCAGCACGCGCCAGCCACTGCGCTGCCGACTCTCCAACCAGAGGGTTCATGCGCATGTCCAACGGCCCACTACGCATGAAACTAAAGCCCCGCTCCGCATCATCCAACTGCGGCGAAGAGACCCCCAAATCCATAAAAATGCCATCAAAACGCTCATCAATGGACTCTGCTGCCAACAGGGATTGAAGCTCAGAGAAATTGCCGTGAATAATCTGGAAACGAGGATCAGGACAAAAATCACGTTGCGCGACTCGAATCGCCTCGGGATCTTGATCAAAGGCGATCAAACGCCCCTTCTCTCCCAAACGCTCTAATATCAAACGCGCATGACCACCACGACCAAAGGTCGCATCGAGATAGAGACCATTTTCCTTAATGGCTAAACCTTGCAGCACCTCTTCCTGAAGCACCGATTCATGTGTTAATTCTTGCACCATAACCCAACGACTTTAAGATAAAGAACGGCTCTCGACATAACGGAGAGCACAACACATAACTATAGGGATTACTCTCCAACCTTGTCAAGAAAAAGCAGCGTTTTTCATGGCGATTAGTTCTTAAAACACAATAAGTTAGCACCAACTTTGAAAGTAGAATCAGAGCAATAGATCAATCACAGCCTAAATTCAAAAAAACCAGATCAGCTCGAAAAGAAAATATTAGGAAGGGCGTAAGGCAAAGGATCGCCTGATTTTATTGACGACATGTAGGACATTGAAGATAAAAAAGGTGGAGTCAGCCGTAAGCCGGGTTCTGTCGAGGACAGTCATTCATCTGGGACAGACGTCGCCATCTGCCTCAAGCAACCTACCCGGGAACAGTGCGGGCCGCACCAATGTTCCCCTATTTGGTCTTGCTCCGAGTGGGGTTTACCATGCCACTGAATGTTACCATCAGCGCGGTGCGCTCTTACCGCACCCTTTCAGCCTTACCGGCAATCGAAACTGCTTAGGCGGTCTACTCTCTGTTGCACTGGCCGTGGGTTCACACCCCCCAGGCGTTACCTGGCACTCTGCCCTATGGAGCCCGGACTTTCCTCCCCGCCCGAAAGCGGAGCGACTGCCTGGCCAACTCCGGCGCGCAGCGTAACACAAGAGGTCTTTGTCACGAACGGTTTTTTAACGCCAAAGCCAATTGATAAGCGCGATTTTTACCCACTCCGGTTAACTTCGCCGCCAGCACCGCCGCTTTTTTCAGCGGCAGCTCCGGCAACAACAACTCCAAGCTGCGCTGCAACTGCTGCTCGCTCTCATCAACCGCCTCCTCAGCCCCCGCCACAATCAAGACAAACTCGCCTTTCTGTTGCATCGGATCAGCCTCCACCCACGCCAGCAGCTCCGCCAACGGCGCACGACGCACCGTCTCAAAGGTCTTGGTCAGCTCACGCCCCATCATCACCAACCGCTCAGCCCCAAAGATCGCCAGCATGTCCTGCAACGACACCACAATACGATGGCAAGATTCAAACAAAATCAACGTGCTCGACTCCGTTGCCAACGCTTGCAGACGCTTTTGCCGTGACGACGCACGAGCGGGTAGAAAACCCTCAAAACAGAAACGATCCGTGGGCAGACCACTGACCGACAGCGCCGCCATCAAGGCCGAAGCGCCAGGAATGGGCGAAACCGTGACCTCCTCCTGATGTGCCAATTTAATCAGATGATACCCAGGATCACTGATCAATGGCGTTCCTGCATCGGAGATCAACGCCACCGACAGACCCGCTTTCAACTTATCCACCACCACCACCGCCTGCTGACGTTCGTTGTGATCGTGCAGCGCCAACATGTTCTTTTTCAACCCCAGCGCACTCAACAGACGACCGCTGTGGCGGGTGTCTTCAGCCGCCACCAGATCCACCTGCGCCAACACCTGTTTGGCACGCTCACTGATGTCAGACAAATTACCAATCGGTGTTGCCACCACGTACAAGATTCCGAACTGAATTGACACACTTCCCCCCAACACAGATACTGCGCAACGCAGTCACTAAAAGTTTAAAACCCAATCCAGCCAACAGACCCTAAAAACCTATGGCCACCATGCAATCAACCTCGCGCCTCAGCTCACTGCTGATTTACAGCCTCATTGTGCTGAGCCTCTCCGCCTGTCAAACCACCCCCAAAGGGCCACCCTTAGAGACCCAGTTTGATCCACAAGCGGTGACAACAGCAACACAGATGGTGGCCGACGACAAAACCCTCGGCGCGGTACGTCTCTATCAACAACTG
This sequence comes from uncultured Gammaproteobacteria bacterium, assembly GCA_964615985.1. Taxonomy (GTDB): domain Bacteria; phylum Pseudomonadota; class Gammaproteobacteria; order JAUZRS01; family JAUZRS01; genus JAUZRS01. Next base: position 7,952 of record CAZTQX010000001.1, on the reverse strand, counting down.
GCGAAAAAAGCCGCTCCGCCGTTGCGCCAACGTTATCAACTGCTCGCTGCTGAACTGCTCTTTAACAACGGCTACCCCGAGCTGGGCGTGGAGCATCTTAACAAGATCGACGAAAAAGCGTTGATCAAAAGTCCGCCGTTGTTGCGACAAAAGCTGCACTTGGAAGTGCAAGCGGCCTTGGCAGAACAGAACGGCGCACGCGCCTTGGGTCTGTTGTCACGAATGCAAGCCAGCAACGATCTAGAACAAGCCGACCAACTGGCACTGCAAGCCAAAGCACATCAATATTCCGGCGAATGGTTGGAGGCGCTTAAAACTCTGCAACAACGTGAAACACTGCTCTCCGGCAACGAAGCTGTACTGGAAAACCAGCAACGAATTTGGCAGCTGCTCTCAGCTCAATCTCGCAGCTCCATCAACGAACTGCGTTCCAGAGCACCCAACCCCAGCGCCCAAGGTTGGGCTGAGTTGAACCTCACCGTACTGACCCCACGCCTCTCTTTGGCAGAAACCTACAGCGCCATTCAAGAATGGCGCAGCCTTTACGCAGAGCACCCTGCCAGCAGCCAATTTTTACAAACCCTGCAACAGCAGTTGGCACTCACTGCCGGACACCCCAAACAGATCGCCTTGCTGCTGCCGCTCACGGGACGTTACCGTGCTGCGGCAACGGCGGTGCGGGACGGCTTCTTGGCTGCCGCCTATCAACAAAGCGACAACACCCCCAAACCCGAAATTCGCATCTACAATGTCAAAAGCGGCGACAGCAACGTGCGCAAACGTTATCAACAAGCGATTAAAGAGGGGGCCAAATTTATTATCGGGCCGCTCTCCAAAGTCGCCATCAATGATTTTCGTAAACAAGAGAAATTGGCAGTTCCGACTCTGAGCCTCAATTACGCTGATGTGACACTGGAAAACGACACCAAAAACCTGTTCCAATTCGGCCTCTTGCCAGAGGACGAAGCCCGTCAAATAGCACAAGCCGCCTTCGATTTTGGCTATCGCAACGCTGTGGCTCTGGTGCCCAACAACCCTTGGGGAAAACGCTTAGTTACCGCCTTTGCAGAGCGATTCAGCCAGCTCGGCGGCCAACTGCTGGAACACGCCACTTACGGCACTAAAGAGAGTGACTTCACCGCCCCCATCGAACAACTGATGAAACTGGGGGCTAGCAAACAGCGCAAACGCAATCTGCAACGCACCATCGGCCTGCAAGGGGTTAAGTTTGAACCGCGTCGTCGTCAAGATGTGGACATGGTCTTTATCGCCGCCAACCCCATGCAAGCACGGCTGATCAAACCGCAGCTAAAATTTCATCGCTCCGGTGATCTACCCACCTTTGCCACCTCAAAAATTTATCGTGGTAGTTTCAGCCGTGAAGCGGACAAAGACATGGAAGGCATTATTTTTTGCGAAACCCCTTGGCTGCTGCCCAACAACGAACAAGAACTGCAAACCTATCAGCAATTCAACCAACTGTGGCCCAAAAGCATGCGCCGCTACGCCCGACTTTATGCCCTCGGTTACGATGCCTTTCAGATCGCTCCCTATCTAAAACAGATGCACAACCCAGCCGCACCACTGTTTCCAGGTAAAACGGGGCTACTCTCCCTCAATGACCACAACCGCTTGCATCGAGAGTTGCGCTGGGCAAAATTCCACCGAGGCGTTGCTGAGCCCATCACGCTGCCTAGCTCTCTGCCAACAAATCAGCGGGTAAACTAAACCGTGCCCAGCAGCATAAAACAGGGGCAAGCCACGGAACAGATGGCACTGGAGTATCTGCAACAACAGGGATTGTCGCTGTTGGAACGCAATTTCCGCTGCAAGATGGGCGAGATTGACCTGATTATGTCAGACAAGGCCGATGGCTTGCTGTTTGTGGAGGTGCGTTACCGAAAAAATGCTCTGTTCGGCGGTGCAGCGGCCAGCGTTACCCCAAGTAAACAGAAAAAATTGCTGCGCACCGCCCAACTCTATCTGCAAATCCACCATCTCAGCGACCGCTGTTACAGTCGCATCGATGTCATCGCCCTGAGCGGAGCCAAACCGCCCTACCAACTCGAATGGATCAAAGACGCTTTTCAGGCGTACTAAAGCCGATGATCAACAGCCACGAAATCATTCAACAGCACTTTGCAGAAAGCCAACAGGTCAAGCAACAGACTCTGGAAAGGCTGCTGCCCACTCTTGTGCAAGCCAGTCAATTAGTGATTCAAACATTGCAACAATCGGGGAAAATTCTAAGCTGCGGCAACGGCGGTTCAGCAGGGGATGCCAGCCACTTTGCCTCCGAGTTGGTCAATCGTTTTGAACGGGACCGCCCTGCGCTGGCGGCCATCGCCCTGACCACCGACGGCGCTTGCCTCACCTCCATCGCCAACGACGATCGTTACGAACATATTTTTTCTCGCCAGATTCAGGCACTGGGGCAATCCAACGACCTGCTGTTGGCCATCAGCACCAGCGGCAACTCCGCCAATGTGGTGGCAGCAGTGAAAGCGGCTCATCAAGCTGGTATGAAGGTCTTGGTGCTGAGTGGCAAAACAGGTGGAGCCGTTGCCCAGCAGCTCAAAGCCGATGACATTGAACTGCGCGTACCCTCAAACTCCACCGCTCGCATTCAGGAGAACCACCTGCTACTCATCCACTGCCTTTGTGATCTGATTGATCGGCATCTGTTTGCGCAGTAGCGGCGAGGTCAGCAGCAACAAAAACAGCAACAACAGCTCCACACCACTCACAGCACCACTGCTTGTTGATCCCGTTGATCCCGTTGATCCCGTTG
>CAZTQX010000001.1:0-5061 GCA_964615985.1 uncultured Gammaproteobacteria bacterium | reverse complement strand
GTTGATCCCGTTGATCCCGTTGATCCCGTTGTGGCCAACGTACCGTTACCGCTCAACGACAACGACAAACGGGCCGGAGTACCGTCACTCTCAAAAGTCAGCGTTCCCACCTGAGCGCCTGCACTCAAAGACGTAAACGTCACCTGTACCGACACGCTGGCACCACGAGCCAGACGCAGATTGGTTCCGTTATGAGCAAACCCCTGTCCCGTGAGGATAATATTACTGATCTGCACATCACGGTTGCCCTGATTGCTCAATCGCACCGTGACACTGCGCTGGCGGCCCAGCTCCACAGCACCGAAATCCAACAGCGAACGATCCAAAGCCAAAGCACCCGAAAGCTGTCGCACCCCAGCACGGTGCATCACCGGTGCCGTTACCCCAAAGCTGTTTAATGACTGCGCTTGCGTTGGATCCGCTCGCCACGGCGTGGCTGACGTGGCCGCCTGAATCGGCACACGAATCGCCGAACTGCTCGCCACGGTGGTGGCAGGTCGATTGACGGTGATAAAGCGATCATCACCCCAAAAACTGGGATGCCCCCAAATAGGGTTAGCACTCTCGCCGTGGTCATAAATCAGCTCGCTGTTTTGCGTCTCAAAATCCAGCACCAAGGTTTGAGAGTGACGGTTTTTATTGGCCAAGGTCTCGATAAAATCGAGGGTAATGACTCGATTATTATTGGCCGCAAACGTCGGGTAGCCTAAATCAACCTCCGGATTTTGCACTGGAAAAGGAAAGGAAAAATCTGGCACCGTTGGGGTCGAAGTAGAGAGATCCAAAAAGCCGACAGACCAGTAGTTCAAACCATTCGCCGCCCCTGCTACATCAGTTGGTGAACCTTGCAAACAAGCGTTGTTCGGCAGTGAGGTACAGGCGAGAAAATCAAACAACACCGTTGTACTACTGTAATCAAAACTCAATGAGTCGGCGTAATGCACCAAACCGATGGAGGCTTGCGTGCCATTTTGATAACTGGGCAGCGGAATGTTGTAATCCATCTGTGTTGAAGGTGTGGTGGAAAAATCCACGATATGGATCTGATTATCGCTGGAGAGTGTTGTTGTGTAAGCCAAATAACGACCATCAGGCGAGATAGCAAAACTCCACATATCCGCCGTGCTGGTAATGGCTTGCTCCAAACCCGCTGGATCAATTAAATAGAGGTTATTATCACTGCCAACAAAAAAAGCGTAACTGCCGCTGCTGTCAGTGTAGGTGGCAGGGCGGGTCTCAAACGCGGCTCGCGTACTCAATTTACGATCATTTGTCTGCTGATAACCGTTAAAGGGATTATCCATTGTCTGAGAAAACAGTTCGTTTTGAATAAAATTGCCTAAATTATCCACCGCTGGATAGAGGTAAAACATCACATCGCTGCCCGATACCACATCGGTGCTGCTGGGCACCGTCGGCGCGCTTCCTGTGGGGCTGTTGGGGCTACCCGTAGCCCCATCAAAGACCTCAATCGCATCCCAAGCCGCTTTTACTGCTGCCACCTCATCGACACCGTGAAGATCCTCAGCCGCTTGCACCAAAGCCCGCCGAGCATCAATAAACTGCGCCGAAGCAGTCAAATAGACCGTCAAAGCACGGTAATAAATCTGCTCTGTTTTGGCGCGCCCAATACTGCTCCCCAAGCCCTCGCTACTCAAGCCCTCCGCCAGCAGATAAGCCGCCCGATTAGGAATACCGCTGTTGACATGTACGCCACCGTTGTCGCTCTGCGGGGTATTAGGCAAGTTTTTATACTCGCTCATTTTGGTCGGCTGCGGATCAAGCCCCTGCGAAGGATCTTTTAGGCTTCGTAAAAACCCAGGCGTGGAACGAGTACAATCCTCCCCCACCAACCAATCGCCACGATCCACCATCGCGGCAAACACATCCGCAAAGGATTCGTTCAAGGCTCCGCTCTGGTTTTCATAAATCAAATTAGCCGAGCTTTCAATCACTCCATGAGTCATCTCATGTGCAGCCACATCGAGGCATTTAGCCAGAGGTTGAAAAATCTGTCCGCCATCACCGTAGACCATAAAGGTGCCGTTCCAGAAGGCGTTATCCAATCCATTCCCCAGATGCACCACCACCAGCAAATTTTTGTTTTTGCCATCAATGCTCTGGCGACCAAAGGTATCTTTGTAGTAGTTGTAAACCGTTTGCGTATTGGCCATGGCGCTGACGGCGGTGGCATCCCAAGCGTTGGCGTTTTGGCTGCTGACAAAGGAGAGATTGCTGCCGGTGCCGTTATTGGCGGTCAGGATAAAGGTATCGCCGGTGGCATTCGGGCCGTTTGCCAGCGGATCGTAACCCGCGCTGAGCGGCTGCCCCAACAGAGTTGGATCCGCCATCAAGTAACTGCCGTTTTGCAACCAACTGTTAAAAAAGCGCTGCTGTCCCAAAAGATCTCTTGCTGATGACGGTTGAACCGCATGATGAATATTATGGATTTTATGCACCACCGCACCACTGTTGGCATCAATAAAATAGAGCCAACGGTCGGAGAAATTGGGCTGAAGATCCACCTTGTAGACCAGCAGCGGGAAACCTGTCTGGGTATAGATCATCAACTCGCTGCTGATCTGATGCACCTGCGTCACTTCCAAGGCGCGTTTGGCCGCCTCCTCCGCCTCCAAAGCACGCAGAGTTGCTTGAGTACTCAGTTTCAGGCTCGGTTGATAACGACCATTAAACAGATAAAGATTGGCCTTGCTGTCCAGATGCAGCGCCAACTGCTGACCCCACAATGGCACCCCTTGATGGCGCTGTTGATAGAGCAGATGGCGATTGCCTTGCTGATCCACACTGGATTTTTGCAGTTGCAGCTCCTCTGTTGGATTTTGCAAACGCAGCAGCGCCCGATTTTGGCTTAAAAAATCACCCGCAGCGGCTTTGTAATTCCAGCCGCCGTTCAGTCCACGTTGCTGCGACGCTGGCAATTGAGTTTTAATAAAGGTCGGGGTACCGGAATTGGAATCAAATGAGACTTGTAACGGAACGCTGCTCTTCCGATTGAGCGCCCGTAAATTATCCGTTTGGGCTGAAGTCAGCAGCGCCTTGCCACTAATCACTGTTCCTGAGCTTTTCCCCAAAGGCAACCGCGACAACTGCTGCAAACGCAGCTCATCGTTGCGGTTTATTCTGCGAGTTATAATCGATGAATGCGGTCTGAGACGTGCAGGCACACGCGCCTGCGGTTGCTGCGGTGTGGTACTAAACGAGCTTGCCACGCCTTGCAGCTGCTGGCTCAAGCTCATCGCTTGACTGGAACCGCTGAGCAGCACCAGCAACGTCGTCGCAGCCAGCCAACCTGATTGAAAACAGCGTTTTTTTATCATCATAGCCAAACTCTAGTTCGTTTTAATGTTCTGAAGGAGTGCCTGCAATGCGTTTCAGCAAATTACCATCATCGGCATCCAGTAAGACAAATTGACGTATCAAGCCGTGATGCAGCTCCACCTGATAAACCAATTGCGGTTCTGACTTAGTTTGCCACGAGGAATAAAAATAAAGCTTGCTCTGCTTCACCTTCCACAGATTATCCCCTCCTGGCATCACCTGCAACGCCTTCGCGGCAATCTGCTCTTGATTCAGTTGCGGTTGGCTGGCCTGTTTGCCTAAGTTCTCAACAGCCTCTCCCGTGGCTCGATAGACCTCTCCAGAACGGTTGATATGCACTAAAATCTCTCTGCCCCAGAGCGCCACACCCTCATGCACCTGCTCAAAACGCAGATGGCGAAAGCCGAGCAGATCCCGTTTTTCACGTTTCAAACGCAACTGCTTAGCTGGGTCTTTAAGATGAAAACGATCACTCTTCTGGGCTAAATAGTCCAACGCCAAACGCAGATCAGCGGAACGCGCCGCCGCTTTCGTATCGGGCTTCGGCGGCGTTGCAGCACAGGCCACCGTGGCCAACAACAAAATAACACTCAAAAATAGATGTCGTTCCATCGCAAATATCCCCTGCAAAAAACAAACGTGCTTTATACTCCAACGCCTAACTTTTGGATACAACCCCATGAGGAGAAAAAAATGCTCATCGACAGCCACTGCCATCTGGATCGCGTCAAACTCAACGCCTTCGACGATAATTTCGACACCATGCTAGAAGCCGCCAGCAACAATCAGGTTGGCGCGTTTCTCAATGTCTGTATTGATCTGGAGCATTTTGAGGACGTTTATCAACCGACTCAAAACCACGCCAATATCTGGTGTTCCGTTGGGGTTCATCCCACCGAAAAGGAGGGAGAGGAGCCCGATGTGGCGCGTTTGGTCAGTTTGGCTAAGCGAGATAAGGTCATTGCCATCGGTGAAACCGGCATCGACTACCACTGGGAAAACGAAAATATGGAGTGGCAGCGGGAGCGGTTTCGGGTGCATATTCGCGCGGCCAAGCAGTGTGGCAAACCGCTGATCATTCACTCTCGTTCAGGACGTGAAGACACTTTGAAGATCTTTGCCGAAGAGGGAGGCCCAGAGGTGGGTGGCGTGCTGCACTGCTTTGCAGAGGATCTGCCCACCGCCGAACGTGCCATTGAGTTGGGGCTGTACATCTCCTTTTCTGGCATCGTCACCTTTAAAAGTGCCAAGGAGATTCAAGAAGCGGCAGCGAAGATCCCACTGGATCGGCTGCTGATTGAGACCGATTCACCCTATTTGGCTCCGGTACCTCATCGCGGCAAACCGAATAATCCAGCGTGGGTGAAACATGTGGCCGAGAAGGTGGCGGAGTTGCGGGGGATCAGTTTTGAGGAAGTGGCTGAGGCTTCCAGTGAGAATTTTCGGCGTTTGTTTGGGGTAGCGTGTTAAAACACTGCGCTCTAGCCTGCTGGGTGCAGGGAATCCCCAAGCTCAAAACCCACCACAAGAATCAAACAACCATCCCTTTCTCAACACACCCACAAGTAGGATGTGGCAAAGCGCAGCGTGCCCATCAAATCATCGCGGAAATCATGTTGGGCACCACGGTCATTGCCGCGAACGCGGCAATCCACATGAAAAAGAGCAAATCCCCCTCGATCCCCCTTTTTCAAAGTCACTGCCATTAAGTTAACCCTTAGA